>NZ_JAEMQX010000114.1 GCF_016463645.1 Sphingopyxis sp. | reverse complement strand
GGCGTTCCGGCCGGGCGCGGAGGGACGGGGGCGGTGGTCGCGGGGCGGCTGTCCCCCGCGGGGACCACCGAGGCGCAGCCCGAAAGCAGCGGCATGGTGGCGAGCAGCGCGAATCCGAAAGTCCGCGCGAGCCGCGCCCCCACGCCCGGGATCATGGGATCAGGCCGATTCGGCTTCGTCGAGCACCCAATTGGGGTCGTTGCTGCCGATCTGGCGGCGGAAGGTCCAGAGGTCGTCGGTCTGCGCCGCGTCGCTCATCGACCCCGCGATCAGCTTGCCGTCGGCATCGCGGGTCACCGCGCTGATATCGGCGTGATAACGCACGGTAACGCGCGCTTCGCCGCGATTCAGCTCGACCGCGGTGATCTTGGCCGAATCGATACCGATCAGGCGGTTGTCGAGCGTTTCGCCGCGTGCTTCGCGTGCCGCGATCGCCTCGGCGAAGGCTTCGTAGCTGTCGTCGTCGCACAGGTCGCGCAGCGTGTCGCGGTCGCCCTTCCAATAGGCTTCGAGGATCATGCGGTACGCCGCCTCGGCGCCCTCCATGAAGCGGCCGGCGTCGAAATTGCGGTCGGTCGCGAGAAGCTGGCGCAGGCCGGTCTCGGCCGCGGGTTCATAGACGAGGCCCGAGGTGTCGGCAGGGGCGGACGCGGACGCCGCCGCACCGTCGCCCTCGTCGAGGCGGACCGGCGCCGTTGCAGCACGTTCGCGCGGCAGCACGGGTTCCTGCTCGTGCCCCGTGCGCTTGCCGAGCACCGAGTAGAGCCGCATGCCGAGGAAGGCGGCAATCATGGCGAGCAGGACGATCGAAAAAGCGGTCACGGGCAAAAGTCCAATGCGGCAGGCAGAAACATATCGACTGATACATAGGCGATACGCCGCCCGGTTTCAAATAGCCATGACCGCTCCGGCGCGGCAGGTCAACGATTCGGCCTTAACCATCGCGCGGGACGGCGGCCATTGTGCTGGCCGCCGGGCGCTGCTAAGCGCCGCGGCAACCGTCCGCCGCGGTTCCGATACGGGTCTGCGGATGCGGATATTGTTACCATCTTTCAGCGAAAGTTCCTTTCATCATGGCCGACGAAACGAGCCCCGACCTCAACAACCCCGCCCTGCAGCCCAACGGCGAAGACACGAGCCCGGCGATCGGCCTGATTTCGCAATATGTGAAGGATCTGTCGTTCGAAAATCCGAACGCGCCGGCGGTCTATCAGTGGCAGGAAGCCCCGCAGGTCGACGTGCAGTTCAACATCGCCGCCGACAGCGTCGGCGAGAATCTGTACGAAGTGACGCTGAAGATCGACGTCACGTCGAAGACCGATCAGGGCACGAGCTTCGTGATCGACCTGAAATATGCCGGTCTGTTCGGCGTCCGCAACGTCCCCGACGACCAGCTCCAGCCCTTCTTCCTCGCCGAAGCGCCGCGCATCCTTTTCCCCTTCGCGCGCCGCGTCGTCGCCGATGCGGTGCAGGATGGCGGTTTCCCGCCGCTGCTTCTCGAGCCGATCGATTTCCACGGCCTGTTCGCGCAGCAGGTCCAGGCGGCGCAGGCCGAAGCGGCCGGCGAAGTCGCGGTCGGCCAGGCCTGAGCCCTGTAACGGGGGCGGGCTGAGGGCTTGAGCAGCCTCGTCAAAAGCGTGGGGACGATCGGCGGCCTGACGATGGTCAGCCGCATTTTCGGCTTCGCGCGCGACATGCTGCTCGCCCGCGTGCTCGGCGCCGGCCTCGCGGCCGACGCCTTCCAGCTCGCCTTCACCCTTCCCAACACCTTCCGCCGGCTGTTCGCCGAGGGCGCCTTTTCGGTCGCCTTCGTGCCGATGTACAGCCGCGCGCTGCACGACGAGGGCGGCGAGGAAGCGGCGGCGAAATTCGCCGACGACGTGCTGTCGGTCTTCCTCTGGGCGCTGTTCGGCTTTTCGGCGATCATGATGATCGCGATGCCCGGAGTCGTCTGGCTGCTCGCGCGCGATTTCCAGGAGGTGCCGGGCAAGTTCGATTTCGCGGTCTTTCTGAGCCGCGTGACCTTTCCCTATCTCGCGCTCGTCAGCCTTGTCGCGATGCTGTCGGGCCTGCTCAACGCGCGATCGCGCTTCGCACCGGGCGCCTTCGTTCCCGTCCTGCTCAATATCGTCCTGATCGGCGGCATCGTCACCGGCTGGTGGCTGCGCGGTCCGGGCGGCGACGACCGCATCGTCGCCGAGGCGCTCGCGGTCTCGGTCAGCCTCGCGGGTGCCGTCCAGCTCGCCTATATGGCGTGGGCGGTGCGCCGCGCGGGGCTGAAGCTCCACTGGCGCTTCCCGAAATTCACCCCCGAGGTGAAGAAGCTCGGCATGCTGATCCTGCCCGCGACCTTCGGCGCCGGCATCTATCAGGTGAGCCAGTTCGTCGACACCTTCTTCGCGACCTCGCTCCCGCAGGGATCGCTGACGCTGCTCAAGCTCGCCGACCGGCTGAACCAGCTGCCGCTCGGCATCGTCGGCATCGCCCTGGGCACGGCGATCCTGCCGATGCTGTCGCGCCATATCCACAGCGACGACGCGGCCGAGGCGCAGCGGCTGCAGAGCAATGCGTTCGAGATCGCGACCCTGCTCACCCTGCCCGCCGCCGCCGCGCTCGCGATCTGCGCGCCCGCCTTCACCGCCGCCTTCTTCGTCGGGGGCAAGTTCACCGCCGAGGACGGCACGATCATGGCGCATATCGTGATGGCGCTCGTCGCGGGCCTGCCCGCCTACGTCGTGATCAAGATCCTCAACCCCGGCTTTTTCGCGCGCGAGGACATGCGCACCCCGGTGTGGACCGCCTTTGCGTCGCTGATCATCAACATCGCGATCAACCTCTATGTCGTCGAACATTATGGCATCGTCGGGCTGGCCGGGGCGACCGCGGCCTCGGCGACGATCAACTGCATCCTGCTCTATACCATCCTGCACCGGCGCGGCTGGTTCCATTTCACCGCGAAGCTCGCGGGCCGGATCGCGCGCCAGATCGTCGCGGTCGCCGCGATGTCGGCGCTGCTCTGGTGGATGATGCCGATGCTGGCGCCGCATTACAGCGGCGGGGTGATCGAGCGCATCTGGTCGCTCGCCGCGCTATGCGCCGCGGGCGGCGCGGCCTTTTTCGCGGTCGCCTTCCTCGTCGGCGCGCTTGACAAGGATCTGGTCGCCATGCTGACGCGGCGGCGCGGCAAGCCTGCCGAAACCCAGGAGTAGAACATGCGGACGCTATCGGGCATCCAGCCCACCGGAAATTTGCACCTCGGCAATTATCTGGGCGCGATCCGCAACTGGGTGCGCATGCAGGACGAGATGGAGGGCGAGAAGCTTTATTTCCTCGCCGACCTGCACGCGATCTCGATGCCGCATGTCCCCGCCGAGCTGACCGCCAACACGCGTGCGATGACCGCCGCGCTGGTCGCCTGCGGCATCGACACCGACCGGTCGATCCTCTTCAACCAGGCCCGCGTTCCCGCGCATGCCGAGCTGCAATGGCTGCTCAACGGCACCGCGCGGCTCGGCTGGCTCAACCGCATGACGCAGTTCAAGGACAAGTCGGGCAAGAATCGCGAAAGCGCGTCGGCGGCGCTCTACACCTATCCCGTGCTGCAGGCGGCCGATGTGCTGCTGTACCAGACGACGCACGTGCCCGTCGGCGAGGACCAGAAGCAGCATCTCGAACTCGCGCGCGACGTCGCGCAGAAGTTCAACAACGATTATGCGAGCGAAGAGGCGCCGGTCTTCACCCTTCCCGAACCCATCATTCCGGCGGGCATGGCGCGTATCATGAGCCTGCGCGACGGCGCCGCGAAAATGTCCAAATCCGACCCGTCGGACATGAGCCGCATCAACCTGACCGACGATGCCGACACGATGATGCAGAAGGTCCGCAAGGCGAAGACCGATCCCGAGGTGCTGCCGTCCGAAGCTGCGGGGCTCGAAGGGCGGCCCGAGGCGCGCAACCTCGTCGGCATCTATGCCGCACTCGCCGACACGAGCGTCGATGCGGTGCTGCGCGACCATGCGGGGCAGGGCTTCGGGGCGTTCAAGCCGGCGCTCGGCGAGCTGCTGATCGAAAAGCTGGGGCCGATCAACGCGCGGTTCGTCGCGCTGAAGGACGATGCCGCCGCGCTCGACGCGATCCTCGAAAAGGGCGCCGGGAAGGCGCGCGCGCTGGCAAAGCCGACGCTCGATGCCGCTTACGCCGCGCTGGGGCTCTGCCGCTGACACGCCGCTGTTTCGAGGCGAAATTTCTTGTTTTTGCATTCGGCGCCCCCATATTCGGGCGTGGAATGCCGTGCGACGAAACGGGTTCAACCAAGGTTAAGTCGCATCGGTATAGTCTATGGTATGAAAAGCGCGGCGTGACCGCGCGCCGAATCACGGAGCCAAGACGATGAGCAAGATCAATTTCCGGCGACTGGGCCTGGCCGCCATGACCGGCGCGGCGCTCGCGCTGGCCGGCTGCGCGACGCCGTTCAAGGCCGATGTCGCGCGTTTCCAGTCGCAGCTTCCCGCGCCGCAGGGGCAGAGCTTCGTCGTCGAGGCGAGCAATCCCGCGCTGCAGGGCGGTATCGAGTTCGGCCAATATGCGAACATCGTCGCGGGCGAGCTGACCCGCTACGGCTATCGCCCCGCGGCGAACGGCGAGCGCGCCGACATGATCGTCCGCATGGACTATGGCGTCGACAAGGGCCGCGAGCGTGTCGTTTCGAGCCCCGGCTTCGGCGACCCCTGGTACGGCGGCGGCTTCTACGGCCGCGGCTATTATCGCCCGGTGATCGTTACCGGCCGCGGCGGGCGCCGCTACGTCTATGGCTATCGCGACCCCTTCATGTGGGGCGGCTTCGGGCCCGGATGGGGCGGCTATAACGACGTGTCGAGCTACACGGTCTACACGAGCGGCCTCAACCTCGAGATCAACCGCGCCGCCGATGGCTCGCGCCTGTTCGAGGGCCATGCCGAGGCGCAGTCGCGCGACAATAATCTGCAGACGATCGTCCCGAACCTCGTCGAGGCGATGTTCACCGGCTTCCCCGGCAATTCGGGCGAGCGGGTACGGATCACGGTGGCGCCGCCCGAAAAGGGCTGAGCCCGCCGCGCAGGACGAACAAGGGCCCGCCCTCCACACGGAAGGCGGGCCTTTTTGCTGCGATGGACAAGTCCGGGGATAACCCCGGCAAAACCCTGTGGACCGGCTGTGGATCAGCTGTTGAGACTGCGCCGGATCGCGGCGATCTCGGCGTCGAGTTCGCTGTCGGCGACGCGCAGCGCCTCGACCGTGCGGACGGCGTGAATCACCGTACTATGGTCGCGCCCGCCGAAGCGGCGCCCGATCTCGGGATAGGAGCGCGGGGTCAGTTCCTTCGCGAGATACATCGCGACCTGGCGCGGGCGCGCAACCGCGCGCACACGGCGTTTCGAGGACATTTCGCTCTTGTCGAGCCGGTAATGGGCGCAGACCGCGCGCTGGATCTCGTCGATCGTGATGCGCGGACGCGCGGTGCGGACATTTTCGGCCAGCCGATCCTCGGCGAGCGTCAGGTCGACCGTCGTGCCGGTGAGCGCGGCATAGGCGAGCAGCTTGTTGAGCGCGCCCTCGAGCTCGCGGATGTTGCGCGTGAAATGCTTGACCAGATAGGCGACGACCACGTCGGGAACCTCGACCATCGGCATCGCGGCGAGTCGCTGGCGGATGATGCGTTCGCGCAGATCGTCCTCGGGCGCCTCGATATCGGCGACCAGCCCGCCCGACAGGCGCGACAGCAAGCGCGCCTCGACCCCGTCGAGCATCGCGGGCGGCCGGTCGGCGGTGACGACGAGGCGCCGCTGCGCGGTCATCAGATCGTCGATCGTGTGGAGCAGTTCCTCCTGCGTCGAATTCTTGCCGATCACGAACTGGAGGTCGTCGAGCAGCAGGAGGTCGGCGGCGCGCAGCCGCGCCTTGAACGCCATCATGTCGCCGCCGCGCATCGCGCCGACGAATTCGAGCATGAACTTTTCGGCCGACATCAGGATGATGTTCGCGGTCGGGTGCGCCGCGGCATAATCCTGCGCGATCGCCTGCAGGAGATGTGTCTTGCCCTGCCCGGTGCCCGAGCAGAGATAGAGCGGATTGAATTGCGGCGCCTCGACCATCGTCATACGCCGCGCGGCATTGGCGGCGAGGATGTTCGAGCGGGCGACGACGAAGCGGTCGAACGACAGCCGCGGGTCGAAGCCTAGCAGCGCGGGATTTGCGGCAGGCGCAGCCGGCGGCGGCGTATCGAAACTCGGCAGCGGCGAGGCCGCGAGGCTCGCGGCGCGATCGTCGGCGGCCGCCCCGCCGCGCACCATCACGCTGCGCACCGCGGGCAGTTGCTGGCGCCACGCGAGTTCGAGCCGGTCGCCGAAGCGTTCGTTGATCCAGTTGGCGGAGAAGCGGCTGACGGTTTCGAGCGTCACCACGCCCGAGAGCGAGCAATAGTCCGCAAAGCGCACCGGCTTCAGCCAGTGATCGAAGGTGCGCACGCCAAGATCGCGGCGCAGCCCTTCGGCCACGCGCGGCCAAAGCGTTGCAGCATCGCCGCTCATCGCTCCGCCCTTCGCGTTTTGCCCATGCCGATCGCTGCTCTCTATCACGCCGTACCGCCCCTCAGGTCCCCGCACGCCGAACGATCGGGCGGCCGGCCACATGCCGATCCGTCCGCTGCGCCGGGGCACAGCTTTCCCGTCCGGGACTTGCGGCCCGAAAAGTTGCGAATCATGTCGATGTGGCGGCCGCCGGCGAAGGCCGACGACGCACCTGTCTAGTCAGGGGGCGGCGAGTCGATCAAGGGTCGGCCATGTAAAAATACTGAAATAAAAATCTTGACTCACCTGGGGGGCCGGAATCGCGCGAAAACGCGATTTTATCGATATTTTTCAATGTATTAAATGTTACAAACCGGAGGCGAAGCAACGAATCGCAGTAATTCCGTCACTTACCGCGGTGCAACACTATTGCCACCGGTTTGTCATAATATCGGACGCAAAAAAGGACCCGCGGGCAAGACGCCAGCGGGTCCTTTTTGTTCCCTTTCGGGACAGGCGGGATCAGGCGATCGCGTTGACGCTCTTGGTCAGGCGCGAGAACTTGCGGGCCACGGTGTTCTTGTGGAGCACGCCCTTCGCAACGCCGCGCGCCATTTCGGGCTGCGCCGCCTTCAGCGCGGTCGCGGCAGCGTCCTTGTCGCCGGCCGCGACGGCGGCTTCGACCTTCTTCACCAGCGTGCGAATGCGCGAAACGCGATTCTTGTTCACGATGGTGCGCGCGGTGTTGCGGCGGATGCGCTTCTTTGCCTGCGGCGTATTGGCCATAAATTCCTCTAGTCTTTCAAACGGTCTACATGGTCGGAGCACAGCCTCAACGGAGCAGCCGAATCGCGCGGGTTGCGGCGAATCAATGTCCGGATGCGGCCGGTTCCGGACGACCGGACCCTGCTCGAAGGGTGCGCGCATAGCGATGAAGGGCGATTTGGTCAATGACTTTGCGCCCGATTCCATTTGCCGGCATGGTCGGCGCGAGGAGTCCGGGGCGGCTTCCGGCCCTCCCCCCTCTTTTCGGGGAAGGAGCGCGGCGTCGGCAACCGGCCGCTATCCGGCGCTCGCCACGCCCCGCGCCGGCCCGGTGGACGGGCCGGCACGAGGGCCGGCCCATACCCGCCCTAGGCGCCGAACGCGCCGTCGATCGTGTGCATCGCGCCGGTGACGAAGCCCGCTTCGGGACCCGCCAGCCAGGCCACCATGCCCGCGACTTCCTCGGGCCGTCCGTGACGCTTTATCGCCATGAAGCTGTGCATCAGCTCGCGCATCGGGCCGTCCTCGGGGTTGGCGTCGGTGTCGACCGGCCCCGGCTGGACGATATTGATCGTGATCCCGCGCGGGCCGAAGTCGCGGGCCAGCCCGCGCGCCATGCCCTGCAGCGCCGATTTGCTGAGCGCATAGGAGGCCATGCCGGGGACGGGCATACGGTCGCCGTTCACCGATCCGATCACGATGATCCGGCCGCCCTCGGGCATCTGCCGCGCCGCCTCGACCGACGCGTGATAGGGCGCGGTGACGTTGACGCGGATCAGCCGGTCGACGTCGTCGGGATCGAGATCGAGCGCATCGCCGAACAGGGCGAAGCCGGCATTGACGACCAATATGTCAAGCGGGCCGCTCTCGCGCACCCGTGCGATCACCGCGTCGCGGTCGCCGCTGTCGGTCGGCACCGCGCTGCTGCCAGTCTCGGCCGCAAGCTGTTCGGCGGCGTCACGCGAGCCGTTATAGGTGAAGACGACCCTGGCGCCGTCGGACGCGAAGCGGCGGACGATCGCCGCGCCGATGCCGCGGCTGCCGCCGAGGACCAGAACGGACTTTCCTTGGAAATCGGACATTGGGAGACTCCTTGCTTATTAATGTAGTGGAGACTACATAAAATCGCACAAGCCATCGTCAAGGTATTTTGTAACAGTGACTACAAATAAATCCCCCGTTCGCGGCCGGCCGCGACGCTTCGACCCCGAGGCGGCGGTCGCGACGGCGCAGCAGCTTTTCCACGCGCGCGGCTATGACGCGGTCAGCGTCGCCGACGTCACCGATGCGCTCGGCATCAATCCGCCCAGCTTCTACGCCGCCTTCGGCAGCAAGGCCGGCCTCTATGCGCGCGTGCTCGATCATTGGACCGCGACCGAGGCCATCCCGCTCGCCGATATCCTGCGCCCCGACGTCCCCGTCGCCGCCGCGCTCGCCGCCGTTCTGGAGGACGCCGCGCGCCGCTATGCGTCCGATCCGGCGGCGGGCGGCTGCCTCGTCCTCGAAGGCACGCGCTGCAACGACGCGGGTGCGCGCGACGCCGCGCGTGCGCTCAACCTCGGCGCCGAAACCTTCATCCGCGACTATGTCGCCGCCCGCCATCCGGACGAGGCCGGCGCGGTGACCGATTTCGTGGCCACGACGATGTCCGGACTTTCGGCAAAGGCGCGGGCCGGTCACGACCTGCCCCGCCTCCTGGCGACCGCCCGCCTCGCGGGCCGCGTGCTCGCGGAAATCCTGCCCGATTGAGCCGCCCTGCCGCGGCGTGACCGATGCCCTCTTGCGAAGGCGCGCGGACGCGGCATAGTCCGCTGCCATGCGCATGTCCCATACTTCGCTCGCCCTCGCCGCCGCCCTGCTCGCCGCCGCGCCCGTCCACGCCAAACCCGCCGACGCCGACGCGGCCAAGAAGATACTGAAGGACAGCATCGCGATCCCGACCGTGATGGGTCGCGGCAAGGTGCCCGAACTGGCGGCCTATTATGCCGGGGTGCTCAAGGCCGCGGGCTATGGCGACGCCGATATCGAGATCACCCCGATGGGCGAGACCGCGACCTTTGCCGCGACCTTGCCCGGCACGACGAAGCAGAAGCCGATCGTACTGCTCGGCCATATGGACGTCGTCGAGGCCGATCCGAAGGACTGGACGCGCGATCCCTTCGTGCCGGTCGAGGAGAATGGCTATATCTTCGGCCGGGGATCGGAGGACAACAAGTTCGACGTCTCGATGATGGTCGCCACCATGGCGCAGCTCAGGAAGGACGGCTTCAGGCCGAAGCGCTCGATCATCCTCCTTTTGTCGGGCGACGAGGAAACCTCGATGACGACGACGCGCGCGCTCGCCGCGAAGTACAAGGGTGCCGAATTCGCGCTCAACGGTGACGGCGGCGGCGGGCTGCTCGGCGAGGACGGCAAGCCCCGATATTACGGGCTGCAGGCGGGCGAGAAGACCTATGCCGACTTCACGCTCGAGGTCACCAACCCCGGCGGCCACAGCTCGCGCCCGTCGGACACCAACGCGATCGTCCAGCTGTCGAACGCGCTCGCCAGGATCGGCGCCTATCGCTTCGCGCCGCAGCAGAACGAGCTGACGAAGGTCGGCATGCCGATCGTCGCCGATCAGGTCGGCGGCGACATCGGCGCGGCGCTGAAAGCCTTCGCCGCCAATCCGGCCGACGCCGGAGCCATCGCCGCGATCCGCGCCGATCCCGAATATATCGGCCAGATCGGCACCACCTGCGTACCGACGCTGACCAGGGGCGGTCATGCCGAAAACGCGCTGCCGCAGCGCGCCACGGCGAACATCAATTGCCGCATCTTTCCCGGCGTGCCCGTCGAAACGGTGCGCGCCGAGCTTGAACGGGTGATCGCCGACCCCGCGGTCAAGGTGAACACCGACCCCGACGCCAGCGCGAGCGACGCCTCGCCGCTGCGCCCCGACGTCGTCGCGGCGGTGACCAGGGCGGTGCATGCGCGCGCGCCGGGGCTGCCGATCATCCCGTCGATGAGTGCGGGGGCGACCGACAGCTATCATTTCCGCATCCAGGGCGTGCCGAGCTACGGCGTCGCCGGCCTCTTCTCGAAAGCAAGCGACAGCTACGCCCACGGCCTCAACGAGCGCGTGCCCGTCGATGCGATCGCCCCCGCGCTCGCGCATTGGGACAGCCTGTTGCGCGACCTGTCGAAATAGGCGGGGGGCGCGTCGCCGCGGCGGATGACGGCTTGTCCTCCTCCGCGGGCCGCGCCGGTCATTTCCGTGCCGCGGCACTCCGGTCGCGAATCGCCTTGAATTCGCTGCCCGCCTTCCATTCGGGCCATCGGGCCGAGCGCGCGAGCTCGTCGCCGATCGTGTAGAAGACCGAGATATCCTGCACCGCGCCGTCGAGGTTCCAGTCGGGACCCCACGCGTCGCACGCCTGATGATAGCATTTGCCGGTATAGGCATCGACCCACGCCTGCCCCGCCTCCCTGCCGCCTTCGACAAGGTCCGAGGCGCCCGCGATGCCCATCATCAGCAGGACCGGCACGCCGCGCTTGGCCATGCTGAAATGGTCGGCGCGATAGAAGAGGCCGCGTTCGGGCAGGCTTTCGACCGAGACGGTGCGGCCCTGCGTCGCGGCGACGCGCGCCAGATCCTCCTCGAGACTGCCCTGCCCCTTGCCGACGAGGATCACATCCTTCGCACGCCCCGCGGTCTGGAGGATATCGAGGCCGAGGTTGGCGACGGTCTTCTCGACCGGAAAAACAGGGCTCGCGGCATAGGCTTCGGAGCCCAGCAGCCCGCGTTCCTCGGCGGTCCAGAAGGCGAAGGCGATGGTGCGGTCGGGCGCCGGCGCCGCCTTGAACAGCCGCGCGATCTCGAACAATCCCGCGACGCCGAGCGCGTCGTCGTTGGCCCCCGCGCGATAGATGCGGCCCTCACCGTCGGGCGGCCCCTCGCCATAGGCGTCCCAGTGGGCGCCATACATCACGACCTCGTCCGGACGTTTGACGCCCGGAATTTTCGCGAGGACATTCTGGCTCTGCACGACATTCTGCGTCACGGGGATCGCGGCGTCAAAGCCGGTGCCGAGATCGACGGGCCTGAAATCCTTGCGACGCGCGGCGATGCGCAGCTTCGCCAGATCCTGCCCGGCATCGGCAAAGAGTTTCGTCGCGGTCTCGCCCGAGATCCAGCCCTGCAGCGCGAGGCTCGTGACCTTTTCAGGCGGCACGACAAGGCCGTAATTCTCGCCGCCGCCACTTTTGACGACGTTCCAGCCATAACCGACGCCGTCGGTGTCGTGAACGATCAGCGCCGCGATCGCGCCGCGGCGCGCGGCTTCCTCGAACTTGTAGGTCCAGCGGCCATAATAGGTCATCGTCCGGCCGCCGAACTTGC
>NZ_JAEMQX010000113.1 GCF_016463645.1 Sphingopyxis sp. | reverse complement strand
TTGAAGATGAAATCGCTGACCTTCATGTCGGGGTTGCCCGACAGGCCCGCGCCGTCACTGCGGTCCGACTTGCCGTTGCCGTTGATGTCGTGACGCACCGAAACGACATAGCTGCCTTCGGCCTTCACCGGCACGCAGACCTGCATATTGCCCGATTTCGCAACCGGAACATCGACGCGTTCGAGCCATTTGCGCTTTTCGAGATAGGTCGAATTGGCGCTGTATATCTGGACGCGCAGCGTACCCGTGCGCGCCTTGAAACCGCGCACGTCGACGAGGACGGCGGTGGAATTGCTGTTGCACAGGGCAGCGGCCGGACCCAGCGTGGCGCCCTGCGCCGCGACGGGCGCAATCAGCGCTCCGGCAGCGCCGGCTGCGAGTATCCCGGCGAAAAACATTTTCGACATGACCTCAAAACCTCCAGAGGCTATAGCCATCCCAGCATTCGCAAACGCGCGCTGACATGGGTCCCTGTCGCCCTTGAATCGGCATATCGGAAACAACTGCGGCCAAATCATGGTGATGGGGCGACCAAAGATTGAATAAGCTTCCTGCCATCGACCGCTACATCGCGCGGCTCATCTTCTTTCCGATGCTCGGCACGCTCGTCCTGTCGGCGATGCTGCTCGTGCTCGAAAAGATGCTGCGCCTCTTCGACTTCGTCGCGACCGAGGGCGGCCCGGTCAGCGTCGTCTGGCGGATGCTTGCGAACCTCATCCCCGAATATCTCTCGCTCGGCATCCCGATCGGGCTGATGCTCGGAATTCTCCTTGCTTTCCGGAGGCTTGCGACATCAAGCGAGCTCGACGTCCTGAAGGGCGTGGGCATGAGTTTCGGGCGCCTGATGCGCGTACCCTATGCCTATGCGATTGCGCTCGCGGCGCTCAACCTTGCCATCGTCGGCTTCATCCAGCCCGTCGCGCGCTACGCCTATGAAGGCTTGCAATTCGAATTGCGGTCGGGCGCACTCGGCGCCTCGATCAAGGTCGGCGAGTTCACCAAATTGGGCGACCGCATGACGCTCCGCATCGAGGAAAGCTACAACGACGGGCGGTCGCTGCGCGGCATCTTCGTGCGCGGCGAGCAGAAGGACGGCCAGCGTGTGTCGGCGACCGCGGCGCGCGGCCAGTTCCTCGCGACCGACGATCCGAACACGATCATCCTCCGCCTGTCGCAGGGCGTGCTGATCCATGAATCGCCCAAATTCGCGGTGCCCCGCGTCCTGACCTTCGACAATCACGATTTGCCGATCCCGCTGCCCAAGATCGAGGCGTTCCGCCTGCGCGGCGGCGCCGACCGCGAAATGACGATCCCCGAGCTGTTCGTCGCGGGCAAGGACCAGAGCCAGTCGGTGCAGACACGGCTCGAATCGCGGGCGAATTTTCACTTCCGCATCGTCGAGGTGATGTCGATGTTCCTGATCCCGCTGATCGCGATCGCGCTCGCCATTCCGCCCAAAAGATCGACATCGTCGCTGGGCGTCTTCCTGTCGATCGTGCTGCTCGTGACCCAGCACAAGATCAACCAATATGCCGAGGATCTGGGTGCACGCGGCACGATCGATCCGCTGATCGCGCTGTGGGTGCCCTATCTGCTCTTCGCGGCGCTCGCGATCTGGATGTACTACACGGTCGCGCATGTTCCCGGCGGCCAGCCGATCGGCGCACTCGAGCGCGTCGCCGCCAAGGCGGCGCAGAAGATTCGTGCCATGCTCGCGATGTTCCAGCGCAAGCCACGGATCAACTGATGCATCAACTCCATTTCTTCCCGTCGCGCACGATGGCGCTCTACGTCGGCCGCCTGTTCCTCGTCCGCTCCTTCTCGATCCTCTTCGCGCTGGTGCTGATCCTCCAGACGCTCGACCTGCTCGGCGAAAGCGGCAAGATTCTCGCGGTCGCGGGCAACAGCGATTCGGACGTGTGGCGCTACGTCGGCATGCGCCTGCCGCAGATCGTCGAGACCTTCCTGCCCTTTTCGGTGCTGCTCGGCACGATATTGACGATGGTCACGCTCAACCAGAACAGCGAGGTCATCGCGATGAAGGCGGCGGGCATGTCGGCGCATCAGGTGCTGGCGCCGCTGTTCCTCGCGGCGCTGCTCGTCGCGGGGATCAGCTTCGCCTTCAACGAACGCATCGTCACCCGATCGACCGCGGCGCTCAGCGCGTGGCAGAAGGTCGAATACAGGAAGGTGCCGAAGGACAGCGGTATCCGCACCAACATCTGGGTCCGCGACGGCGACGATCTGATCAACGCGACGACGGTCGATACCAGCGGCCCGGTGATCACGCTCGGTTATGTGACCATCTATGAACGCACCGGCGGCGTATTGTCGTCCATGCTGTCGGCCGACAGCGCGCGCGCGGTTGCCGGCGGCGGCTGGGAGCTGACCAATGCGCGGCGCTTCCTGCGCCGCTCGGGCACGCTCGAGCCGCTCGGCACGATCGTCGCGGCGAAGAATGTGCGTCCCGACCAGTTCACGCTCGCACAGGTCGACGGCGACGAATTGCCCTTTCTGAAGCTCAAGGCGGCGATCGCCGACCTCGAGGCCGCGGGACGGCCCGTCGATGCGCTGAAAGGCGTGCTCTGGCACAAGATTTCAGGACCGCTTTCGGCGATACTGATGCCGCTGCTCGGCGCGGTCGCGGCGTTCGGCCTCGCGCGCTCGGGCAAGCTGTTCGTGCGCGCGATCATCGGCATGGGGCTCGGCTTCGCCTATTTCGTCGCCGACAATTTCGCGCTCGCGATGGGCGATCTCGGCGCCTATTCGCCCTTCCTCGCGGCGTGGGGACCGTTCATCCTCTTCGCGCTGATCGGCGAGATGATTTTGATCAGGACCGAGGAATAAGTCGGGTCGGCTGGAGCGTCTTCAGGCCACCCCACCCTTCGCCGACCCCGCAACAAGGTTCATCACCAGCTTCGGCAGGCTGTCGTAATTCGCGCCATGATATTGCGAGTCCGCAGGCAGCGCGTCCTTCAGGCGGCGGTGCGCCTCGGCGAGCGAATGATAGGGCACGCCCGGCAGCAGATGATGCAGCGCGTGATAGCGCAGGCCCACCGGCGCCCACAGCTCGGGCAGCAGCCCCGGCGGCGGGACGTTGACGCTGTCGAGGAACTGGCCGGTCACGGTCAGCACTTCGCCGTCATTTTCCCAGAGATGCGCGACGAGCGTGCGGATCTGGTTGAGCACCAAGGTCGCCGACGCGATCGCACCGAAGATGACCAGTGCGCGCAGCGGCACCCAGCCAAGGACGCCCGCGGCGATCAGCAGCGTCGACCACGCCCACGCGCCGCCTTCCTGCCACGCCCACTGGCGGCGGAACTCGCCCTCGGGCGGCTTGCGGCGGAACAGCGGGTTGATGATCATCCCCGAATAGCGTTCGACGACGACCTTGCGCAGCGGCGGGATCAGGAACGACAGCGGGGTGAGCACGCCGTAGCGGAAGACGAGCGCGATCGGCGCGAACGCCGCGACGACGACGAACAAGGGTACCGTCCACGGCTTCATCAGCGCGAGCGGCAGATATTCGGGATCGTCGACCGTGCCATATTTGGTACGATTGTGGTGCAGGCTGTGGATGCCCTCGTACATGAAGGACGGGATCAGCATCGGCACGCCGACGAGGATGTTCCATGCAAGGCGGAAACCCGGCAGCGCATTCTTGCGGATATGGGTGAGCTCGTGGATGAAGCTGCCGGCACGGTAGAGCGCGACGACCGAAATGACCGCCGCGACGAGCATCCACACGGTCGAAGGCGCGAGGATCGCCGCCGCGATGCCGGCATAGCCGACGAAAGCCGAAACCAGCATGTCGGTCCAGTAGATGCGCGCGCTCGGCTGCACGAGATCGCGCGTCAGTTCCGAAGCCGCGCGGATCATCGCCATATCGTCGGCAATCGCCGACTTCGGCATCTTGTCGGCATCCGCCGACGGGGGGACCGGTGCCGCCAACGGGGTCGACAGCCGATCGACAAGAGTGTTCATCGCTAACATGTCCGGCTCTTCACCATGATTTCGTGGCAGCAAAATGGCCGAATGCGGGTCGCCAGCGCCCCATCTATGCCCTAATGCGTCGCCACAAATATAGGGTTGGCATTTCAGGAAACCAGTATGAGCGGACATTCGGACGGCCCGATCACGATCCTCCCGGTCAAGAACAAGAATGATTTACGCGAATTCGTCGAGCTCGCCTTTCGCCTCAACCGCGGCGATCCGGCGTGGGTCCCGCCGCTGAAGGGCGAGGTTTACGGCCTCCTCACCCCCGGCAAGAATCCGTGGTTCGAGCATGGCAAGGCGCAATATTTCCTCGCGCGACGCGACGGCCGGACGATCGGACGCATCTCGGCGCATATCGACGAACTCGCGCTCGCGCAGCCCGCCGAGCAGGGCATGGGACCCGGAACCGGCAACTGGGGGCTGCTCGAGGCCGAGGATGAGGATAGCGCGACAGCGCTGATCGCCGCGGCCGAGGATTGGCTGCGCGGGCAAGGCATGACGCGCGCGCTCGGGCCGCTGTCGATCTCGATCTGGGACGAACCCGGCCTGCTGGTCGAGGGTTTCGACGAGCCCCCGACCATCATGCTCGGCCACAACAGCCCGCTCTATCGCGGCTGGATAGAGAATGCGGGTTATGCGCCCGTCAAGCAGCTCCTCAACTATTCGGTCGCCATCGACAACGGTTTTCCGCCGCTGGTCAACCGCATCGTCGCGGCGGGCGAGAAGAACGCGCGGATCCGCATCCGCAAGGTCGACAAGCGCCGTTTCGACGCCGAGGCAAAGCTGATCATGGGCCTGCTGAACGACGCATGGTCCGACAATTGGGGTTTCGTGCCCCTGACCGACAGCGAGATCGCCTATGTCGGCAAGAAGCTGAAGGACATCGTCTTCGAGGACCTGATCCGCGTCGCCGAACTCGACGGCGAACCGGTCGCTTTCATGATCGTGCTGCCGAACATCAACCAGTTGCTGATCGACATGGACGGCTCCCTCCTGCCCTTCAACTGGGCGCGGCTGCTCTGGTGGCTGCGGAGACCCAAGAGCCGCATCCTGCGTGTGCCGTTGATGGGCGTCGCGAAAAAGCTGCAGAACAGCCGGATGGCGAGCACCCTGGCGTTTATGATGATCGAGTTCATCCGCCGCGACGCCGTGCGCGACTATGATGCCAAACATGGCGACATCGGCTGGGTCCTCGACGACAATCAGGGGATGAATGCGGTCGCCGAGGCGATCGAGGCCAAGGTCAACCGGGTGTATCAGATCTACGACAAAATGCTCTGATCGCTGGGATAGCTTTGCGACAAATCGCCGCCACCGTGCGTTGGGAGCATGGAAAGGCTTTGTCATGGCAGTCCAGTATCTTGCCGCCAATCGCTTCGGGCTCGGCCGCCGGTTCGACGACCCGCCGATCGACGATCCGAAAGCCTGGCTGACGCGCCAGATCGGCGACTATGATCCGGCGCCCACGGCACTCGCGGGACTTGCCGGGCGCGAGGCTATCGCGACCGCCTACGCCGAATATCGCGACGAACGGCAGGCGATGCGCCGCGCGGTGAACGAAGCCGCGATGGACGGCGGCGAGACGACGGGCGAAGCGATTCAGCGCATGGCGCGCGCGGGTTTCCGTCGCCACTATGCCGAAGCGACGGGCGCGCGCCTTGCCGCCGCGATCGCGACGCCGACACCCTTTGCCGAGCGCCTCGTCCATTTCTGGGCGAATCATTTCGCGATATCGGCCGACAAGCAGACGGTCGTCGGTTTCGCGGGCAATTACGAGAATGAAGCGATCCGCCCGCATGTCATGGGCAAATTCGCCGACCTCCTGACCGCAGCGGTCCATCACCCCGCGATGCTGCTCTTTCTCGACCAGGCGCAAAGCTTCGGACCCGACAGCGCGTTCGCGACGCGCGTGCGCAGCCGCGGCAACCGCCAGGTACCGGGGCTCAACGAAAACCTCGCGCGCGAGATCATGGAACTGCACACGCTGGGGGTGCGCACCGGTTATACGCAGGCCGATGTGACCAGTTTTGCCAAGGTGCTGACCGGGCTGACCGTCGCGGGGCTCGGGCGCGGCGTCGGCCAGCGGCTGATGCCCGCCGACGCGCGGCCGGGCGAAACCCTGTTCGTCGAGCGGTTGCATCAGCCGGGGGCGCAGACGATCCTCGGCAAACGCTATGACCAGCCCGGCGCGAAGCAGGCCGAAGCGGTTCTCCGCGACCTTGCGGTGCATCCCGCGACCGCGCGCCATATCGCGACCAAACTCGCGCGTCATTTCACCGGCGACGAACCGCCGGCGAAGCTGGTCGACCGGCTGGCGCAGGATTTCGAAAAGACCGGCGGCGACCTTTCCTCGCTTTATCGCACGCTCGTCGCCTCTCCCGAGCCATGGAGCGCCGAATCCGCAATGTTCAAATCGCCGTGGGACTGGACCGTGTCGATGCTGCGCGCGCTCAGGACGCCCGGCCTCGGCCAGCGGCAGAATATCGCCGCGATGTTTACACAGCTCGGCCAGCCGGTGTGGCGCCCCGGATCGCCCAAGGGTTATGACGATATGGTCGCGACGTGGGCGGGGTCGGCGGCGCTGATGCAGCGCGTCGAACTCGCAAGCCGCATCGCCGGTCGAATCGGCGACCGCGCTGATGCGCGCCGGCTCGCCCCGCTCGTCCTCGCCGATGCGCTTACCCCCGAAACGAGTCAGGCCATCGCGCGCGCCGACAGTCCCGGTCAGGGGCTCGCGATGCTGTTCGCCAGCCCGGCCTTTTTGCGGAGATAGACGATGATCCTCTCACGCCGATCCTTGATCCTGTCGGGCATCACCGTCGCCGCCGCGGGCACCCTCCCGGGCTTCGCCTATGCCGCCGCGGGCACGCCCAGGCGCCTCGTCTTCATCATCCAGCGCGGCGCCGCAGACGGGCTGGCGACCGTTGCGCCCACGGGCGATCCCGCCTTCGCCGCCGCGCGCCGCGCGATGGCCGACGAGACCGCGGGCGGCGCAAAGCTCGATGGCATGTTCATGCTGCACCCGGCACTCGCGCAAACGGCAGGCCTCTACACCGGCAAGCAGGCGCATTTCGCGCACGCCGTCGCGACCGCCTATCGCGACCGGTCGCATTTCGACGGGCAGAACATGCTCGAGGGCGGCGGATCGCGTCCCTATGGCCGCGACGACGGCTGGGTCGGGCGGCTGCTCACGCTGCTCCCCGCCGCCGAGCGCGACGCGATCGCGATCGCCCCCGCGGTCCCGCTCGCGCTGCGCGGCACGGTGCAGGTCGGCACCTATGCGCCGAGCCGCCTGCCGCAGGCCGACGCCGACCTGATCGCGCGGCTGACCGCGATGTATGCCAACGACCCGCTGCTCCACCCCCTGTGGGACAGCGCGGTCAAGACGCAGGAACTGGCGAGCGATATCGGCGGCAATAACGGCCGCAACGGTGCCGAACTCGGCAAGCTCGCCGCGTCGCTGATGGTTCCTGCCGACGGCGCGCGCGTGATGATGGTCGAAACCGGCGGCTGGGACACGCACAGCGGCCAGCGCGGGCGCCTCGCGGCGCAATTGCGCGGGCTCGATCAGTTGATCGGTTCGCTGCAGACGGGGCTCGGTCCGGCGTGGAACGACACGCTCGTCATCGTCGCGACCGAATTCGGCCGCACGGTCGAGGTCAACGGCACCGGCGGCACCGACCATGGCACCGCCTCGACCGCGATGCTGCTGGGCGGCGGACTGGAAGCCGGCGGCAAGGTGTCGGCCGACTGGCCGGGGCTCGGCACCGCCGCGCGCTACGAGGGCCGCGATCTCAAGCCGACGCGCAGCCTCGAGAGTGTGATCGCGGGCGCCGTCGCGCATCATTATGCGCTCGACCCGAAACGGGTGATGACGACGCTCTACCCCGACGTCTGACGGCTGTTTTCGGCGTAGCCGAAACAGGGCGGCACCGGCCCGCTCCCCCACCCGGCCTCCCTAGGTTACTATCGTTGGGGAGGCCGGGTGGGGGAGCGGGCCGGTGCCGCCTTCCGCATCAGTGGAAGAAATTACGCGAGGATCGCCCAGGTCGGCGCGTGGTCGCTGGCTTTCTCGCGCCCACGGTGATCCTTGTCGACGCCCGCGTCGACCAGCCGGTCGGCGAGCGCGGGGCTGAGGAGCAGATGGTCGATCCGGAAACCGTGATCGCGCTGCCAGCCCCCCGCCTGATAGTCCCAGAAGGTCCAGACGCCGCCAGCCGGATGGCGGCTTCGGATCGCGTCGGTCCAGCCGTCGCCGAGCAAACGGAACCATGCGTCGCGCGAATCGGGCTGCATCAGCGCATCGGTCGACATCGCGCGCGGGTCCCACACATCGTCGTCGTGCGGAATGACGTTATAGTCGCCGGTCAGGACAGTCGGGATTTCGCTCGTGAGGAGAAATTTCGCGCGCTCGCGGAGCCGCGCCATCCAGCGCAGCTTGTAATCGAATTTCGGACCCGGCTGGGGGTTGCCGTTGGGAAGATAGATGCAGCCGACCCTCAGGCCGTGGACATCGGCCTCGAGATAACGCGACTGCTCGTCCTCCGCCTCGCCCTCCAGGCCGCGCTGGATTTCGACCGGCTCCGTCCCCTTGGCGAGGATCGCGACGCCGTTGAAGCCCTTTTGGCCGTGATAGAGAAAGCCATAGCCCGCCGCCTCGATCTCCTTTGTCGGCATCGTCTCGTCGCTCGACTTCAGTTCCTGCAGGCAGGCGACGTCGGGCTGCGTTTCCTCGAGCCATTCGACGAGGCGCGGCAGGCGGGCCTTGATCCCGTTGATATTGAAGGTCGCAATTTTCATGGCCGCTTCTATGGCAGCAAGCGGCCCGCTGTGAAAGGCGTCAGATCGAGAAGCTCGATCCGCAGCCGCAGCCCGAGGCGGCGTTCGGATTTTCGACCTTGAACGACGAGCCCCCGAGCGAATCGACGAAATCGACGACGCAGCCGCGCACCAGATCGATACTGACGGGATCGACCACCAGCTTCACGCCATCGGTTTCGGTGACGATGTCATCGGCGTCGATGCTTTCGGCAAGGCCGAAGCGATAGGTGAAGCCCGAACAGCCCCCGCCATCGACCGCGAGGCGCAGCGCGGCCTCGCTCTCGCCCTTGCGATCGGCGATCCAGCGGACGCGCGCCGCAGCGGCGGACGACAGGGTGATTTCGGTAAGCTGCGTGGCCATGACCGCTAGATAGGATCTGCGGGCCAAAAGAAAAGGGCGCCTCGACGGTCTTCCGCCTGGCGCCCCTCCTCTCCGACCCTTTAAACTTGTCTTATTCGGGACCGCCCATCGCGACATTCTTGCCCGTGATCGCGGCGATCGCCATCTGGTCCGAACGAACGAACGGCATCGGGTTGACCGGTGCGCCTTCGATGCGGACCTCATAATGGAGGTGGTTGCCGGTGGAACGGCCGGTCGATCCGACATAGCCGAGGACCTGCCCCTTCTTCACCGACTGGCCCGGGGTCACGATGTACGAGGACATGTGGCCGTAGCGCGTCTGGATCGCGTTGCCATGTTCGACTTCGACATAATTGCCATAGCCGCCGAGGCGCTGGGCGCGGCCGACGATGCCGTCGGCGGTCGCGTAAATCGGGGTGCCGTGCGGTGCCGGGATGTCGATGCCGTTGTGGCGCGCGACCTTGCCGGTGACCGGGTGGACGCGCATGCCGTACGACGATGACAGCGACATCTGCTCGATCGGGCGGCGCGAAGGCACCGATACGCCGATCGAGGCGGTCAGGCCGGTGTCGAGGCGCTTCCACGCCTGAAAGATGGCGCGCGCTTCGCTGTCTTCGCCCGCAGCCGGGACGCCAGCGGTGAAGCTGTCGTCATCGGGTTCGTCGGGAGCGACAATGCCGGCGTCGGCGCTGGTTTCGGCAGCGTGGGCGGCCGGTGTGGCCAATCCGAAACATGCTGCCGCGCAGACGATTGCGACTTGGTGCAACTTCTGCGCCAGAAGAGTGTTAATCAAAACGACGACCCCACATCTGCCATGTCGCCAAAGTCCGTAAACAGGGCCTTGGCGCCGGTGTTTTCCAGGTTTTGGATGATTGCTCATCCCCCGCGGAAGCCTGTGTGCTGCCCCAATCCTTACGAAGCAATAACGGCGTAGAATTCTTGCGTTAAACCGGCGTCGTGGCGCGCCGAGTCGTTGAACGGAGGCTTCAAACTGCCTCGAAAGCGCGATTTTACGAGGTCGTGCCACGTTTCGACGACATTGAATCCCCTTTCGTCGCACTTTTGCCGGAACCAGACTGTGCCGGCGCTCACATGGCGGATTTCGTCGTTGTAAATACGCGATAAAATCTTCGCGGAAACCTCATCTCCCGCCGCGCGGAAGCGTTCGACCGTCGAGGGCGTGACGTCCAGCCCCCGCGCTTCGAGCACCATCGGCACGACCGCGAGCCGTGCCAACACGTCGTCTGCGGTGGACTGCGCCGATTCCCATAACCCGGCGTGCGCCGGAAGCGCGCCATAAGAGCTGCCGAGCTGGCGCAGCCGCCGGTCGAGCAACGCGAAATGCATCGCCTCGTCGGCCGCGACGCCGATCCAGTCGTCGACGAATCGACGCGGAAATTCATTGCCGAAACGGCCGACCAGATCGACCGCGAGGTCGATCGCGACGAACTCGATATGCGCGAGCGCATGGATCAAGGCGATCCGGCCGCGCTCCGATCCGCCCTTGCGGCGGCGCGGCATCTGGCCGGGAGCGAGGAGCTCGGGCCTCGCGGGCCACGCCGGCCGGTCGGGCATCGGCACATCGCAACGATGCGCAAGCTCCCCGCCCCGCCAGGCCCTTGCGAGGCCACGTGCCGCCCGGCGCTTGTCGTGCGGGTCCGGCGTCAGCAGGACCGCGCGCGCGGCTTCGCCCAGCGATTGCATCAGAGGGCCCTTGCAGCCTCCAGCACGGCGTCGGCATGGCCCTTCACGCGCACCTTGCGCCACTCTTTCGCAAGTTTGCCGTCGCGGCCGAACAGAAAGGTCGAACGCTCGATCCCCATATAGGTGCGTCCGTAATTCTGCTTTTCGACCCAGGTACCGAAGGCTTCGCACGCCGCGCCATCCTCATCGGATGCGAGGCGGACGGTCAGGCCGTATTTATCGCGAAACTTGCAGAGCTTCGCCGGCGCGTCGCGCGATACCGCCAGCACCTGTGCGTTCAGATGCGCGAATTCGGGCGCGAGGCGCGTGAAATCCTGCGCCTCGGTCGTGCATCCGGGCGTGTCGGCCTTGGGGTAGAAATAGACGACCAGCGGGGCGCCCTTCATCGCGGCGAGATCGATCGCCGCGCCGTCGGCGTCGAGAAGCGTCACGCCGGGAACGGCGTCTCCGATTGCGAGGGTCACGGCTTTGTCTCCTGTTGTGCGGGGCGAATCGAGGCCCACCAGTTCGCGATCTCCTGCCGCGCCATGTCGTGCGCGGCAAGCAGTTGCGGCCAGCCCGGCTCCCCGCACTGGCTGGCGACGAGCTGGCGGGCGGCGGCGGTCCGCGGCTCGCCGTCGGGCGCGGTGAGGCGCAGCATCACGAGCATGCGCGCGAGCAACCCGTGTGCATCGATGATCTCTTGCGGAGCGAGTCCTTCCGCCTTCATGCACGCGAGCGCCGCCGAAATATTCGGGTCGTGGCACCGGCCGCTCGCAAGCTGCGTCACCTGCATCGCGAATTCGAGGTCGACGAGCCCGCCCGGTCCGCCC
>NZ_JAEMQX010000022.1 GCF_016463645.1 Sphingopyxis sp. | reverse complement strand
GCAGGATATCGATGAAGACGCGGTAGCGTCCTTCTTCGTGCAGCCGGTCGATCGCGCGTGCGAAGATATCGTTGTAATTCACGTTTCAGCCCCGCAGTCAGGTGCCAGTCAAGCTCTGGGCGCCGCTCCCCTGGCGGCTATTAACATGCGGGCCAATAACGCCGAAAAGCGCGGAATGCCAGTGCGAACGATTCGCAGCACCAGGACAAATTGTCCTATCGGTCCGCATCGAATTACCCGCGCCTGTGATCGATCGCATCGCTGGCCTGCTGCTCGCCCCCGATGTACAGGGCGCGAACGAATGAAAGGAAATATCGATATGCGCCTTGCCATGGCTGCCATTCTGTCGATCGCTGCGGGGCTGTCTGCGACAACCCCGGCACCCGCGCTGGCGCCGGCGCCGTTCGAGGGCGCATGGATGTCCTGCGAGACATATCAGGGCGCCGAGGTCTGCGATTACACGGTGCTGGCGCAGCGCGGGGAACGCGTGTGCGGCCTGCAGGGCTATTTCGCGACCAACGCCTATTACGAACAGCGGTTCGTCGGAACGGTGAAGGCGAATGTCGCGCATATCGAGAAAATCTGCGGGGATCCCGGATCGGAGACCGACACCTATTGCGCGGGCCGCGCGCCCGATGGCGCGGAAAATGTCGGTTGGGGGAGGTCGGACGAAAAATTGTTCGTGTGCGACGGGCGGCTGTTCGCGGCGTCGGGCGCCGATTCGACGAGTTGCACCGGCGTGACGCGTCGATCGGGAACCCCGCGCGTGCGGTCCACAGGCGATAAGGGACCAGCGCCCGAGGATCGCGCCTGGCTCGGGTCGTGTGCCGATGGCGCCGAATAGGCACCGGTTCCGGCCCTAGACGGTTTCGATCGTCCCGATGCCATAGGGCATGAGCGCGGCCAGCGGCGGGGGAGGATTGTTCTCGCTGCGGGTGAACACCGCGATACCGGGAGAGGCTTTGACGGGCCAGCGCTGGCCCTCGGTCAAATGGGCGATGCGCCGGGCGATTCCCTCGGCACCGTCGATCAATCGGACGTTCGGGCCAACGGCGACCTGCAATTCGTTCTGCAGCAGCGGGAAATGGGTGCAGGCGAGGACGACGACGTCCATCGCGTCGCCGCCGGGCTGATCGCGCAGGCCCGCGACGGCGCGTGCGATCACTTCGGGATCGACGACCTCACCGCGAAGCTTGGCCTCCGCACCGGTCACGAGGCCGGGGCTGCCGTGGCGGAGCACGGTCTTGCCCGCGGCAAAGCGGGCGCTCAGGTCGTCGACATAGGGCTGGCGCACCGTCGCTTCGGTGCCGAGCACGCCGATGACGCCGCTGCGGGTCATTTCGGCCGCGGGCTTGATCGCGGGCACGGTGCCGACGATCGGCAGGTCCAGCGCGGCGCGGACATGCGCGAGCGCGATCGTCGACGCGGTGTTGCACGCGATGACGGCGAGCCGCGGCTGGTAGCGCTCGGCGAGCCGACCGAGCAGCGCCGGGACGCGCGCGGCGAGTTCCTCATTGCTCTTCTCGCCATAGGGCAGGCCGGCATAGTCGGCGGCATAGACGATCGGCGCCGTCGGCAGGAGGACGCGGGTGGGGCCGAGGACGGTGAGCCCGCCGAGGCCGCTGTCGAAGAAGAGGATGGGCGCGTCGGGTGCGGGCAGCATGCCCTGCGCCTAGCAGCGCCTTTCACCGTCCTCAATGGGCGAGCTATCGATCCATTTTGGGAGCGATAGCCTTCGAAGCCGTTGATTGCTTTCGCCAACGGCGCCACATAGCGGGAAACGGAGCGGGGTTTTCATGACGATATTCTTGCTGGCCGCCGTCGGCTATCTTCTCGGTTCGATCCCGTTCGGCGTCATTCTGACGCGGCTGTTCGGTGCGGGCGATCTGCGCCGGATCGGGTCGGGCAATATCGGCGCGACCAATGTGCTGCGCACCGGGCGCAAGGGGCTGGCGGCGGCGACGCTGATCCTCGACGGCGCCAAGGGTGCGGTCGCGGTGCTGCTCGCGCGCCACTTCGTTCCCGAACTCGGCGAGCATGCGGCGATGATCGCAGGCGCGGCGGCGATGATCGGCCATTGCTATCCGGTATGGCTCAGTTTCCGCGGCGGAAAGGGGGTTGCGACGCTGCTCGGGCTCGCGCTCGCGCTGGCATGGCCGATCGGGCTTGTGTTCGCCGCCGTGTGGCTCGGCGCGGTTCTGTTGTTCCGCATATCGTCGCTCGGCGGGATGCTCGGTGCGATCTCGGCGCCGATCGCCGCGCTCGCGTTCGGCTATCCGGTCCATGCGGCGGGCCTTTCCGGCCTGGCGATCATAGTGCTTTGGCGACATCGCGAGAATATCGCGCGGCTTCGCGCGGGAACCGAGCCACGCATAGGCGGCAGGAAGGCGTGAACCATGCCGAACGGCTGGCGCGCCTGCGGCTGATCCGCACGCCGCATGTGGGGCCGGTCAGCTGGCATCAATTGATGTCCCGCTTCGGTTCGGGCGAGGCCGCGCTCGACGCGCTACCCGATCTGGTTTTGCGCGGCGGGGCGGGCAAGGCACGGATCGCGCCGATCGAGGTCGCCGAGCGCGAGATCGATCGGGTGGCGGCGCTTGGCGCGCGGCACATCTTCAGTGACGAGGGCGATTATTCGTCGATGCTGCGCGAGGTCGAGGACGCACCCCCGGTGGTAATCGTGCGCGGGGATCCCGCGATGCTGCGCCGTCCCTGCGTCGCAATCGTCGGCGCGCGCAATGCATCGGCAGCGGCATGCCGTTTTGCTCGCCAGCTCGCCGCAGACCTTGCGACGCGCGATGTGACCGTCATCAGCGGACTTGCGCGCGGTGTCGACACCGCCGCCCACATCGGCGCGCTTGGTGGATCGACAGCGGGCATAATCGCGAGCGGGATCGACATCGCTTTCCCGCCGGAAAATGCCGCCTTGCAGGAAAAGATCGCCAGCGACCAGTTGCTGATCGCCGAACAGCCGCCGGGCACCGAGCCGCTCGCGCGCCACTTCCCGTCGCGTAACCGGATCATCGCCGGGATCGCTCACGGAACGGTGGTCATCGAGGCGGCGCCGCGATCGGGGTCGCTGATCACCGCGCGCCGCGCGGGCGATTACGGACGCGAGGTGATGGCGGTACCCGGCTCGCCGCTCGACCCGC
Source organism: Sphingopyxis sp. (assembly GCF_016463645.1). GTDB lineage: Bacteria > Pseudomonadota > Alphaproteobacteria > Sphingomonadales > Sphingomonadaceae > Sphingopyxis. The sequence goes on along the minus strand of NZ_JAEMQX010000022.1, from coordinate 41,491 downwards.
GCGCGCAAGGCTGCAATCTGCTGATCCGCGAGGGTGCGACGCTGATCCAGACGGTCGACGATGTCATCGAGGCGGTCGGTCCGATCGACGCGCGAATGGTGCGGGAGCCCGTTCAGCGTTACGTCGCGGCCGCCGCGCCGGCTGAGGTAGGCGAGGGCGAACGCCGGTCGATGATCGACCTGCTGGGCCCTACGCCGGTCGCGATCGACGAGTTGGTGCGCCAGTCGGGGCAGGACGCCTCGACGGTCCAGCTCATGCTGCTCGAACTCGAGCTTGCGGGCCGGGTCGAACGCCATGCCGGAGCGAAGATTTCGCTCATCTGACGGCCTGATAGGGCGAGAAGTTTCGACAAGGTCACGCTTCGGCCCGGTTCAGCCACGGTTCAGCGACTGAGCCGCACGCAGATGATATTGTATCACATGGCGGGGAGTTTGCTGATGCGAAACCGTTTCCTGACAGGCGTGACGATGGTTGCGGTGCTGGCATCGGGGCCCGCGCCGATCCCGCTCGCGATGGCGCAGTCGCGGCCCGCCCCCGACCAGGGCTTCTGCCGCAACGCCGCACCCTTGCCGCGGCTGGAACCCGAGGCGCGGCCGCAGCAGCAAGACAATGGCGGCATCAAGACACGGGGAAGCCCGGCCGAAAGCGAGGAAGCGATGCCGGCCCCGCCGCCGCCTCCCCCGATGGCACCGCCACCGCCATCCTATGCGGGCGACGCTGCAGAGGTCGTGGTAACCGGCGCGCGTGCGGATGGAGGGGCGAGCAAGAGTGCCCCCGCCGAGGCGCTTCCGACGCCCGGCTCGTCATCCGATCATGCGCGCGTCAGCCCCGGCATCGTGCCGCCGCGCCCCTATCCACAGCCTCAACCGCAGTCGGGGATCCTGACCGCGGGCGAACATGACGATCTGCTCAATCCGGAACTCTACGCCGCCTATGTGAACCGCAGCGGCGATCTGGGGCAGGAAGTCCGGAGCCTGCCGCGGGTCGACACCACGCGCATCGTGACGGTCAAGGTCAACGATCGCAGCGGCCAGCCGATCCCCTTTGCCGACGTCGTCGTGACGTGCTCCGACGGCAACAGCATCACCATGGCGACGCAGGCGGACGGCAGCGCGGTGTTCTTCCCGGGCCTCGACCGGCTGAGCGAACGGATCACCGTCGCGGCGCGCAAGGGCGGCCGCACCATCGCCGATGCACGGCCCGTGCTCGTTGCCGACGCGCACGGCGGTCAGACCGTCGGGCTGACCGCCAGTCAGGCGGCGACGAAGGCAACGAAGCTCGATCTGATGCTCGTCGTCGATACGACGGGGAGCATGGGCGACGAGATCAACTATCTGCAGGCCGAACTCCGGTCGATCATCGGCGCGATCACCGCGAAGCATCGTGATCTCGACATCCGCATCGGCTTCGTCTTCTATCGCGATCTCGGCGACGATTATGTCACGCGCACGATCGCCTTCGACCGCGACATCGGGCGCGTGCAGGGCGCGCTCGCGCAGCAACAGGCGAACGGCGGCGGCGATTATCCCGAGGCGATGGATCAGGCATTGATCCGCGCGGTGGGACAGGACTGGCGCCCCGACGCGGTGAAGTCGCTGCTGCTCGTCGCTGACGCGCCGCCGCACGACGACAAGTTCGGGCGCACCTGGACGGCTGCGGAGGCGGCGCGCGCCAAGCGCATCCATATCACCCCGGTCGCCGCGTCGGGTGTCGCCGACAAGGCCGAATATGCGATGCGCGCGATGGCGGCGGCGACCCAGTCGCGCTATCTGTTCCTGACCGACGACAGCGGCGTCGGCAATCCGCACGCGCCGCCGGCGATCGACTGCTACCTCGTCACCCGCCTCGACGCCCTCGTCCGCCGCGTGATCGACAGCCAGATCAGCGGGCGCCGGATCGAGCCGGAAGCCAATGAGATCATCCGCAGCGTCGGCAAATATGACGCCGGGAAATGTATCCTGCCCGCCGATTTCAAATGGCAGAACGGGTAAGGAAAAATCCGGCTTGACGGAATCAAGCTATCCCCGCCACCCTCGCGCGTACATGTGAGAGCCGGTGACGGGGATAGTATTTTAATGCAATTGGTAATTGTGGAATCGCCCGCAAAGGCGAAAACGATCGAGAAATATCTCGGTCGCGATTTCAAGGTTCTGGCGAGCTACGGTCATGTCCGCGATCTGCCGCCCAAGGACGGCTCGGTCGATCCCGACGACGGCTTCGCGATGCTGTGGCAGCTTTATCCCGACAAGACGAAGCGGATGAAGGAAATCCAGGATGCGGCCAAGACTGCCGATCGACTGATCCTCGCGACCGACCCTGATCGCGAGGGAGAGGCGATCAGCTGGCACGTGCAGGAATTGCTGCGCGCGAAAAAGGCACTGCCGCAGTCGGTCGACCGCGTGACCTTCAACGCGATCACCAAGCAGGCGGTGACCGACGCGATGGCGCATCCGCGCGAGCTCGATACCGATCTGATCGACGCGTACCGCGCGCGCCGCGCGCTCGACTATCTCGTCGGCTTTACCCTGTCGCCGGTGCTGTGGCGCAAGCTGCCCGGGGCAAAGTCGGCGGGGCGGGTGCAGTCGGTCGCGCTGCGGCTTGTCGTTGAGCGCGAACGCGAGATCGAGGCCTTTGTCGCGCAGCAATACTGGTCGGTGACCGGGCTGTTCGAAATGGGCGGCACGCCGTTCAAGGCGCGGCTTTCCCGTTGGAAGGGCGACAAGATCGAGCGGCTGACGATTACCAGCGAAGCCGATGCGCGCGCCGCCGAGGCCGATGTGAAGGCCGGCCATTTCACCGTGGATGCGGTCGAGACCAAGCCGCTGACGCGCAACCCGCCGCCCCCCTTCACGACGTCGACGCTGCAGCAGGAAGCCGCACGCAAATTGGGCTTCTCGGCGAGCCATACGATGCGCATCGCGCAGGCGCTCTACGAGGATGGCGCGATCACCTATATGCGTACCGATGGCGTCCAGATGGACGGCAGCGCGATCAGCGCCGCCCGCAAGGCGATCGCGACGCGCTACGATGGTGGCTATGTCCCCGACCAGCCGCGCCAGTATCAGACCAAGGCGAAGAATGCGCAGGAAGCGCACGAGGCGATCCGCCCGACCGATTTTTCGAAGGACAAGGCGGGCAGCGGCGATCATGCGCGGCTCTATGAGCTGATCTGGAAGCGCGCGCTCGCAAGCCAGATGGCGTCGGCGCGGCTCGAACGCACCAGCGTCGACCTCTCCGATGGCACCGGCAAGACGGTGCTGCGTGCGACCGGGCAGGTCGTGAAATTCCCGGGCTTCCTTGCGCTCTATGACGAAAGCCGCGATGACGCGGGCGACGACGACGACGCGCGCCTTCTGCCGGCGATGGCGAAGGGCGACGCACCCGCGAAGACCGGGGTCGACGTCGAAAGCCACGAGACGCAGCCGCCGCCGCGTTATTCCGAAGCGAGCCTCGTCAAGAAGATGGAAGAACTCGGTATCGGGCGTCCGTCGACCTATGCGTCGATCCTCCAGGTGCTGAAGGACCGCGCCTATGTGACGGTCGAGAAGAACCGCTTCATTCCCGAGGAGAGCGGGCGGTTGCTGACGGCGTTCCTCGAACGCTTCTTCGAACGCTATGTCGGCTATGATTTCACCGCCGGGCTCGAGGAAGAGCTCGACGACGTGTCGGGCGGCCGCGCGCAGTGGCAGGCGGTGCTCGAACGCTTCTGGCGCGATTTCAAGCCGCGCACCGGCGAGGTGATGGAGCAGAAGCCGTCGGAGATCACCGCGGCGCTCGACGAATTCCTCGGCCCCTATCTCTTTCCCGACAAGGGCGACGGCAGCGACCCGCGCCTTTGCCCGAATTGCGGTACCGGGCGCCTCGCGCTGCGCGGCGGCAAGTTCGGGCCTTTCATCGCATGCAGCAACTATCCCGACTGCAAGTTCACGCGGAAATTCGCGCAGCCGGGTGGCAGCGACGGCGCCGACACAGGCCCCGAGACGCTGGGCACCGATCCCGATAGCGGGCTGGAAGTGACGAAGCGCAGCGGGCGCTTTGGGCCTTACATCCAGCTCGGCGACGGCAAGGAAGCGAAACGCTCGTCGATCCCGAAGGATATCCCCGGCGAGGATTTCGACCTTGATTATGCGCTGCGGCTTTTGAGCCTGCCGCGCGAGGTCGGGGTGCATCCCGAAAGCGGCAAGCCGATCATGGCGGGGCTGGGGCGCTATGGCCCCTATCTGCTCCACGACGGAAAATATGCAAAGCTGACGGGCACCGCCGAAATCTTCGACATCGGCATGAACGCCGCAGTGGTACGCATCGCCGAGGCGGCTGCGGGCGGCGGGCGCGGGCGGACCAAGGCCGAGCCGCTCAACACCTTTGGCCCGCACCCGACGAGCGGCGGCGAGATGAAGCTGATGGAAGGGCGCTTCGGTCCTTATGTCACCGACGGTACGACCAATGCGACGCTGCCCAAGACCGCCGATCCGGCAACGCTCACGCTCGAAGAAGCGATCGCGCTGATCGACGCGCGCGCCGCGAAGGGCCCGGCGAAGGGCAAGAAGAAAGCGGCGCCGAAGAAAAAGGCGGCGGCAAAAAAGCCCGCCGCAAAAAAGGCTCCGGCAAAGAAGAAGGCCGACGCCGAATAGCGTTAATGTGCGGCGTTTGCGTCGCCGGAGAGCCGTGATAGGTTGGCGCATCGGGAGGTTTTTCGATGCGCCATTTCCTTGCCGTCCTTCTCGCCATCCTGTCGGTGCTTTCCATGCCCGCAGCGGCACAACAACCGCGTTATCTGATCTCCGCCCAGCCGATGACGGACACGCCGCCCGGTACGCAGGCGTGGCGCGTGCAATATTGGACGACCAACGGCAGCGGCCAGCGTTTTGCCGTCACCGGCATCGTCGCGGCGCCGATGGAAGCCATTCCGCCGCGCCCGCGCCGCGTCATTGCGTGGACCCACGGCGCATGGGGCGTCGCCGAGAAATGCGCGCCATCGCTCAGCCCGAACTTCTTCGAATATTCGGCGGGGATGAACGCCGTGCGCAACGGCTATGTGGTGGTCGCGCCCGACTATATCGGCCTTGCCAGCCCGACGATGCACCCGTTTCTGGTCGGAACGGATACGGCCAACGCCGTACTCGACGCAGTTCACGCGGCACGCGAGATTCCGGGCGCGGCGGCGGGGAGCAGCTTCGCCGTGTGGGGTGAATCGCAGGGCGGCCATGCCGCACTGTGGACCGCGATATCGGCGCGCAGCCATGCGCCCGACCTGACGCTCGTCGGCACCGCCGCGGCCGCCCCGCCGACCGATCTCGCCGCGAACCTCGCGCAGGGAAGTGACAAGAATGCGCGCGCGCTACTTCTTTCCTTCGCGCTGCATAGCTGGTCGACGCTCTACGGCTTCTCGCTCGACAGCATCACCAACCGCACCAATCAGGGCATCATTCGCCGGCTGTCCGAGAATGTTTGCGTCAGCTTCAACGCGAAGCCGAAGCTCGGCACGATCCTCGGCATCCTCACCATCGCCCGCGCCACGAAGAACAAGGACATCGCGAAGATCGAACCCTTCGCCTCCTTCGAACGCACCAACAGCGTCGATCCGGCGCGCGTCCCGGGGCCGTTGCTGATCGCGCAGAGCAGCAAGGATACAATCGTGGCGCCCGCGGTGACACGGAAGTTCGCGAAAGCCGTTTGCCGGCGCGGAACGCCGACCCGCTGGATCGACATGACCGGCGACCATGGCGCGAGCGCGAAGGACAGCGCGCAGGAAACGATCGGCTGGATCACGTCGCGCTTCGACGGCAATCCGCCGCCGAATGATTGCCGGCGAATTTAGTGCTTTCTTTCTGACATGGTTGCAAAATTTGCCCGTCGAGACATAGTGATCGGGCTTCGTTGAGAATGCGGGCGGGGAGCAGGCAATAAATTCACGTCGGGATGTGAGGCCCATATTTGCGCCGACTGCACGGGGGAACGATGAGTAACGACACAAAAATTGCGAACGTCGATGACCTTCATGTTTTCGCGAAAACCGGAACCGTTGTCGGGCAGCAGCAAAGCACGGTCATCAATACGACGACAACGACGTCGGGCGGCGGGGGCTATCTCCATCAGGGAACCGGCCATGTGCAAGCTCCCACGACGACCGTGTCGACCAGCTCGTCCGAAAAGCTGCGAATCTTCTTCCGCGACGACAATGGCAAGGAAATCGAAGCCGAATTTTCCGACACGCCGTTCGGCGTTCGCGAGGAACATCGGGTATCGGTGGTCTATGCCGGTCCGGCCGCGCTGAAGAGCGGCTATCCGGTCGCGCTCGTCAATCACAGTACGGGCAACGACAAGATATTCCTGCAGGTGGTCGATCTGCTGCTCCCCAAGCTGTCGGGATGTCTGGCGCTGGGCTTGATTCTGGGCACCCCGATCGGGTTCCTCATCCTGGGTGCGCTGATTTTCGAGGGCGGGATGGCCGGATTTTTCATTTTGGGCATGATTGCGGGGTTCGTTCCCGTCATCATGAAGTTGTCGCGGCGAAAGACGCTGATGAACGCCGTGGTCGACAGGATCAAAGCCAAGGTCGCGGACGTCATCGCGGAAGAGAAATAATCGCGCGACACCGTCCGGGCGTACCGCGAAAGCGGGCTCAATCGACCCAGTCGAGCCCCATGTTGCGATAGACACCGCGGTCCTCGTCCCAGTTTTCCTTCACCTTCACGTGCAGGAACAGATGGACCGTGCGCCCCATCAACTCGGTCAGTTCGGCGCGCGCGCGGGCGCCGATTTCCTTGATCCGGGCACCGCCCTTGCCGAGCACGATCGCGCGCTGGTTGTCGCGCGCGACGAATATCTGCTGATGGATTTCGGCGCTGCCGTCGGGGCGCGTCTTGAACAGCTCGGTCTCGACCGTCGACTGATAGGGCAGTTCCTCGTGGAGCTGGCGGTAGAGCTGTTCGCGGGTGATCTCGGCGGCGAGCATGCGTTCGGGGGCGTCGCTGACCTCGTCCTCGGGGAAGTGCCAGGGGCCTTCGGGCATCAGCTTCGCGAGATGCGTCTTGAGCTCGGGCACGCCGTCGCCGCTGCTCGCCGCGATGAAGAAGGTTTCGTCGAACGCGACCTTGCCGTTGAGCTCGGTGGCGATCGTGAGCAGCTTGTCCTTCTTCGTGAGGTCGACCTTGTTCAGGATCAGATATTTCTTCTCGGGCCGGTTCGCTATGCCTTCGAGCACGCGCTCGACGCGGCCCGTCAGCTTGGCCGCTGCATCGACCATCACGAGGATCGCCTCGGCTTCCTCGAGGCTGCCCCACGCGGCGGCGACCATCGCGCGGTCGAGCCGGCGCGTCGGCGCGAAGATGCCGGGCGTGTCGATCAGGATGATCTGCGTCTCGCCGTCCATCGCGACGCCCATCAGTCGCGTACGCGTCGTCTGCGCCTTCGGGCTGACGATCGCGACCTTCTGGCCCACGAGCGCGTTGACGAGCGTCGATTTGCCCGCGTTGGGTGCGCCGACGACGGCGACGAAACCGCAATGCCGGGTCATAGTTTCATCCCTTCGAGTTCGGCGAGCAACGCCGCCGCAGCGGCCTTTTCGGCCGCCTGTTTGCTGGTGCCTTCGGCTTCGGCACGCGCGAGTTTGCCGACGCTCACCGCGATGCGAAAGCGCGGGGCATGGTCGGGGCCTTCGCGCGAAACAATCTCATATTCGGGCGGGCGGCGCTTCCGCGCGAGCGCCCATTCCTGGAGCGCCGCCTTGGGGTGCTTGGGCGCGGCCTGCTGTCCGTCGATCATTTCGTTCCAATGCGTCAGGATGAACCGGCGCGCAGCGTCGGCTCCCTTGTCGAGCCAGAGCGCGCCGATCAGCGCCTCCATGGCATCCGCGGCAATATTGTCGCTGTAGCGCCCCCCGTCATTGCGCGCCTGCGCGCCGAAGCGGATCAGCGCGGTCAGATCGAGCCTGCGAGCGACCGCGGCGCAGGTGGCGCCCGATGCGAGCACATGGAGACGCGACGACATCTCGCCCTCGCTCGCAGCAGGAAAGCGCGAATACAGTTCGGACGCGAGGACGAGGCCGAGTACGCGGTCGCCGAGAAATTCGAGCCGCTGGTAGTCGGGACGCCCGGTGCTGCCATGCGTCAGCGCCAGATCGTAGAGCGCCGGATCGCCCGGAGCGCCGCCGATGATGCCGGCGAGCGCCCCGGTGTCGAGAGGGTCGCTCAAAAACCGTCCCCGACGCGCTCCCAGCGTGCGGCGGTGAACCAGCTGATCGGGTTGAGCCAGCTCGCCGATCCATCGGTCGAGAACATGCCGACAAGCGCGTGGCCGACGAGATTTTCCTCGGGGACGAGGCCGATGCCCTGATTCTCCATCGCGGGGAAACGGCTGTCGGCGCTGCGGTCGCGATTGTCGCCCATCAGGAAGAGATGGCCTTCGGGCACGACGACGAGCGAGGTATTGTCCTCGGCGATCGTCGTGATGTCGAGGATCGCATAGCTTTTGCCGCTCGGCAGCGTTTCACGGAACTGCTTGTAGCGGCACTGCCGCTGGCCATCGGCGGCGACTTCCTCGAACTCGGGCGAATAACAGGGCAGGGTGCCCGTCGCGCGCGAGGCGTCGATCATGTTCTGCGTCACCGGGATGACGAAATCGGGCATCGCCTCGCGCTGCAGCGGCTTGCCGTTCAGCCAGACGATGCCGTCCTTCACCTGCACGCTGTCGCCAGGCAGACCGATCACGCGCTTGATATAGTCATTGTCGTTGACCGGCGGCGCCTTGAACACGACGACGTCGCCGCGTTCGGGCGTGCGCGCGAAAATCCGGCCGGGGATCAGCGGCGCGCTCAGCGGCAGGCTGTATTTCGAATAGCCATAGGCCATCTTGTTCACGAGCAGATAGTCGCCGATCAGCAGGCGCGGCTGCATCGATTCCGACGGGATGTTGAACGGCGACAGGAAAAAGCTGCGAAAAATCAGCACCGCGATCGCGAGCAGCGCGAGGAAGCGGACGGTGTCGACGGCCTCTTCCTTGGCGGACGCAGGCGCAGGAGTCGGCGAAGACGGCGTGGGCCCGGTCGGGGGCGTCACATCGGCGGCAAAGCTGGCATTGGTCATGCTGCGGCATTGGCGATGAATAGGTTGTCACGTCAAGCAAATATCGGCGGACGCCACTGGCGCCGTGCGGGCGGGGGGCCTAGAGAAAGGTCGCGATTCAATCCCCCCATCGAGGACACAGACGATGACGACAGCGCAGCAGGCCTGGCAGGCCCTTTCCGACTGGCAGCCGCAGAAACTGACCGACCTGGTCGCCGCCGACCCGCAGGCGCGGTTGCAGGCGCTGGTCCGGAGCGTCGCCGACATCCGTTTCGACTTCGCCAAGACGCATCTCGACACGTCCGCGATCGCGATCCTGTCGGGCCTTGCCGAAGCGCAGGATTTCCCGAGTCGGCGCAAGACGCTTTTTTCGGGCGGAATCGCCAATCCGACCGAAGACCGCGCCGCCGAGCATAGCGCCGAACGCGGCGACGGCGCGCCCGAGTCGGTGCATGTCGCGAAGGCATTGCACCAGCGGATGCGGATGATGATCGACGCGATCGAGGCGGGCGCGTTCGGCGAGATCCGCCACCTGCTCCATATCGGCATCGGCGGGTCGGCGCTCGGCCCCGACCTGCTCGTCGACGCGCTCGGCCGCCATAGCGACCGTTACGACGTCGCCGTCGTTTCGAACGTCGACGGCGCAGCCCTCGACGAAGCCTTCGCCAAATTCAGCCCCGAGCACACGCTGGTCGCGGTCGCATCGAAGACCTTCACCACGACCGAAACGTTGCTCAACGCCAATTCGGCGCTGCAATGGCTCGACGAAGCGGGAGTCGAGGATCCGGTCGGCCGCTTCATCGCGCTGACCGCCAAGCCCGAACGCGCGATGGAATGGGGCATCGACGAAACGCGCATCCTGCCGTTCAGCGAGACCGTCGGCGGGCGCTATTCGCTGTGGTCGTCGATCGGCTTCCCCGCAGCGCTCGCGCTCGGCTGGGACGCCTTTGCCGACCTGCTCGAGGGTGCGGCCGAGATGGACCGCCATTTCCGCCTCGCCGACGGCGCCGACAATATCTGCCTGCTCGCGGCTTTTGCCGATCAGGTCTATGCGAACCGCCTCGGCTGCCAGACGCGCGCGGTTTTCGCTTATGACGAGCGGTTGCGGCTGCTGCCCTCCTATCTGCAACAGCTCGAGATGGAATCGAACGGCAAGTCGGTGACCTTCACCGGCGAGACCGTCGCGCAGCAGACCGCGCCGATCACCTGGGGCGGCGTCGGCACCGACGCGCAGCATGCCGTGTTCCAGTTGCTCCACCAGGGCACGCACCTGACCCCGGTCGAATTCGTCGTCGCGCGCGAGCCGGATCACCTGCTCGACGATGCGCATCACGAAACGCTCGTCGCCAATTGCATCGCGCAGGGCGCGGCCCTGATGGCGGGGCGCGCGAGCGAGGATGGCGCGCGCAACTATCCCGGCAACCGACCCTCCACGACGATCCTGCTCGATCAGGTGACGCCGCGCACCCTCGGCGCGCTGATCGCCTTTTACGAGCATCGCGTTTTCGCCAATGCCGTGCTGCTCGGTATCAACCCCTTCGACCAGTTCGGCGTCGAGCTGGGCAAGGAGATGGCGAAAGGCCTCGCCGAAGGTACGGTCGAGTTCGACGCGGCGACGCAGGCGCTGATGCAGGCGGCACTCGGCGATTGAGAGCACGTCGCTGTCACTGAGCGCAAATTTCGATTGGCAAGCCGCGCCCGTGTAACCACATAGGCGCCGGGCGCGAATGCCTGCCTGTCCAATTCAGGGGTTTTCCATGAGCGATTTCGACTATGATCTCTTCGTCATCGGCGCCGGTTCGGGCGGCGTCCGCGCGTCGCGCATCGCGGCCTCGCACGGCGCGCGCGTTGCGGTGGCGGAGGAGTATCGGGTCGGCGGCACATGCGTCATCCGCGGCTGCGTACCGAAGAAGCTGCTCGTCTACGGGGCGCACTTCGCCGAGGATATTCACGACGCGCGCAAGTTCGGCTGGGACGTGCCCGATTGCAAATTCAACTGGCAGGTGCTGCGCGACAATGTGCTCGCCGAGGTCGACCGGCTCGAGGGCCTTTATGGCCAGACGCTCGACAATCACAAGGTCACCGTCTTCAAGACGCGCGCGACCGTCGTCGGTCCGCAGAAGGTGCGCCTTGCCGACGGCACCGAACTCACCGCCGAACGCATCCTGATCGCGACGGGCGGCTGGCCGCACGTGCCCGAATTTCCGGGCAGCGAGCATGCGATCACCTCGAACGAGGTCTTCCATCTCGACAAGCTGCCGAAGCGCGTCGTGATTGCAGGCGGCGGCTATATCGCCAATGAATTTGCCGGCATCTTCAACGAATTCGGCAGCAAGGTGACGATCGTCAATCGCGGCGACACGATCCTGCGCGGCTATGACGAGCAGATACGCGACCGGTTGCTCCAGATTTCGATGACCAAGGGGATCGATTTCAAGTTCAACGCGCCTTTCCGGTCGATCGAGAAGAACGACGACGGGTCGCTCACCGTCCATCTCGAAGGCTGCGATCCGATTCCCGCCGACGCGGTGCTCGTCGCGGCGGGTCGCGTTCCGAACAGCCGCGGGATCGGGCTCGAAGAGGTCGGGGTCGAACTCGACAAGCATGGCGCGATCAAGGTCGACGAAACGAACCAGTCGTCGGTGCCCGGCATCTATGCGGTCGGCGACGTCACCAACCGCATCCAGCTGACGCCCGTGGCGATCCGCGAGGGTCAGGCGTTTGCGGACTCGGTGTTCGGCGGCAAGCCGACGGTGGTCGATTACCAGAATGTCCCGAGCGCGGTGTTCAGCCATCCGCCGATCGGCGCGGTCGGGATGACCGAGGCCGAGGCGCGCAACAAGCTCGGATCGATCCGTGTCTACACCAGCGACTTCCGCGCGATGAAGAATGTCCTAGCGGGCCGCAACGAGCGCGCACTGTACAAGATGGTCGTCAACGCCGCGACCGATCAGGTTGTCGGTCTCCATATGATCGGTCCCGATGCGCCCGAAATTTTGCAGGCCGCCGCGGTCGCGGTGAAGGCGGGGCTGACCAAGGCCGATTTCGATGCGACCGTCGCGCTGCATCCGAGCATGGCCGAGGAACTCGTGCTCCTCAAATAAGGTTTCGGCCTGCAACCCGCATGCGCTATTCTGTCCACCCACAAGGCGGGGAGGGGCGCATGGCGGGTACGGCATTGGTGACCGGGGGCAGCGGCTATATCGCGGGCTTCCTGATCCGGCAGCTGATCGGGAACGGCTGGACGGTCAACACGACGGTCCGCAACCTCGGACGCGAGGACGAGGTTCGTCGCTGGCTGAACGTCGACGCCGCCGGACTGCGCTTCTTCGCCGCCGACCTCGAAAACGACGCCGGCTGGGCCGAGGCGATGGCGGGGTGCAGCCATGTCGCGCACGTCGCGTCGCCCTTTCCGCTCGATGTGCCGAGGCACGCCGACGAGCTTGTCATTCCCGCACGCGAAGGTGCGCTCCGGGCGCTCCGTTTCGCGAAGGGGGCAGGGGTGAGGCGCTTCATTCTCACCTCGTCGATGGCGGCGATCGCCTATGGCCATGGCAAGGGCCGCGACCTTTATGACGAAGCCGATTGGACCGATCTCGATAACCCCGGAGTCATGCCCTATCCGCGATCGAAAACCGTTGCCGAGCGTGCCGCACGCGATTGGGCGAAGACCGAGGGCGGTGACATGGAGTTCGCGTCGGTCAATCCCGCGGCGGTGTTCGGGCCGCTGCTTTCGGACGATCTCTCGACCTCGATCGAACTGGTGAAGCAATTGCTCGAGGGCAAGGTGCCGATGTGCCCCGATATCGGTTTCGGGATCGTCGACGTGCGCGATGTCGCCGACCTCCATTATCGTGCGCTGACCGCGCCGGTGCTCCGTGACGAGCGCTATGTCTGCTCGGGCCCGTTCCTGAAGATGATCGAGGTTGCGAATATCCTGACCGCGAACCTCGGCGACAAGGCGAGGAAGGTGCCGGCGCGCAGGATGCCCGACTGGCTGCTCAAGCTGTTCGCGCTGGTGCGGCCCGAACTCAAACAGCTCGTCGCCGAACTCGGCAATGTTCGCGGCGGCGACAGCAGCCATGCGATGACGACGCTCGGCTGGACGATGCGCCCGCCCGAGGAGACGATCCTCGCGACGGCGCATAGCCTGATCGAGCGGGGGATAGTGAAGGTCTGAAACAGGCGGACCCCGGCGGAAGCCGGGGCCCGTTGCTTCGGTCTGCGAGCCGGCTTTCGCGGGAGGCGGACTTATGCGATCGTCGGCACGATCCCGCCCTCGGCGCGGATCGCGGCCCCGTTGGTCACCGCGGCGAGCGGACTCGCGAGATAGGTGACCATCGATCCGATCTCGTCGGCCTCGATCAGGCGGCGGATCAGCGACAGCGGGCGCAGCTCGTCGAAGAAGGCCTTCTCGCGCTCGGCTTCGGGCGCGTCGGGGTTTGACACCACCGAGCGGATGAAGTCGACGATGCCTTCCGAGCGCGTCGGCCCGGGCAGCACCGTGTTGACGGTCACGCCCGTGCCCCTGGTCTGCTCGGCGAGCCCGCGTGCGATCGTCAGTTGCGCGGTCTTGGTCATGCCGTAATGGATCATCTCGGCGGGCGGAAGCAGCCCGCTCTCGCTCGCGATGAAGATCACGCGGCCCCAGTCATTATCGAGCATCTTCGGGAAATAGTGCCGCGACAGCCGTGCGCCGCTTACGACATTGACCTCGAAAAGACGATGCCAGTCGGCGTCGCTGATCTCGGCGAAGGGCTTGGCTTCGTAGATGCCGAGATTGTTGACGAGGATATCGACCGCGGGAACCGCCGCGATCAGCGCCTCGGCGCCTTCGGCGGTCGCGGGATCGGCGAGGACGGCGCGGATCGTGCCCGATTTCGCCAGTTCGGCTGCAGCTTCGTCGAGCTTCGCCTGATTGCGTCCGGTGATGACGACGTCGACGCCTTCCTCGGCGAGGCGTCTGGCGATCGCGAAACCGATGCCTGCGGTCGATCCGGTGACGAGCGCGGTCTTGCCTTTGAGTTTCAGGTCCATGAGCGAGTTCCTTTCACACCTTGCTTCTTGTTCGATGTGCCGAAGATAGCGTTTCGCGTCATTGTTGATTAGAATGCGCTTCATCATTTCAGTGATGATTCAAAATCAGGAATAGCGATGGACAACCGGTTCGGCGATATCGAGACCTTCCTTGCGGTTGCGAGCGAGGGTAGCTTCGCGGCAGGGGCCAAGGCGCTCCGCCTCACGCCCTCGGCGGTCAGCCGCAGCATTGCGCGGCTGGAACAGCGGCTCGGCGCGATCCTTTTCCGCCGGACGACGCGGTCGCTGGCGCTGACCGCCGAAGGAACCGTCTATCGCGACCGGATGAGCGTGCTGCTCGCCGAAATCGAGACGGTCGAAAACGGGCTCGGCCGCGAAAAGCAGGGGCCGCGCGGGTTGCTCCGCGTCAACGCCTCGCCGTCGATCGGCGTGCCGTTGCTGCCGATCCTGCCGCGCTTTACCGCGCGCTATCCCGAGATCACTCTGGACCTTGCCCTGTCCGACATGATCATCGACCTGGTCGAGGAGCGCGCCGACATCGCGATCCGCATCGGCCCGCTCCGTGACACGAGCCTCCGCGCCAAGAAGCTCGGACACAGCCGCATGGCGCTGGTCGCCAGCCCGGATTATCTCGCACGGCGCGGTACGCCGCGGACGCCCGACGATCTCGACGCGCACGACTGTCTTCGCTTCAGCTTTCGCCGTTCGGTCGACAGCTGGCCCTTCCGTATCGGCGGGCGGATCGTTCATCTTCCGGTCCATGGCAGCTTCTTCGGCAATTCGGGCGACATGGTGCGCCAGATGGCCGTCGCGGGCGGCGGTATTTCGCGGCACGGCCATTTCCACGTCGCTGCCGACCTCGCGGCAGGACGGCTTGTCGAGGTGCTCGCGGATTTCCACCCTGGCGACGGCGAGGATATTCACGCGCTCTACGCGCCCGAAGACCGCGCCGCCGCCCGCATCCGCGCCTTCCTCGATTTCCTCGACGAAGAGCTGGTGATCGCGCCCTAACCGATCCGGTAGGGCACGACGTCGCGCCGGTCGGGATCGACGAGGATCGGGCGGTCGCTCGGCGGAAAGGCGCGCTGGTCACAATCGTCGCGCGGACAGATGCGGCACGACAGGCCGATGCGCGTCGCCGCCTGCGGTGCGGCGACATCGACACCGTCGGCATAGACGAAATCGCCGGCATATTGCGCCTCGCACCCGAGCGCGACGGCGTAGCGGCGCGGGCTGCGCGCGTAACTGCCCGACGGTTTCACCAGCCCCTTCGCCATCGACACATAGCGCAGGCCGTCGGGCGTCTCGGCAAGCTGGAACAGGATGCGATCGGGGATCGCCGCGGCCTCGTGGACGATCCACAGCGGGCAGGCGCCGCCGAAACGGGCGAACTGGAGGCGCGTCGCCGAGTGCCGCTTGGTGATATTGCCCGCCATGTCGACGCGGCAGAAGAACATCGGGATGCCGCGTGCCCCGGGGCGCTGGAGCGTCGAGAGGCGGTGGCACGCCTGTTCGAAGCTGACCCCATATTCGAGCCGCAGCCGGTCGATGTCGTGCCGCACCGCCCGGGCGCTGGCACGGAAGGGAGCATAGGGCATCAACACCGCGCCCGCCGCGTAGTTGGCAAGGCCGACATGAAGCAATTGCCGCGCGGCCGCGGTGCGCAGCGGCGAGGCTTCGACCACCGCAGCAATCTCTTTGGCGAGCGCGAGGGCGGCGAGCTGGTGCGCCAACTGGAAGCGGCGGGTCTCGGCAGGCTGCGACGGGTCGATCACCAGATGCCGCATCGTCGCGTCGAAATCGCGCAGGGTCTGCGTCTGGTTGTAAACGATCGAAATGCCGAGTGCGTCGCGTAGTCGCCGTTCGATCGTTTCGATCGCCGGTGAGGGATCCTTGCCGCGCAGTTGTCCCGCGAGCGCTTCGGCGGCCCGGTCGATGCTGTCGACATAGTTGCCCGCGTCGTGAAACCAGTCGCGCACCTCTTCCCACGGCAGGCGGCTGCCCTCGGCGGTGCCGCCGGTCAGCGCCTCGTCGATAATCTGCAACCGCTGCCCCGCGCGGCGATAGGCGGCGTGAAGCGCGACGAACTGGTCGGCAAGCTGCGGTTGCTGGAGTGCGGCGCGTTCGAGCTGCTCGGGAGACAGGGGCGATGCGGCGAAGAGCGGATCGGCGGCGGCTTCGCGCAACGCTCCGGCGCGGCGATCACCGACGTCGGCCGCAACCTCTTCCCATTCGAGCGGGAACAGCTTTTGCAGCCGGTCGAGCAGCGCCGGCGTCAGCGGGCGGTCGTCATGCTCGATCTGGCTGAGGTACGAGGTCGAGATGCCCAGCGTTTCGGCGAACCCGGCCTGCCGGATACCACGTTCGGCGCGAAGCTGCCTCAACCGGTTTCCGGCGAAGATGCGTTGGCGGGCCATGCCCTTCGATACTTTGCAAAATCCTACTTTGCAACTTTGCAAATTCGCATTTGCATCGCGACGCGCCGGACGGCAGACGGCATGTTCGAATTCTGACGGAGAAGCCGAATGTCCGCCAATATCGCCGAAATGGAACGCCGCCGCGCCGCCGCAGCCCTCGGGGGCGGGCAGAAGCGCATCGACGCGCAGCACAGCAAGGGCAAGCTGACCGCGCGCGAGCGGCTCGACGTACTGCTCGATGAGGGCTCGTTCGAAGAGCTCGACACCTATGTCGAGCATAATTGCACCGATTTCGGGATGCAGGACCAGATCGTCCCCGGTGACGGCGTCGTCACCGGATCGGGCACGATCAACGGCCGCCTCGTCTATGTCTTCAGTCAGGACTTCACCGTCTTCGGCGGCTCGCTGTCGGAGCGGCATGCCGAAAAGATCATGAAGGTGATGGACAATGCGATGAAGGTCGGCGCCCCGGTCATCGGCCTCAACGACAGCGGCGGCGCGCGCATCCAGGAAGGTGTCGCGTCATTGGGCGGCTATGCCGAGGTGTTCCAGCGCAACGTGCTCGCATCGGGCGTCGTGCCGCAGCTCAGCCTCATCATGGGCCCGTGCGCGGGCGGGGCGGTCTACTCGCCGGCCATGACCGACTTCATCTTCATGGTGAAGGACAGCAGCTATATGTTCGTTACCGGCCCCGACGTCGTGAAGACGGTGACCAACGAGGTCGTCACGCAGGAGGAACTCGGCGGGGCGATCACGCACACGACGAAAAGCTCGGTCGCCGACCTCGCGTTCGAGAACGATATCGAGGCCCTGCTAGCGGCGCGCGATTTCTTCGATTACCTGCCCGAGAACAACCGCAGCGGCGTTCCGGTCCGCCCGACGAGCGATCCCTACGACCGCGCCGAGCCGAGCCTCGACACGCTGATCCCCCCGAACGCGAACCAGCCGTACGACATGCACGAGCTGATCCGGAAGACCGTCGACGAAGGCGATTTCTTCGAGGTCCAGCCGGCGCACGCCGCGAACATCATCTGCGGCTTCGGGCGCATCGAGGGGCGCACGATCGGTATCGTCGCCAACCAGCCGCTGGTGCTCGCGGGCGTGCTCGACATCAACTCGTCGAAGAAGGCGGCGCGTTTCGTCCGCTTCTGCGACGCGTTCGAGATCCCGATCATCACCTTCGTCGACGTCCCCGGCTTCCTGCCCGGGACCGCGCAGGAATATAACGGCATCATCAAGCATGGCGCGAAGCTGCTCTTCGCCTATGCGGAGGCGACGGTGCCGAAGATCACGGTGATCACGCGCAAGGCCTATGGCGGCGCGTACGACGTGATGGCGTCGAAGCATCTGCGCGGCGACCTCAACTATGCCTGGCCGACCGCCGAGATCGCGGTGATGGGCGCGAAGGGCGCGGTCGAGATCATCTTCCGCAGCGACATCGGCGATCCCGAAAAGATCGCGCAGCGGACGAAGGAATATGAGGACCGCTTCGCCAACCCGTTCGTTGCGGCGTCGCGCGGGTATATCGACGAGGTCATCCACCCGCACAATACGCGCAAGCGGATCGCGCTGGGGCTGCGGAAGCTCAGAAACAAGAGCCTCGAGAATCCGTGGAAGAAGCATGACAATATTCCGCTGTGATGGCTGAGTTGGGGAACCTCGCAATCTACGTGGCGCCGCTAATGCTGATGATCTTCGCGTTACCGGCAATCACGGCCATCTCGGCTCGGCGATCCGGCGAGTTGAAGATTCCGCGGCCGGGTAGGCAGCCGTTGGTCCTTCGTCGATCGGAGGACGCGGCGCAGTTTGATGCCGAGCTTGGTTTCCTTCAGAAAGTGTCAGTGGCGATCGCGCTGCTTTTCATGGCAACATTAGGATGGGTGTTTTTCAGATGAAACTAGGCCGCCTCAATCACATCGGCGTTGCGACGCCGTCGATCACCGACAGCATCGTTTTTTACCGCGATGTGATGGGGGCGACCCGGATCCACGAGCCGTTCGATCTGCCCGAGCAGGGGGTCAAAGTGTGTTTCGTCGACACGCCGACCGACAGCGGGTTGAACGGCACACAGATCGAGCTGATCGAACCACTGCCGGGCAATGCGTCGATCGCCGGCTTCCTGCAGAAGAACCCCGCAGGGGGGCAGCATCATATGTGTTATGAAGTGCCGGATATTCACGCCGCGAAGGCCGAGTTCGAGAGCATGGGCAAGCGCGTCCTCGGCGAGCCGCGGATCGGGGCGCACGGGACGCCGATCTTCTTCCTGCACCCCAAGGATATGGGCGGGGTGCTGACCGAGATCATGGAGACGCCGAAAGGGGCGCACTGACCTTTATGCCTTCGTCACACCGGACTTGATCCGGGGGCCATCGATGCCGGGTCAAGTCCGGCATGACGAAAATGAAACGAGACCGCAGATGACCGACAAGCCGACTATCGACCAATGGGCCGCCGCCGCCGACAGGGAAGTGAAGGGCAAGGACCTCACCTGGGCGACGCCCGAGGGGATCGACGTCAAGCCGCTCTATACGGCCGAGGATGTCACCGCCGACCCCGGCCTGCCCGGCTTCGCGCCCTTCACGCGCGGCGTGCGCGCGTCGATGTATGCGGGGCGGCCGTGGACGATCCGGCAATATGCGGGCTTTTCGACCGCCGAGGAATCGAACGCTTTCTATCGCCGCAACCTTGCCGCGGGGCAGAAGGGCCTCAGCGTCGCCTTCGACCTCGCGACGCACCGCGGCTATGACAGCGACCATCCGCGCGTCGTCGGCGACGTCGGCAAGGCGGGGGTCGCGATCGACAGCGTCGAGGATATGAAGATCCTCTTCGACGGCATTCCGCTCGACCAGATGTCGGTTTCTATGACGATGAACGGCGCGGTGATCCCCATACTCGCCTTCTTCATCGTCGCGGGCGAGGAGCAGGGGGTCGAGCGGAGGCTGCTCGATGGGACCATCCAGAACGACATCCTCAAGGAGTTCATGGTCCGGAATACCTATATCTACCCGCCCGAACCGAGCATGCGGATCATCAGCGACATTTTCGGTTACACCAGCCGCGAGATGCCGAAGTTCAACAGCATCTCGATCTCCGGCTACCATATGCAGGAAGCCGGCGCGACGCAGGTGCAGGAGCTGGCCTTCACGATCGCCGACGGGGCCGAATATGTACGCTACGGCGTCGCATCGGGCCTCGACATCGACAAGTTCGCCGGGCGCCTCTCCTTCTTCTTCGCGATCGGCATGAACTTCTTCATGGAGATCGCCAAGCTGCGCGCGGCGCGCGTGCTGTGGCACCGCGTGATGACCAACCTCGGCGCCAGGGACGAGCGGTCGAAGATGCTGCGTACGCACTGCCAGACGTCGGGCGTCTCGCTGACCGAGCAGGATCCATACAACAACGTCATGCGCACGACGATCGAGGCGATGGCGGCGATGCTTGGCGGCACCCAGTCGCTGCACACCAACGCGCTCGACGAAGCAATCGCACTGCCGACCGATTTCTCCGCCCGCATCGCGCGCAACACCCAGATCGTCATCCAGGAAGAGACGGGGATGACCAAGGTCGTCGATCCGCTCGGCGGCTCCTATTATGTCGAGGCGCTGACGCAGGAACTCGTCGACAAGGCGTGGGAGATTATCGAGCGCGTCGAGAAGGAAGGCGGCATGGCCAAGGCCGTGGCCGCGGGCTGGCCCAAGGCGATGATCGAGACGGCGGCCGCCGCGCGTCAGGCGCGCGTCGACCGCGGCGACGATGTGATCGTCGGGGTGAACAAATATCGCCTGAAAGACGAGGATCTGCTCGAAACGCTCGAGGTCGACAATACGAAGGTACGCGAGGCACAGGTGGCGCGCATCAACCGCGTCAAGGCGAGCCGCGACGAAGCGGCGTGCCAGGCGGCGCTCGATATGCTGCGGAAGGCCGCCGCGGCGCCCCAGTCGATCGAGACCAATTTGCTCGCGCACGCGGTCGAAGCCGCCCGCGCCCGTGCGACGCTCGGCGAGATCAGCTCGGCGATGGAGGAAAGCTTCGAGCGCTACGGCACGCAGCCGACCCCGGTGAAGGGCGTCTATGCCGCGCCCTATGAGGGCGACGACCGCTGGCAGCAGGTGCTCGACGGGGTGAAGGCGGTCGAACGCCGCATGGGCCGCAAGCCGAAACTGCTCGTCGCCAAGATGGGGCAGGACGGGCACGACCGCGGGGCGAACGTCATCGCCTCGGCGTTCGGCGACATGGGCTTCGACGTCGTGTCGGGACCGCTGTTCCAGACCCCCGAGGAAACCGTCGTGCTCGCGCTCGACAGCGGCGTCGACGTCGTCGGCGCGTCGAGCCTCGCCGCGGGACACAAGACGCTGATCCCCGAATTGATCGGGAAGCTGAAGGAAGCGGGTCGCGGCGATATCAAGGTGATCGCGGGCGGCGTCATCCCCCCGCAGGACTATCAATATCTGCGCGACGCCGGCGTGCAGGGCATCTATGGCCCCGGCTCGAATGTGGTCGAATGCGCCGCCGACGTGCTGCGCCTGCTCGGCCACAACATGCCCCCGCTGGAGGATGCCGCATGACCGGACAAAAGCCCGAAACCCTGTCGGTTCACGCCGGGACCGCGCCCGACCCGACCACGAAAGCGCGGATTACCCCGATCTATCAGACCGCGTCCTATGTGTTCGACGATGTCGATCATGCCGCGCGCCTGTTCAACCTGCAGGAATTCGGGAACATCTATACCCGGATCATGAACCCGACCAACGGCGCGCTCGAAGGCAAGATCGCGGCGCTCGAAGGCGGGCAGGCGGCGCTCGCCGTCGCGTCGGGGCACGCCGCGCAGTTCCTCGCCTTTCACACGCTGATGGAGCCGGGCTGCGAGATCGTCGCGGCGCGCAAGCTCTATGGCGGATCGCTCAACCAGCTCGGGCAGAGTTTTCGCAAGATGGCGTGGACGACGCACTTCGTCGATGCCGACGACGCGGGCAATGTCGCCGCCGCGATCAACGAGAATACCCGTGCGGTGTTCATCGAAAGCCTCGCGAACCCGGGCGGGGTGGTGCAGGATATCGAGGCGATCGCAAAGGTCGCGCACGATGCCGGCGTGCCGCTGATCGTCGACAACACGATGGCGACGCCAATCCTTTGCCGCCCGATCGAATATGGCGCGGACGTCGTCGTCCATTCGACGACCAAATTCCTCAACGGACACGGCAATGCGATCGGCGGGGTGATCGTCGACGCGGGGTCGTTCGACTGGGCAAAGGGCGGAAAATATCCGACGCTCAGCGAACCCAACGCATCCTATCACGGGCTGAAATTCACCGAGGCGTTCGGCAATCTTGCCTTCATCCTCGCCGCACGCACACTCGGGCTGCGCGACCTCGGCCCGGCGCTTGCGCCGATGAACGCCTTCCTCGCCCTGACCGGCATGGAAACGCTCGCCCTCCGGATGGAACGTCATTGCGGCAACGCGGTCGAGCTCGCGAAGTGGCTGCAGGCGCATCCGGCGATAAGCTGGGTTTCTTATGCGGGGCTGCGCGACAGTCCCTATCACGAGCTCGCGCGCAAATATCTGGGCGGGCGCGCCGGATCGGTTTTCACCTTCGGACTCAAGGGCGGTTATGATGCGGGGGTCAAACTCGTCTCGTCGGTCAGGCTGTTCAGCCATCTCGCGAACCTCGGCGATACGCGCTCGCTGATCATCCATCCGGCCTCCACAACGCACAGCCAGCTTTCGGAAGAAGAGTTGTTGCTGTCGGGTGCCGGGCCGGACGTCGTGCGCGTGTCGGTCGGTATCGAGCATATCGACGATATCATTGCCGATCTTGCGCAGGCGCTGGAAGCTGCGGCATGAGCGCGCGCCTTTCGCTTCTTGCGCTGATGGCGTCTGCTGCCGGCTTTTCGTCGCCGGGAACGGCGCAAGAGAGCAGGCGGGCAAGCGAATACAGGTCGGGCATTGCCGTCGACCATGTCTATCGCCAGCAGATCGACGATGTTTATTTCACCGACTGGTTCGCGCGCCTTGAGAGTGCGAAGGGGCCATGGCGCGAGGTCTATTTCGAGACGAGCGACAAGTTCGTGAACAAGGGGATCATCCGCCTCAACTGCGACGATGCGGAGGCCGACATCGATCTCGCGCTCTACAGCACCGGCGACTATGGCAGGGCCGCCGATCGCCGCGAGGTGACGGTGCCCTATGCCGATCGCCGTGCCTGGGCCGATGGCGGCTATGAGCCGCTTTCGGGCGAGACGCCGCCGTTCGAATTTTACAGCGCCGCGCTGATGCGCTTCTGCAAATAACAAAGGGCCGACATCATGAACCTCTCCCAAACCGCCGAACAGGACGATCAGCTGCGCACCGACTGGACGCGCGAGGAAATCGCCGAGCTGTTCGACCTGCCGTTCGACGAGCTGATGTGGGAGGCTCAGGGAGTGCACCGCCGCCATCATGCGCGCGGCGAGGTGCAGCTCTGTACATTGCTGTCGATCAAGACCGGCGGCTGCGCCGAGGATTGCGGTTATTGTTCGCAGTCGAAAAGCGCCGACAGCGGCCTCAAGGCCACCAAACTGATGGACGTCCGCGCGGTGCTGCAGGCGGCAGCACAGGCGAAGGATTCGGGATCGAAGCGCTTCTGCATGGGTGCCGCCTGGCGCAACCCCAAGGACCGCGACATGCCCGCGATCGTCGAGATGATCGAGGGTGTGCGCCAGATGGGCATGGAAACCTGCATGACGCTCGGGATGCTCAGCAAGGAACAGGCGCAGACGCTCGCGGTGGCGGGGCTCGACTATTACAACCATAATATCGACACGAGCCCCGAGAATTACGCGAACATCATCTCGACGCGGACGTTTCAGGATCGCCTCGACACGCTCGAGGAAGTCCGGAACGCCGGCATCAACGTCTGCTCGGGCGGCATCGTCGGCCTCGGCGAGAAGCGCGCCGACCGCGTCGGCTTCATCCACGCGCTCGCAACGCTCGAACGCCATCCCGAGAGCGTGCCCGTCAATGCGCTGGTGCCGGTGAAGGGCACGGTGCTCGGCGACATGCTGGCGGACACCCCGCTCGCGAAGATCGACGATATCGAGTTCGTCCGCACGATCGCGGTCGCGCGCATCACCATGCCGAAATCGATGGTCCGCCTGTCGGCGGGGCGCGAGAGCATGTCGGAAGCGACACAGGCGCTCTGTTTCATGGCGGGCGCGAACAGCATCTTCACCGGCGACAAGCTGCTGACTACCGGCAATCGGGGCGACAATGCCGATGCGGCGCTGTTCGCGAAGCTGGGGCTGCGTCCGATGGAGAGTGAAGAGCCGATGCGTCAGAGGGTCGAGATGGAAGCGGCCGAATGATGTTCGCAACCCTGTTGATACTGGCGGCGGCGGCGCAGGATCCCGAGATCGATTGCGACAATGCGATGGCGCAGTTCGAACTCAACGCCTGCGCCTATAAGGAGTTCGAGCGCGCCGACGCCGCGATGAACGCCCAGTGGAAGGTGACCGCGGCGCGGATGAAGGCGATCGATGCCGACTTCGACCGTACGCAGGACAACCGCCCGGGCTATTTCGATACGCTGCTCGCGGCGCAACGCGCATGGCTGACGTACCGCGACCAGCAATGCGCGAGCGAGGGCTACACGATGCGTGGCGGCTCGGCCGAACCGATGGTGATCAGCGGATGCCAGACGCAGCTCACCGAAGCCCGCACCAAGCAACTCAAAGATTTGATCGAGGAATATTGAGACCGATGTTCAAGAAGATCCTGATCGCCAATCGCGGCGAAATCGCCTGCCGCGTCATCAAGACCGCGCGCCGGATGGGTATCGCGACCGTCGCCGTCTATTCGGACGCCGACGCGCGCGCGCCGTTCGTGCAGATGGCCGATGAGGCGGTGCATATCGGCCCGTCGCCCGCGTCCGAATCCTATCTGATCGCCGACAAGATCATTGCTGCTTGTAAACAGACGGGCGCGGAGGCGGTGCATCCGGGCTATGGCTTCCTCTCGGAACGCACCAGCTTCGCCGAGGCGCTCGCCAAGGAAAATATCGCCTTCATCGGCCCGCCGGTCGGCGCGATCGCCGCAATGGGCGACAAGATCGAGTCGAAGAAGCTCGCGAAGGAAGCGGGCGTCAACGTCGTCCCCGGCTTCGTCGGCGAGATCCGCGATACCGAGCATGCGGTCGAGATTTCGAACGAGATCGGCTATCCCGTGATGATGAAGGCGTCGGCCGGCGGCGGCGGCAAGGGCATGCGCCTCGCCTATGACGAAAAGGACGTCCGCGAAGGCTTCGAGGCGACCAAGCGCGAGGGGCTCAACAGCTTCGGCGACGACCGCGTCTTCATCGAGAAATTCATTCTCAATCCGCGCCACATCGAAATCCAGATCCTCGGCGATCAGCACGGCAATGTCCTCTATCTCAACGAGCGCGAATGCAGCATCCAGCGCCGCCACCAGAAGGTGGTCGAGGAAGCACCGTCGCCCTTCGTGACCGAGAAGATGCGCAGGGCGATGGGCGAGCAGTGCGTCGCGCTGTCGAAGGCGGTCGGTTACTACAGCGCGGGCACGGTCGAACTGATCGTGTCGGGCGCCGATCCGACGGGCGAGAGCTTCTACTTCCTCGAAATGAACACGCGCCTGCAGGTCGAGCATCCGGTGACCGAGGCGATCACCGGGATCGACCTCGTCGAACAGATGATCCGCGTCGCCGCGGGCGAAAAGCTCGAGATGACGCAGGAGGATATCGGGATCGACGGCTGGGCGATCGAGAACCGCGTCTATGCCGAGGATCCCTATCGGGGCTTCCTGCCTTCGACGGGACGACTCGTGCGCTATCGCACCCCGGTGCCGGCGTGGGAAGGCGACGAGCGCGGCGTCGATGGCGTGCGCGTCGATGCCGGGGTGGAGGAGGGCGGCGAGGTGTCGATCTTCTATGACCCGATGATCGCCAAGCTGGTGACATGGGGCAAGACGCGCGACGACGCGGCCGACCTGCAGATTGCGGCGCTCGACCGCTTCGAGCTCGAAGGGCTCGGCCACAATATCGATTTCGTCTCGGCGATCATGCAGCATCCGCGCTTCCGCTCGGGTGAACTGACGACGGGCTTCATCGCCGAGGAATATCCCGAGGGCTTCCACGGCGCGCCGACCGACGCGAAGATCGCGCGCGCGCTGGCCGCGATCGCGGGCTTCATGGCGAGCGCCGAGGCCGACCGTGCCCGCCGCACCGACGGCCAACTCGGCGACCGCCTCGAACCGCCCGCGAAGTGGCAGGTGTCGATCGACGGCGTGCCGCACAAGGTCAAGATCGGCGCGAAGCATATCAAGGTCGAAGGCGACCGCATCGACATCGCGCTCGAATATACGCCGGGCGACCGGCTCGTCGTGGCCGAGATCGACGATAGCGAACTCGCGGTGAAGGTCGCGAAGACGCGCACCGGTTGGAAAATGACGACGCGCGGGCACATCCACGACGTGCGCGTCCTGCCCTGGCACGTTGCGCCGCTCGCCTCGCACATGATCGAAAAGATCCCGCCCGATCTGTCGAAATTCCTCATCTGCCCGATGCCGGGCCTGCTCGTCACGCTGCACGTCGACGAGGGCGACAAGGTCGAGGCCGGCCAGCCGCTCGCGACGGTCGAGGCGATGAAGATGGAAAATATCCTCCGCGCCGAGAAATCGGGCGTGGTGAAGACCGTCAACGCCGCGCAGGGCGACAGCCTCGCGGTCGATGCGGTGATTTTGGAGATGGAATGACGCCATGCACGTCAATCACGATCAGGATGCCCCGGCGGCGGAGGCGATCGGCTTCGACGATTTCCTCCGCGTCGACATTCGCATCGGCACGATCGTCGAGGCCGAGCCCTTTCCGGAGGCACGCAAACCCGCGTTCAGGCTGAAAATCGACTTCGGCCTCGCGATCGGAGTGAAGAAGAGCAGCGCGCAGATCGTCGACCGCTATGCGCTGGAAGAGCTTCCGGGGCGACAGGTTGCGGCAGTCGTCAACTTCCCGCCGCGGCAGATCGGCAAGTTCATGTCCGAAGTGCTGACGCTCGGCTTCGCCGATGAAGAGGGCGCGGTGATCCTGTTTGCCCCCGACAGAGAGGTCCCGAACGGTTCACGTCTCTTCTGACCTTCCCCGTACCGCGCATCGCGGCTAGTCTTCCAGCGGGAAACAGGGGAGAGGACCATGACTTTACCGGTTACCGCATTCGTTGCGGCCGTCTGTGCGTTGCTGCTGCTCGTCACCGCGATCGATACCGTACGCCAGAGGCTGCGGGTAAAGGCCGCGTTCGGCGATCATGGCGATGCCAAGCTGATCAGCGCCAGCCGCGCGCACGGCAATCTCGCGGAATATGCGCCGATCACGATTATCCTGATCGGCCTGCTCGAGACGGTTCGCGCCAATCATATGGGGCTGATGATCATCGGCGCGATCTTCCTGATCGGCCGCGTCGCACATGTGATCGGGCTCTATACGCCTTCGGAGCCGGGCAAGGCGCCGCTCGGGCGGCAGGTCGGTGTGGCGGCGACCTTCGGCACGCTCGCTGCGCTCAGCCTGTGGACCCTGTGGGTACTCGCGACACGGAACCTCTAGTCGATCAGCGCCACCGCGCGGATCCATCCCGCACTCGCGCGCTCGATCTTCACGGGGAAGCAGCTCAGTGTCCAGCCGGTTGCGGGCAGGGCGGCAAGATTGGTGAGCTTCTCGATCTGGTAATAGGGCTTGATCCGTCCGGCCTTGTGACCTTCCCAGATGATCGACGGGTCGCGCGTTTCGGCCCAGCGCTTCGCGGTGTGGCTGAAGGGGGCGTCCCAGCTCCACGCGTCGGTGCCGACGACCTTGACGCCGCGTTCGGTCAGGTAGAGCGTCGCCTCGGCGCCCATGCCGCAGCCCTGATCAGTGAAATTGTCGGTGCCGTAGATCGCGCCCGACTGGACGAGCACGATATCGAATGGCCGGAGCTGATGCCCGATCCGCGCCAGCTCTGCTTCGACCTCGGCGCCGCTTGCGACATGTCCGGCGGGGCGGTCCGAAAAATCCAGCTTCACGCCGGGGCGGAAGAAAAGGTCGAGCGGCGCTTCGTCGATACTCGGCGCAGCGCTCGCGCCGTCATCGGTCGTCGAGTGGAAATGCCACGGCGCGTCCATATGCGTGCCGTTGTGCGTGCTCAGCGTCAGGCTCTCTACCGCCCAGCCTTCGCCATCGGGCAGATCGTCCTTCGTCAGGCCGGGGAAGAACATCGCGATCTGCTCCCATGTGTTTTCATGGGTCATATAGGTGATGTTGGGGCGCATCACCGGCGGGTCCGACACGACGTCGTTGGTGATCGGGATGGAAAGGTCGATGAACTGCATGGTCGGCATCCTGCCACCGGATTGACGCTACGCCAAGAAGGCTTGCGCGGCGCCGCTTGCCCGGTAGAGAGAGGCGAAAGCCCCATGCAAACCGGGGCGGGGGAGAGTGTATGACCGAGAGCGCCGCCGCCGGAAACGGGGCCGTTTACGAACCGACCGCGAAAGACATCCGCATGGTCATCGCCGCATCGTCGGCGGGTACGGTGTTCGAATGGTATGATTTCTTCATCTACGGCACGCTCGCGGCGATCATCGGCAAGGCCTTTTTCCCCAGCGACAATGCGACGCTCGAAATCCTGCTCGTCTGGGCAGGGTTCGCGGTCGGCTTCGGCTTTCGGCCTTTGGGTGCGGTGCTGTTCGGCTTTCTCGGCGACCGGCTCGGCCGCAAATATACCTTCCTCGTCACCGTCACGCTGATGGGCATTGCCACGGCAGGCGTCGGCATGATCCCGTCGGCCGCGACGATCGGCATCGCGGCGCCGATCATCGTGATCCTGCTCCGCGTATTGCAAGGGCTCGCGCTCGGCGGCGAATATGGCGGCGCGGCGGTCTATGTCGCCGAACATTCGCCGCCCGGAAAGCGCGGTTTCTATACCAGCTTCATCCAGGCGAGCGTCGTCGGCGGCTTTGTGCTGAGCCTGATCGTCGTGCTCGGCTGCAAGGCGATGATGTCCGACGCGATCTGGGAAAGCTGGGGCTGGCGCGTGCCCTTCCTCCTCTCGCTGATCCTTCTCGCCATCTCGCTGTGGATGCGGCTCAAGCTTTCAGAAAGCCCGGTGTTTCAGGCGATGAAGGCCGAGGGCGAGATTGTGAAGAATCCGGTCAAGGAAAGCTTCATCTATCCGGGCAATCCGAAGCGCATCTTCATTGCGCTGTTCGGCATCGCGGCGGGCCTGACGGTGATCTGGTACACCGCGATGTTCTCGGGCCTCGCCTTCCTCAAGGGGCCGATGAAGGTCGATGATACGGCGGCAGAAATCATCGTCGGCGTCGCCGCCGCAGCCGGCATGGGCTTCTTTATCTGGGCGGGGCGC
This sequence comes from Sphingopyxis sp., assembly GCF_016463645.1. GTDB lineage: Bacteria > Pseudomonadota > Alphaproteobacteria > Sphingomonadales > Sphingomonadaceae > Sphingopyxis. The sequence goes on along the minus strand of NZ_JAEMQX010000022.1, from coordinate 12,597 downwards.
CTCTCCGACCGCATCGGGCGCAAGAAGCCGATCGTCCGGGGCTATGCCGCGACGCTCGTGCTGCTCTTTCCGCTTTTCTGGCTGATGGGCAGCGTCGGCAATCCGGCGCTGACCGCCGCCGCCGAGAAGGCGCCGGTCGTCGTCACGGGATCGCAGTGCAGCTTCGATCCTTTCGCCCAGAAACAGGAAACCGCCTGTGGCAGGACGCTCGGCGAGCTGACCAGGCTTGGGGTACCCTATACTGTCGTCGACAGCGGCAGCGCCTTTGACAGCGTCACGGTGAAGATCGGCGACCGCGAGGTCGCCAGCGAAGATCCCGCACTGCTCCAGCCTGCGCTGGAAGCGATGGGTTATGACTTTGCCAAGCAGATACCGAACGCCGGTAGCATCGCCATCATCTTCTTCGCGCTGCTCGGGCTCAGCGCGCTGTCGGGTTTCACCTATGGCCCCGTCGCGGCGCTACTTTCGGAGATGTTCCCGCCGCACGTCCGCTATTCGTCGCTGTCGATCCCCTATCATCTGGGGACAGGCTATTTCGGCGGCTTCCTGCCGCTGATCGCGAGTTTCATCATCGCCAAGACGGGCAATGCCTATGCAGGGCTCTGGTACACCTGGGGCGTGGTGTTCGTTGCCTTCCTCATCGCCGCCTTCATGCTGAAGGAGCCGGTCGAGGGACAATGGGACAAGGCCCGGCCCGCGGGCTGACACCCCATTGGCGCGGCTGGCGAACCCGTATAGGGGCGGGGGAATGATGGCCATCCCGTCCCCGCTTCGCCTCCGTCTCGATCGCGACGCGCTCGTCGCCAACTGGCGCTGGCTCGCCGCGCAAAGCGGCACGGCCGCATGCGGCGCGGCAATCAAGGCGAACGGTTATGGCCTTGGCGCGCGCGAGGTTGTGCGGCATCTCGCCGCCGCCGGATGCCGCGACTTCTTCGTCGCGACCTGGGCGGAGGCGGCGGCGCTGATGCCGCTGCCCGAAACCGTATCGCTTTCGGTGCTGCACGGCATCGGGGTGAGCGACATGGTCGCCGCGCGCACCCTTCCGGCACGGCCGGTGCTGAACAGCATCGACCAGGTCGCGCGCTGGCGCGAGGCGGGCGAAGGGCGCCCCTGCGACGTGATGGTCGATACGGGCATGAACCGGCTCGGCCTGCGTATCGACGAAGCGGGCGGCGGCGCGCTCGACGGCCTGAACGTCGAAACACTGCTCAGCCACCTTGCCTCGGCCGATGAGGACAGCGATCAGAATGCGCGCCAGCTGGCGGCGTTCCGCGAGCTCCGCCGATCGGTTCCGGCGCGCCGCTACAGCCTTTCGAACAGTGCCGGCATATGCCTTGGCGCCGACTATGCCTTCGACCTGACGCGGCCCGGCCTCGCGCTCTATGGCGGCACGCCGCGCGCCGAGGCGCGGGGACATCTCCGGCAGGTCGTCCATCCCGAGGCGCTCGTGCTCCAGAGGCGGACGGTCCGCGCAGGCGAAACGGTCGGTTATGGCGCGGCGTGGATCGCACAGCGCGACAGCCGCATCGTCGTGGCCAACATGGGTTATGCCGATGGCTACCTGCGCTGCCACGCCGGTTCGGGCGGCGCGACGTGGCACGGGCACGTATTGCCGCTGATCGGGCGGGTGTCGATGGACCTTGTCGCATTCGACGCCAGCGACGCCGGGTCGATCGACGAGGGCGACTGGCTCACGCTCGACTATGAGCTTTCGGCGGTGTCCGCGGCGAGCGGCCTCTCGCAGTATGAGCTGCTGACGGGGCTGGGTGCGCGCTTTGAGCGACGCTGGGTATAGATAGGCCGGGGAAGGCAGTCCGTCCCCGACCCCTTGTTTTCGAAGAGCAAAGAAAAGGGCCCCGAACTTGCGTTCGGGGCCCGAATTCTTGTCCGATCCGGAAAGATCAGAACTTGGCCGAGGCGTTCATGAAGAACGTACGACCGCGATAGTCGTAACCCGAGTAGAGCGGCGCGTTGCCGATCGTCGTGTAACCGACGGCCGAAATGCGCGGCGGTGCGGTGTCGAACAGGTTCTGCACGCCAACCGTCAGCTCGTACTTCTCGGCAATGTTGAACTGCACCGATGCCGAGTGGAGGAAGTAGTTCGCGGCCTCGAGATAATAGTTATCGCGATAGGCCTGAACCAGATCCGGATCCGAAACACCGGTGAGTTCGTCATAGGCGAAATACTTGTACGTCCGGTCGCGGTCGCCGTCGATCCAGTCGAGACCGTAACGCAGCGTCACGTTGTTGAACCGGTACGTCGCGTCGAAGCTGCCCACCCAGTCGGGGTTCACCACCGTGCCGTTCATGTCGGTCAGGAACTCTTCGGGGAAGAGGCGGCTCGACTGTTCGGTGTATTTGGTGACGTTGGCGTTCAGCGTGAAACGACCACCGAACAGGTCACGCGCATAGCGACCGTTGAACTCGAAGCCCTTGCGAATGTCCTGCGACAGGTTGACGAAGCTGCTCGTCACGGTCAGCGCATTGTTCGCGTCGCGGTCGACGAAGCGGCAGAAGCCTTCGTTCGGGTTGAAGTTCGCATCGCCATAGCAACGGTTCAGGATCGTCCCAGCATCGAGATCGGCAACGCCGTTGCTGACCTTGATGTCGAAATAATCGAGCGACAAGGAAAGCTGTCCGACCGATTCGGGCAGGACCGGACGAATGACGACGCCGACCGACCAGTTCTTCGAGGTTTCAGCCTCGAGCCCGGCATCGGCCCCGCCGACCCGGAAGGTCGTGATGCCGCTGGTCTGCTGGAAATCCGCCGGCAGGCCGATCGAGGCGCAGTTCCCCGCAACGATCTGTTCGTTCGGGTTCTGCTCGTTGGCCGGCGGCAGGTCGTCGCACGGATCGAGCGTGCTGCCAAGGAAGCCGCTGGTTGCGCCGAGGAACTGCTCTGCGAGAGCCGGGGCACGATAGGAGGTGCCATAGCTTGCACGCAGACCGAAGCCGCGGATCGGTTCCCATTCGCCTGCGATCTTGAAGGTCGTGTCCGATCCATAGGACTTATAGTCCGTATAGCGGGCCGAAGCCGTCAGGTTGAGGCGATAGAAGCCGGGCGTGTCGGCAAGGATCGGGACGAAGATTTCGCCGTAGACTTCCTTGACGCTGTCCTTGCCCACCGTCGGCGTTGCCGCGGTGAGGCCGAGCAGGTTGCCGTTGAGCGAGTTCACGTCGGGCTGGTCGTTGATGCTCTGCTTGCGATATTCGGCACCCAGCGCGAGCTGGACGTCGCCACCGGGCATCGCGAACAGCGGACCGTCGACGTTGAACGCGAAGGTCGTTTCGCGGAACTGCGTCTTGCCGATCGTGTTGACGAGGATCCAGTCCTTCCAATCCTGCGGAAGCTTGCCGCCGATCACGTCGGCCGAAAGCGCCGGCGCGGCGACGCAGTTCGGGTTGGTCGCAGCGCTGGCACAGCTGAACGTGCCGTCGCCATTGGCCACCGCGTCGAGCGACTGCGCCATGCGATCGATCAGGAAGGATTCGATCTCATAGCTACCGTCGTTCCACGATTTGCCCACATAGGCGTCATAGCGCCACTGCGGCAGGAAGAAATCGCCGCGAATGCCGCCCGACACGCGGGCATAGTCGACCTGCTGCCTCGAATCGGTGAGGCCGAAGCCGATGAAGCCACGCGCCGCAACGAGCTTGCCACCCGAAGTTTCGTTCGGGTTGAGGAATGCGCCATTGCGAAGATCGGCAGGAAGCAGCGGGCTGCCCTGGACATAGTCGAGCGAAAGCTGGCGATACAGCGGCGACGACGACTTGCGGCGGGTGACGAGCGCTTCGCCATAGATTTCGGCGTTGCCGAGGAAGTCGGTGCTGTAGGTACCCGAAAGGTAGCCGGTGTAGATTTCCGCCTCGGTGATCAGCGGCTCTTCTTCCTGGGCCGGGTCGAAGGTGTCGCGATCATAGGTGCCGACGCCCAGATAACCCGGGAACGGTCCCGTGGTCACGCCCGGAGCCGGGACGAAGCGGTTGAAATTGCCAACCGTTCCGCTGGTACGGCCGATCGCCGCACGCGTCGGAAGGCCGAGCGTGTTGATCGTCACACCGCCATTGTCCAGCGTGAAGCAGGAGGTGCCGTCGAAGCCGACGCCGTCGCCCGAGCCGAATTCCGTACCTTCGCCGGTCAGATAGCCGCCGATCGGGCAGTCGAGCCACGGCACGTCGTTACGCGAAAGCTTGTTACGCTTGCGATATTCGACCGAGCCGATGATGTTGAGGCGATCGCTTTCGAAACCGAACGAGGCCGCGATGCGCTTGTCGATGCCCGCGCCGACTTCGGGCACGTTGATCTGGCCCTCGATGTTCAGGCCGCGCAGCTTGTTGTCGGTGATGATGTTGACGACGCCGGCGACGGCGTCCGAACCGTAGACCGACGAAGCGCCCGCCTTCAGCACTTCGATGCTGCTGACGATGGCGGTCGGCAGGACGTTAAGGTCGGCCGCGAGGACCGAGCCGCGGGTACCACCGGGTGCCAGACGACGGCCGTTGAGCAGGACCAGCGTACGGCTCGGGCCGAGGTTGCGCAGGCCGAGCGTGTTGGCGCCGGTGCCACCGTCGGTGACGAAGCCGCCGTAGAAGTTGTTGATCTGACCCGAACCCTGGGTGACCGCGTTGCTCTGCAGCGCGTCTGCGGCGCTGTTGAAACCCGCCTGGGTGATTTCCTCGGCGGTAACGACGGTGATCGGCTCGGCGACCGAGAATTCGTCGCGACGGATGCGCGAGCCGGTGACGACGATCGCGCCGTCGCCGGCGGCTTCGGCTGTTTCTTCTGCTTGGGCAGTTTCGCTCTGCGCCATCGCCGGCATGGCGGTGAACAAAGCAAGACTCAGGGCGGAACCCCGAACCAAGAGGCTGGTTTTCTTCATGATGATTTTCCCCGGTTACCGTTCAAAAGTAGAGTTGGGAGAACGGATTGGGGCTAGAAAGACTGAAATTCGCGGCGGCACAAGCCTTTGATGAAAATTTTCTGACACTCGGGAGACTCTAGTGTCGCCGGTGTGTCATTTTGGCAACAGCGCGCCGGACGGCGATTTCCGCCGGGTTGGAATCAAAGTGCGGGACGGGGAAACGAACGACCGGTTGGCGGCGCAAATTGAAAAAAATATGCCACCGATATGATATCCCGTGAAACTAAATTACTATCACGGGGTGTGGTCCGGCACTTCCAGGGGCGCACCTCGTCGACAGGAATGAACGGCCCGACCGGACAGATGCGGGTTCAAGCGCACGAATCGGTGCCGTTACCGATCCGAAATCCGCCATGTTGCGACGCATCATATTTTGATGCTAATGCAACGGCGATCGATTGTCCGGCATGATATGAAATATGGCGCCGGAATACAAAGGAGCGCGGGAAGAGATGGCGAAGTCCAAAGGTGCGACTGAAGGCGACGTCGTCACGATCAAGAAATATGCGAACCGGCGGCTCTACGATACCGAGCGCAGCTGCTACATCACGCTCGACGACCTGGGCGCGATGGTCCGCGACGGCCGCGATTTCCGCGTCGTCGACGCCAAGAGCGGCGAGGATATCACGCACAATGTGCTCACGCAGATCATCATGGACACCGAAACGCGCGGCGAAACGCTGCTTCCGGTCAATTTCCTGCGCCAGCTGATCGGCATGTACGGCGACAAGATGCAATCGATGGTGCCGCAATATCTCGAAGCGTCGATGGCGAGCTTCCGCAAGAATCAGCAGGACGTCCGCGCCGCGTTCGAGGGCGCTCTCGGATCGAACCCGCTCGCCGAACTGACGCGGCGAAACATGGAAATGTTCCAGCAGGCCGCGGGCGCCTTCATGCCAGGCGCCGGCAGCAAGTCCAAGGACGCCGAAATCGCGGCGCTCAAGGCCGAAATCGCCGAACTCAGGGCCGAACTCGGCAAGAAATAACCGGGAGCCGCATATGGGCTCCAAAGCACAGAAAACAGGACAGATGATCAAGCATGCGCTCAGCGTAACCCGTCAGGCCGACTTCGCGGCCTGGTATCAGGACGTCATTGCCGAAGCCGATCTCGCCGAGGAATCGGGCGTGCGCGGCTGCATGGTGATCAAGCCGTGGGGCTATGGCATCTGGGAACGGATCCAGACGGTCATGGACGCCGCGATCAAGGACGCCGGCGTCCAGAACGCCTATTTTCCGCTCTTCATTCCCTTGAGCTTCTTTGAAAAGGAAGCCGACCATGTCGATGGTTTTGCAAAGGAAATGGCGGTTGTCACGCACCACCGGCTGATCCAGGACGGCAAGGGCAAGCTGATCCCCGATCCCGAAGCGAAGCTCGAGGAGCCGCTGATCGTCCGCCCGACATCGGAAACGGTCATCGGCAATGCGATGAGCCGCTGGGTGCAGAGCTGGCGCGACCTGCCGCTCAAGGTCAATCAGTGGGCCAATGTCGTGCGCTGGGAAATGCGCACGCGCATGTTCCTGCGCACCAGCGAGTTCCTGTGGCAGGAGGGCCATACCGCGCACGCCGATCGTGACGATGCGATGACCGAAACGTTGCGCGCACTCGAAATGTACCGCGCCTTCGCCGAGGATGTCCTCGCCATGCCGGTGATCGCAGGTGAGAAGCCCGAGAATGAGCGCTTTCCCGGCGCGGTCGCGACCTATTCGATCGAGGCGATGATGCAGGACGGCAAGGCGCTGCAGGCCGGCACCTCGCACTATCTCGGCACCGGGTTCGCCGAGGCCGCGAACATCCGCTATCAGGACAGGGAAGGCGGCCACAGCCTGTGCCACACGACGAGCTGGGGCACCTCGACGCGCATGATCGGCGGTGTCATCATGACGCATGGCGACGACGACGGCCTCCGCTGTCCGCCGCGCATCGCGCCGCACCAGATCGTCATCGTGCCGATGCTCCGCGACAATGAAGAGGACGCCGCGATCCTCGATTATTGCCGCAACCTCGAAACCCAGTTGAAGGCGCTCGACGCCTTCCGCGAACCCCTCCGCGTGCTGTTCGACACCGGCGCGAACAAGGCGCAGACCAAGCGCTGGGGCTGGGTGAAGAAGGGCGCCCCGATCATCGTCGAAGTGGGGCCCCGCGACGTCGCGGGGGGCAATGTTGCGGTGATCCGCCGCGACCGGCTCTACAAGGACGACGGCAAGCTCAACTCGGCCTTCATCGCGAAGGGCGATTTCATTGCCGACGCCGTGGCGACCCTCGACGATATCCAGGCAAGCCTCTACGGCGAGGCGCGCAAGCGGCTGCACAGCAATATCCGGCGCGACGTCACCGACCTCCAGGCGCATTTCGCGGGCGACGACAAATTCGTCGGCTGGGCCGAGGTGCAATGGTCGCGCCCGACCGGCGCCGCGCTCGACAGGATCGTCGAGCAATTGAAGGCGCTCAAGCTGACGATGCGCAACACGCCGCTCGACGCCGCGCCGGCCGACGGCGTCTGCTTCTTCACCGGCGAACCGGCGGTCGAGCGCGTGCTGATCGGGCGAACCTATTGATCCGCTGCACCCTTGCACGCGAAGCCGCTGACCATTAGCCTTCGGTCCGAGGGGCCGAAGGAGACACTCGATGCGTTTTCCCGTGCTGATCGCGGCGACGTCACTGGCGCTGACCGCACTACCCGTCGCCGCCCATCACGGCTGGTCGTCCTATGACGAGACCAGGCCGGTCACCCTGACGGCGTCCTTTACGCAATTGTCGTGGGGCAATCCGCACGGCAGCGCCAAGATGCGCTGGAAGGGCAAGCTTTGGGACGTCATTCTGGCACCGACCGGCAGAATGGAAGCGCGCGGACTGACCCGCGCCGAGATCGAGCCCGGCAAGCGTGTCCGCCTGACCGGCTATGTCCGGCGTGACGGCGCGACCGAAATGCGGGTGGAGCGCATCATGATCGGTCGGAAAACGGTCGAGTTGCGCTGAGTCTGTCGGCGTGGAGCCCGTGCTGACGGCAGCCGCGGCGTGGCTCGATACGGTCGGCATCGGGCCATGGTCGCGCGGGTCTCCGCTCGTCTATCCGCTCGCCAATGCGCTGCACCTGCTGGGCCTCGTCATGCTGGTGGGCGGAATCGGCATCGTCGATCTGCGGATACTGGGTTTGTGGCGGGCCTTGCCGATGACCGGCCTGTCGCGCGCGCTGACGCCGGTCGCCATCGCTGGGCTGGTCCTGATGGCGGCCAGCGGCGTGATCCTGTTCGCCGCCGACGGCGCGGCGCTGGCGCGATCCGCCATTTTCGGGCGAAAGTTGATCATCGTCGCCGCGGCGGTCGCGAACGCCGCCGCCTTTCGGCTGATCTGGCGCGCGCATATGGGGGGCTGGCCGGACGCGGCGCCCGGTGCCGCGCGGGCGATGGCCGCGGCTTCGCTGCTTCTCTGGCTCGCTGCAGGCGCGTCGGGCCGCTGGATCGCCTATGGCTGACGGCCCACTATCGTTCGGCCTTTACCGCCACTGCATCGGGGCAGGTGCCCGACATTTCGCCCTGGTGACCTGCGCATGGGGGTGACGGGCCGCCCGTTACCCCCTATCCGCAGGGGATGGCCCGCAAGAAACACACCGGACTGCCGACGCCCGAGCAGATCCTTCGCTTCATCGAAGAAAGCAAGGATGCGGTCGGCAAGCGCGAGATCGCGAAGCATTTCGCGCTGCATGGCAATGACAAGATCGCATTGAAGGCGCTGCTCAAGGACATGACCGACGAGGGGCTCGTCGATCTGGCACCGGGGCGCGCCTTTCACAAGCATGGCGGCCTGCCGCGCGTCACCGTGCTGCGCGTCGCCGCGATCGAGGGCAGCAATGTCTGGGCGGTACCCGAACGCTGGGAAGCCGCCGGCCCCGCGCCGCGCCTTCGCGTGATCGAGCAGGGGCGGAAGGGCGCACTCGGCGTCGGCGACCGTATCCTCGCGCGCACCGAAGAACGCGGCAGCGGCCATGTCGCGCATCCGATGAAGCGCCTGCAGGCGAGCGCCGAGATGGTGATCGGTGTGCTCGTCGAGGAAAAGTCGCCCGGCGGCAAGCCGATGATCTGGCTGCGCCCAGCCGACAAGCGCGCGCGATACGACTTTGCCGTCGCCGACAAGGGCGATGCCGATATCGGCGATCTGGTGCGCGCCGAACTGACCGGGCGCGGCGCCGCGATCAAGGCGAAGGTCGTCGATCGCATCGGCGATCCCTTCGCGCCCCGATCACTCAGCATGATCGCGATCGCGCGGCACGAAATCCCGCACGTCTTCGACGGCGAAACCATCGCCGAGGCGGAGAAGGCCGCCAAACTGCCGCTCACTCCCGACGGGCGCGAGGATTTGCGCGAGCTGCCGATCGTCGCGATCGATCCCGTCGATGCGCGCGACCATGACGACGCGGTCTGGGCGATTCCCGACGAGGACGCGGGGAACAAGGGCGGCTTCCGCGCGATCGTCGCGATTGCCGACGTCAGCTTCTATGTCCGCCCCGACGGCGCGCTCGACCGCGAGGCGCGGCGGCGCGGCAACAGCGTCTATTTCCCCGACCGCATCGTCCCGATGCTTCCCGAAACGCTGTCGGCCGGCGTCTGTTCGCTGAAGGCGGGCGAGGATCGCGCCGCGATGGCGTGCCATCTCGTCATCGACAGGCACGGCAAGGTGACCTCGTGGCGCTTCACCCGCGCGCTCGTCCGGCTGCGCGCGAACATCGCGTATGAACATGCGCAGGCGGCCCATGACGCCAATGAAGCGCGCGAGGGGTGGGACGCCGACGTCCTTCCGGCGCTCAGAAATCTGTGGGCGAGCTGGGCGCTGCTCGCCAAGGCGCGCGCGGCGCGCGACCCGCTCGATCTCGACCTGCCCGAACGGCAGGTGATCCTCGACGAGCAGGGCGCCATCGCCGAAATCCGCGTGCGCGACCGCCTCGATGCGCACAGGCTGATCGAGGATTACATGATCGCGGCCAACGTCGCGGCGGCGAAGGCGCTCGAGGCGAAGAAATCGCCGGTGATGTACCGCATCCACGAACCCCCGAGCCGCGAGAAGCTCGTCGGGCTCAAGGACTATCTCGAAACCTTCGAGCAGAGTTTCGCATTGGGGCAGGTGATCACCCCCGCAGTGTTCAACCGGCTGATCGACGGCTTTTCCGGGGACGACCGGCTGCCAGAGATCATGCAGGCGATCCTGCGCAGCCAGACGCAGGCCTATTATGGCCCCGCCAATGCGGGCCACTTCGGGCTCGCGCTCGGCAGCTACGCGCATTTCACCTCGCCGATCCGCCGCTACGCCGACCTGATCGTCCATCGCGCGCTCGTCGACTCCTGGCGTCTCGAAGTACCTGGCAAGGTCAGGGATCTGCCCGCGCGCACAGGTCTGGGCGAAGCCGACGCGAAGGGCCTGTCGCGTATCGGCGAGGCCATCAGCGCGCTCGAACGCCGCGCGATGGAGGCCGAGCGCGAAACCGTCGACCGCTATGTCGCGGCCTATCTGGCGACCAAAACTGGCGAGATCGTCATCGCGCGCATCACCAGGGTGCAGCCCTTCGGCTTCTTCGCGACTGTCGACGGGCTCGGCGGCGACGGGCTGATGCCGGTATCGACGCTGGGAAGCGAGCGCTTCTTCTACGATGAGGCGGCGCGGACGCTCGACAGCGAACATGGCCGGGCGAGCTATTCGGTCGGGCAGCGGCTCGAACTCCGCCTGATGGACGCGAACCCGATCAGCGGCGCGTTGCGCTTCGAGCTCCCCGACGCGCCCGAGGGCGGTTTCCGCAATCGCCCGCCGCGACGCGACGGGCTGAAGAAGGCCGGAAAGGACAAGGCGGGAAAGCATATGGTCGGCAAGCGCGGCCGGCCCGCCAACATCAGGCACAAGGGACGAAAACGCTAAGTCAGCAGCGCACCGCCATTTGCTGCAGCAGTGCGGCGCTTTCGGCGTCGGCCGGGAAAAAGGCTTCGATCGCCAGTTCGGACAGCGTGATGTCGACCGGCGTCCCGAAGATCGTCACGGTCGAGACGAAACGGATCCGCCCCATCGGCGTGTCGAGGATCAGCGGCACCGCGATGCCGTTGGCCGCGCTCCCGCGATCATCGCCGACATCGGCGCCATGGCCCGCCAGTTCCTCGCGCAGCGCGATCAGCCCGGCGTCGGCACTCGCGTCGATCTGGTGGTCGAGCCTTTCGAGCAGATGCGCGCGCCACTCGCCGCGATTGACGATATGTGGCGCGAGTCCCTTGGGGTGCATCGCGACGCGCAGCACATTGACCGGTGGCTCGAACAATTCAGGCGCCGCAAGCTGTATGAACAACGCGACCGCGGCGTTGGCGGCGATCATGTTCCAGTGCCGGTCGACCGCGAGCGCGGGGTAGGGCTCATGCCCCTTCAGCACATGCTCGACGATCGCCTTCATCCCCGCCATTTCGGGGCTGTCGAGCGGACATTCCTGATAATCGGGCGCATAGCCGCCCGCGAGCAGCAGGGCGTTGCGCGCGCGGTGGGGCACATCGAGGCAGTCGGCGATGCGCTGCAGCATCGCGGCGCTCGGCCGCGAACGACCCGTTTCGATAAAGCTGAGGTGGCGCGTCGAGATTTCGCTGTCGAGCGCGAGGTCCATCTGGCTCATCCGGCGCCGGACGCGCCATTCGCGGAGCTGTTCGCCGAGAGATGCGGGCTTCATCGTCATTCTCCTTCGTAACGTCGGCTATACCCCGGCCTTCCTGTTTTCCATTACCTCCGGCGTAATCGACGCCATTCCATTTCGAGTCCAGTTTGAACGGGTCGAAAGGAGAACCACCATGTCGATCCTCAATCTCAAGAATATCCTCGTCGCCGATGCCATCACCTGCGGAGGCGTTTTCGCCATCGGCCTGCTCGCCGCCGAGCCGGTCGGCGCCCTTCTCGGCCTCCCCGCGCATGTCGTTGCAATCGGCGGCTGGATCTGCCTCGCCGCAGCGCTTCTGATGATTGTCGCAGCGCGTCAGGCCGTGCCGAGTCCGGCATTGGTAAAGCTGATCGCGCTCGGCAATCTCGGTTGGGTCGCCGCAAGCCTCGCAGTTGTCGCGACCTTCGCCGCCGGGATGACCGGAATCGGTATCGCTGTTGTCGCCGCGCAGGCCCTGGGGGTGCTCGGCTTCGCGATCCTCGAATGGAAAGACGCGGGCGTGCCGCGCCCGGTCGCGGTCTAGCTCAGCGCATCGAGCCGGGCGATATCGATCCCGCCCGGCACCAGCATCACCGGGCAGGGGAGCGCCCCCGCATCCTGTCCGGTGAAAAAGGTGACCAGCGGCCCCGGCGCGCCGCTCGCCGCCGTCGCGAGGACCAGCGCCGCGACCTCGTCATTCGCGCGGATCAGTTCGCACACGACTTCGGCAGGCTTGCCCGATTTGACCATCACCTGCGGCGTCACGCCCGCTTCCTGCACCACAGCGGCGGCGGCGGCGGCGACCAGTTCCTCGGCATGTTCACGCGCTTCGGCCTCGATCGTCGCCTGGACGCCACCGAAAGCAACGAAATCATGTGGCGGGATGATCGCGAGGATCATCACACCGCCCCCGGTCCGCGCCGCGCGCCGCGCCGCAAAGCGCAGCGCCAGCGATGCCTCCGGACTATCGTCGATCACCACCAGATATGTCCGCATCACCCCGACCCCTCGTGTTTTTGCTT
>NZ_JAEMQX010000021.1 GCF_016463645.1 Sphingopyxis sp. | reverse complement strand
GGCGGGGCAAGGGGCCGGTCGCGGTGGTCCATCTTCACAATTGGGCGGCGCTGGCGCGGCTCGCCTTGTCGGGCTCGGTCGGCTGGTACCGTGCGTGGGAAGCGCGGGAATGGTCCTCGCCGGATCCGGTACCGCTTTTCGACCTGTTCATGCGCAATGGCGAATCGCTCGGCAATGTCGGGAGGGCGCATGGCCCGTGGCGTTGGCTGAACAAGGTGATCCACGCCCTTCACCGCAACGATCGCCGCGGGGCCAAGCGGAACATCCATGCCCACTATGATTTAGGAAATGATTTCTATCGTTTGTGGCTCGATTCTGCCATGAACTATTCGAGTGCACTCTTCACCGATCCGGGGCAGTCGCTCGAGGAGGCGCAGGCGGCGAAGGTCGATGCGATCCTCGACCGGCTCGACCTGCGTTCGGGCAGCCGGCTGCTCGAGATCGGGTGCGGCTGGGGAGCGCTCGCCGAGCGCGCGGTCGAGCGGCACGATGTGCTCTACACCGGCATCACCCTGTCGCCCGCACAGGCCGAGGTCGCCGATGCCCGACTGGGCGCGATCGACCTGTCGGGACGGTCGCGGATCGAACTTTGCGACTATCGCGACGCGAGGGGCCCTTATGACGCGATCGCGAGCGTCGAGATGGTCGAAGCGGTGGGCGAAGCCTATTGGCCCGCCTATATGGATGCGATTGCCCGGCTGCTGCGTCCCGGAGGCAGGGCGGCGATCCAGTATATCCTGATCAATGACGCGCTGTTCGAGCGTTATGCGGCGAGCAGCGACTTCATCCAGGCCTATATCTTCCCGGGTGGCTGCCTGATTTCGGAAAGCCGCTTTCGCGCGCTGGCCGAGGCGCGCGGCCTTGCCTGGCGCGACGTGCGGCGGTTCGGCGGGGATTATGCCGAGACGCTGCGCCAGTGGCGCGAACGCTTCGATGCGGCGGCCGCGGCCGACCAGCTTCCACCGGGGTTCGACGAACGCTTCGTCCGGCTTTGGCGCTATTATCTGCAATATTGCGAAGGCGGTTTCCGCGGCGGCGGTATCGACGTCGCGCAAGTCACGCTCGAAAAGACGGCCTGAAAACAGGGGAGGACATCAGATGCGAAGATTTTTGGCGGCGGTGCTGCTGTGCACCGTGGCGGCGGGGTGCAGCGCGCCCGCGACCTCCGAGACGACCGACCAACTTCCAAAGGATCTGAATGTGCTCTTCTGGACCCAGGATCAACGCGACGCCGCATTCCGCACGATGGAAACGGTTCCCAAGGTCGTGGTGAACAAGGTCGAGGCAGGCGGGCCCGTCTATCCGTTGCCGCAGGGCGAGCCGATCGACCTTGGTGCCGATGTCCACGCTTATATGGCGAAACAGCGGAACGCCGGGCTGATCATCGTGCAGGACGGCAAGGTGCGGTTCGAGAAATATGCGCTCGGCTATGATGCCGCAGGCCGCTGGACAAGCTTCTCGGTCGCCAAGAGCTTCACCTCGACCCTCGTCGGTGCGGCAGTGAAGGACGGTTATATCAAGAGCCTCGACGACAAGGTCACCGCCTATATCCCGGGGTTGAAGGGCTCGGCCTATGACGATGTCAGCGTGCGTCAGTTGCTGACGATGACCTCGGGCGTCAAATGGAACGAGGATTATACCGATCCCAAGTCCGACGTCGCGCAGTTCAACCTGCAAAAACCTGTTGCGGGCGAGGACATAACCGTCAGCTATATGAAGACCTTGCCGCGCGAAGCGCCTGCGGGGTCGAGGTGGGTATACAAGACCGGCGAGACCAATCTGATCGGCGTGCTGGTGTCGAGCGCGACGGGCAAGACGCTGTCGGCCTATCTGTCGGAGAAGGTCTGGAAGCCGTTCGGCATGGAGCAGGACGCGGCGTGGATGCTCGGGCCGACGGGGCACGAGATCAGCGGCTGCTGCATGTCGGCGAGTCTCAGGGATTATGCGCGTTTCGGCCAGTTCATCCTGAACGGCGGCGTTGCGGGTGGCAAGAAGGTGCTCCCTGATGATTGGCTGCCATCAGCGACGACGAAGCAGGCGAGCATCGACCTCCCGGGCCGCGGCTATGGCTATCAATGGTGGACCAACGACGATGGCAGCTTCGCCGCGCAAGGCATCTTCGGACAGGGCATCTTCATCGATCCGAAGCGCAAGCTGGTGATCGCGTCGAACGGCAACTGGCCGACGGCGACCGACCCCGAGGGCGTCGGCGCGGCGCGCGAAGCCTTCTACAAGCGCGTACAGGCGGCGCTGGACAAGGAAACCGCCAACTGAACCTGGGTCACCCCGGCCTGCGCCGGCATGACAGAATCGGATTAGTCGGTAACAACGCTCGTCGCGCGCTGGGCCAGCCAGACCGCGGCGAGGGGGACGGCGACGCCCAGCGCCATGATCCACCAGGTATCGGCGAGCGTCACCGCGCGATAGAGCGCGGCACCGATAACCGAACCCGCGACGATCCAGCCGGCGCCGGTCCCCGCCGATACGCGCATCGCGAGCCAGCCGCCGGCAAAGGTGCCGATGAACCAGCCGATGATCAGTGCGATCGTCGAACCGACCGGGATCAGGATTTCACCGCTATCCGGATCGTAGACGTCGGGGGAAATCTCGGCGCCGGCATATTGCGCCAGCCAGATCAGCCCGAAAGCGACGACGATGCCGATCATCGCGGCGATCGCCGATCGCAAAAGTGTCTTGGTCATTATTCCCGCGCCCTCGCAAACCCTCTTATGAGAGCATCTTAGCGCAGGAAAACGAAGATGGCGTTAAGCTTTTTCCATGACCTTGGGCAGCGCGTGGAAGGCTGTGCTGTCGAAGCCTTCGACCATCAGCCCGGCGACATATTCGCCGACCGCCACGGGGTCCTTGATGCTTTGCGGGTCTTCCCCGGGATAGGCGCGTGCCCGCATCTGCGTGCGCGTGCCGCCGGGATCGAGGATCGCCGTGCGCACGGTCGAGATATTGCGCATCTCGGCGCCATAGCTCGTCACCAGCGTTTCGAAGGCCGCTTTCGATGCGGCATAGGCGCCCCAATAGGCGCGCGGTTCGCGTGCAACACCGCTCGACAGCGCGATCAGCCGGCCGTTCGCGGCGCGGCGAAGCAGCGGATCGAAATTGGCGATCAGCGCCTGCTGTGTAATCAGGTTGAGCGTCAGCAGCTTGTTGAATTCCTTGCCGTCGATGGCGGCGACAGGGGTCAATGTGCCGAGCATCGCCGCGTTCAGGACGAGCATGTCGAGCTGTTGCCAGCGTTCGGCCATCGCGCTCGCAAGGCGGGCGATGCTGTCGCCGTCGGTCAGGTCGAGCGGTGCGATCGTCGCGCTGCCGCCCGCGGCGTGGATACGATCCTCGAGCTCTTCGAGCCCGCCCGCAGTGCGCGCGGTAATCACGACATGCGCGCCGCGTGCGGCCAGTGCTTCGGCGATCGCCTCACCGATGCCGCGGCTCGCCCCGGTGACGAGCGCCACCTGGCCCGCCAATTCTTCAGATTTTGTGGTCATTATGTCAAACAACCCGTTCGGCAAGCAGCGAAAACTGATCTTCCAGCCCATGCTCGTCGAAATCGGTGAGCGTGGTCGGATAGTCGCCGGTGAAGCAGGCGTCGCAATATTGCGGGGCATCATGCTTGCGGTCGGCTTCGCCGAGCGCGCGATAAAGGCCGTCGATCGTCAGGAAGGCGAGGCTGTCGGCATTGATGAAATTCGCCATCTGGCCGACCGTCATCTGCGCCGCGAGCAGCTTCGCCCGTTCGGGCGTGTCGACGCCATAGAAGCAGCTATGCTGGGTCGGCGGGCTCGCGATACGCATATGGACTTCGGCGGCGCCGGCATCGCGCATCATCTGCACGATCTTCAGGCTCGTCGTGCCGCGCACGATCGAATCGTCGATCAGCACGATGCGCTTGCCCGCGATCAGCGCGCGGTTCGCATTATGCTTCAATTTCACGCCCAGATGGCGGACCTTGTCGCCCGGCTGGATGAAGGTGCGCCCGACATAGTGCGAGCGGATGATGCCGAGCTCGAAGGGAATGCCCGATTCCTGCGCATAACCGATCGCCGCCGGCGTGCCCGAATCGGGGACGGGGATGACGAGGTCGGCGTCGACCGGATTTTCGCGCGCCAGCTCGGCGCCGATCGCCTTGCGCACCGAATAGACGCTCGTGCCGTCGACGATCGAGTCGGGGCGCGAGAAATAGACATATTCGAAGATGCACGGCCGCGCGGACTGCTCCGCGAAGGGGCGATGCGAGGTAAGTTGGCCGTCGCGGACGATGACCAGCTCGCCGGGCTCGACCGAACGGACGAATTCCGCGCCGACGACGTCGAGCGCGACCGTTTCCGACGCCAGAATATGCGCATCGCCGAGCTTGCCGATGACGAGCGGGCGAATGCCGAGCGGGTCGCGGCAGCCGATCATGCCTTCGGCGGTGAGGCAGATCAGCGAATAGGCGCCTTCGACCTGCTTCAGCGCGTCGATGAAGCGGTCGAGCAGCGAGCGATAGTTCGACGTCGCTACGAGGTGGATGATCACCTCGGTATCGCTGGTCGACTGGAAGATCGAACCGCGGCGGACGAGCACCTTGCGGAGCGCGGCGGCGTTCGAGATGTTGCCATTGTGCGCGACGGCGAAGCCGCCGGTCGCAAGGTCGGCGAACAGCGGCTGGACGTTGCGCAGCGCGGTCTCGCCCGTCGTCGAATAGCGGACATGGCCGATCGCCGAGGCGCCGTCGAGCTGGCGGATGATCTCGTCGCGGTCGAAATTGCCCGCAACGTGGCCCATCGCGCGGTGGGTGTGGAAGTCCTTGCCGTCAAAGGCAGTGATGCCCGCGGCTTCCTGTCCGCGGTGCTGCAGGGCATGGAGGCCCAGCGCGACAACCGCGGCGGCGCTATCGGCGCCATGAATACCAAATACGCCGCACTCCTCGCGGAGCTTGTCGTCGTCGAAAGGATGGGTCGTCAGCATGTCGTTCCAGGGGCAGGGGCAGTGACTGCGGCGCATATAGGGAGGGCAATCGCAAATGTCGCCCCCCTAATCACGCAATTGTCACATGCGACAAGAAGGACGGGTGACAGTGGCTCATATCCTGCTCTAAAGCGCCATTCATGGAAGATCAGCGCGACACTACCGACCGATTTGACCCGCGTTTCGACGCCGCCGGGCTGGTGACCGCGATCGTCACCGACGCCGACACGCAGGTGCTGCTGATGGTCGCGCATATGAACGCGGAGGCGATTGCAAGGACGCGCGAGACCGGACAGGCGTATTTCTGGTCGCGGTCGCGGGCCTCCCTTTGGCGTAAGGGCGAGACGTCGGGCAACGGGTTGGCGCTGGTCGAGATGCGCGTCGATTGCGATCAGGACGCGCTGTTGCTGCGTGTCAGGCCCGCGGGGCCGGCATGCCACACGGGTCGTCGTTCCTGCTTCTATCGCCGCGTCGAGGCCGACGGCAGCCTGACCTTTCTGGCGGACGATGCGCAGGGCTAGCTTTGTGCCGGCGCTGCTTGCGCTGCTGCTCGGCGGGTGCGACCGGCCCGCACCGCCTGCAAAGGGAATCGACGCCGACAATCCGCTCGAGGTCGCGGCGCGCCAGCGCGGAGTCGTTCGCCCCGAAGCGGCAAGTCCAGTCGGCGTGTTCGAGCGGACCCACGATCTCGGCCGCGATGCCATGTGCGTCGTTTCCGACGGCGCCGGAAAATGGCGCTTTGCCGTCACTGCGGCGTTCGGGACGAGTCTGTCCTGCACCGCACGCGGAACGATGACGCGCGAGCGGAACGGATGGCGGATGCAGTTCGCCGGTGCCGACGGCTGCGATGCCTTCGTTCACGAGCAGGAAGACGAGCTGCGACTGCCGGGGCGCCTGCCGCCGCAGTGCACGCGATTGTGCCCGAACAGGGCGTCGCTCTCGGGCTTGCGGCTGCCGCGTGCGAGCTGGTCCGAAGCCGATGCGCAGGACTTGCGGATTGCCGGCCGAGACGGCATTATGCGGCGTCCCTGCGCGGGCTGACCTCCCCCGATACGGCGCGCTTCGGCGCTCTTGACGTTCACGTCAACGGAAACTAGTTTCAATTGCATGACCGAACCCTACGGCCACGCCCATATCGACACGCCCGATCATCTGGGGCGCGAACAGTTCAGCATCACCGACTTGTCGACCGAGTTCGGCGTCACGGCGCGCGCGCTGCGCTTCTATGAGGACGAGGGGCTGATCAGCCCGTCGCGCAAGGGCCTGTCGCGCATCTATTCCAAACGCGACCGGGCGCGGCTCGCATGGATCCTGCGTGCCAAACGCACGGGGTTCAGCCTCGCCGACATTCGCGAGATGATCGACCTTTACGACGTCGGTGACGGCCGCAAGCTTCAGCGCCAGGTGACGATCGAAAAATGCGAGGAGCGCATCGCGCTGCTGCGCCGCCAGCGCGACGATATTGACAGCGCTGTAGATGAGCTGTCACGCTTCATCGATATGGTGAAGAAAGTCGATGCCGGCCAATAGGCCGCCCGGCTCCTGACCCTCTGCCTCTCCCCGGGCAAGTTTGACATCGAAACTGCTTTTCAGAAGGATTTCCCATGCCCGTCTATCGCGCTCCCGTGCAGGACACGCTGTTTCTCCTCAACGACGTGCTCGGGATCGAGCGCTATTCGAACTTGCCGGGCTTTGCCAACGCGACCCCCGACATGATCGAGGCGGTGCTGACCGAAGCGGGCAAATTCTGTGAGGAAGTGCTGTTCCCTATCAATCAGTCGGGCGACCTCGAAGGCTGCACGCGCCACGACGACGGCTCGGTGACGACGCCGAAGGGCTTCAGGGAAGCGTATAAAGCCTATTCGGACGCGGGCTGGGGTCTGCTGACCGCGCCCGAGGAATTCGGCGGGCAGGGACTGCCGCATGTCATCGGCTTCCCGGTCGAGGAATATCGCAACGCCGCCAATCAGGCGTTTGCCATGTATCCGGGGCTGACCCAGGGCGCGACCGCCGCGATCCTCGTCAAGGGATCGGATGAGCAGAAGGCGACCTATGTCCCCAAGATGATCGCTGGGGAATGGAGCGGCACGATGAACCTGACCGAGCCGCACGCCGGCACGGACCTCGGCATGATCCGCACGCGCGCGGTGCCGAACGGCGATGGCAGCTATGCGGTCACGGGTACCAAGATCTTCATTTCGTCGGGCGAACATGATCTTACCGACAATATCATCCATCTCGTGCTCGCGAAGACGCCGGATGCGCCCGACAGCGTCAAGGGCATCTCACTGTTCATCGTGCCGAAGTTCATCGTCAATGGAGACGGTTCGCTGGGTGAGCGCAACACGCTCTCGTGCGGGTCGATCGAGCACAAGATGGGCATCCACGCCAACTCGACCTGCGTCATGAACTATGACGGCGCGAAAGGCTGGATGGTCGGCGAGGAGAACAAGGGGCTCGCCGCGATGTTCGTGATGATGAACGCCGCCCGCCTCGGCGTCGGCATCCAGGGGCTCGGGCAGGCCGATGTCGCCTATCAGAACGCCGTCCGGTACGCGCACGATCGCCGGCAGGGCCGCGCGCTCACGGGACCGCAGGACCCGCAGGAAAAGGCCGATCCGCTGTTCGTGCACCCCGACGTCCGCCGCATGCTGATGGACGGCAAGGCGACCGTCGAGGGGCTGCGTGCGCTCTGCACATGGGGTGCGCTGCAGGTCGATCTCGCGCACGTCGCCGAGAGCGAGGAGGAGCGCCAGCGCGCCGACGATCTCGTCAGCCTGCTGACCCCGGTCATCAAGGGTTTCGGCACCGACAAGGGTTATGAGGTCGCGACCAATGCGCAGCAGGTGTTCGGCGGCCACGGCTACATCGAAGAGCAGGGCATGTCGCAATATGTCCGCGATGCGCGCATCACGATGATCTATGAGGGCGCGAACGGCGTGCAGGCGATGGACCTTGTCGGGCGCAAGCTCGCGCAGAACGGCGGTCGCGCGATCCAGGCCTTTTTCGCGATCGTCGACGAGGAATGCGCCCGCGCCAAGGGCAATGAGGCGCTCGCCGATTTCGCAACGCGCCTCGAAAAGGCGAATGGCGAGCTCAAGGCCGCGACGATGTGGTTCATGGCGAATGGCATGGCCAACCCGAACAATGTCGGCGCCGGCGCGCATCATTACATGCACATATTGGGGCTCGTCGCCTTGGGCTCGATGTGGCTGATGATGGCCGAGGCGGCGCAGAAGGCGCTCGCCGAAGGCCGCGGCAACAAGGATTTCCTCGAAGCCAAGCTCGTCACCGCGCGCTACTTCGGCGAGCGCTTCCTGCCCGACGCGGGCTCGCTCCGCCGCAAGATCGAGGCGGGCAGCGAGGCGATGATGGCGCTGACGCCCGAACAGTTCGCCGCGGCCTGATTTTTCGCTCTTGCAACTATCGTCGCCATCATGCGTGGTGGCGGCGATGGGGAACGAGCTTGCACCGATAGTCGTCAAAGGCCGCAATTGCTGGCGGATCGAGCGCGCCGACAAGGCCCGGATGATCGTCGATGCGGCGGATTACTACAAACTGCTGAAAGAACTGATGGCGGGCGCGAGGGAGCGCATCCTGCTGATCGGCTGGGATTTCGATCCGCGCATCGCGCTGATCCCCGACAAGCGGGGCAAGGGCGAGCCGCTCGGCGATTATCTGCTGCGGCTCGCGCATGAGAAACCCGATCGCGACATTGACATCTTGCGCTGGAATTTCGGCGGGCTGAAACAGTTCGCGATGCCGCGCATCCTGTCGATGGTCGCGCGCTGGAAACTGACGCGCTCGATCAGTTTTCGCCTCGACAGCGCGCACCCCGTCGGATGCAGCCATCATCAGAAGGTCGCGGTGTTCGACGATCATCTCGCGGTCTGCGGGGGCATCGACGTCGGGTCGCGCCGCTGGGACACGCGCGATCACAAGGACGGCGATCCGCACCGCACCGCGCCCGACGGCAAAGCCTATATGCCGTGGCACGACAGCACGATGATCCTCGCCGGCCCGGTCGGCAACGCGCTCGCCGACCTCGGCAACGAACGCTGGCAGCGCGCGACGAAGAAGCCACTGCGCGAGGTGAACGGCACCGGCGAAAGCTGGCCGGACGATCTCGATCCCGATTTCGAGGGGGTCGATGTCGCGATCTCGCGCACCCGCGCCAAATATGACGGCTATGAGGAAATTCGCGAGATCGAGCAGCTCTATCTCGACATGATCGCGGCGGCCGACCGCTTCATCTACTTCGAGAACCAATATTTCACCTGCGGAAAGATCGCCGCCGCGATCGCCGAGCGGCTGAACGAGGACGATCCGCCCGAATTCGTGATGGTGATGCCCGAGACCGCCGACGGCTGGCTCGAACAGATGGCGATGGACGCCGCGCGCGTGCAACTGGTGCGCCAGATCGCGAAGGCGAAGCATGGCGACCGGCTGAGGGTCTATTATCCGCGCACGAAAGGCGGCGAACCGATCTATGTCCACGCCAAGACCGCGATCGTCGACGACCGCATGATCCGGGTCGGATCGGCCAACATGAACAATCGTTCGATGGGGCTCGACAGCGAATGCGATGTGACGATCGACGCCGCGTTGCCGGCCAATGAGGGAATCGAACCGGCGATTGCACGGCTGCGCGAGTCATTGCTCGCCGAGCATCTCGACGTGGGGGAAGAAGAGGTCGCGGCCGCCTTCAAGCGGACCGGCTCGCTGATCGGGACGATCGAGGCGTTGCGCGGCAAGGGCAGATCGCTTGAATGGCTCGACCTGACCGCCCCGGGGCCGTTCGACGAGTTCATCGCCGAAAATGAGCTGCTCGATCCGACCAGCCCCGATGCGATGTTCGAAAGTCTGACCGAACGCGGGCTGAAGAAGAGCTGGCATCGCGGTCGCGACTGGATGAAGCGGCATCGACCGTTCGGGCGAAAGTCCTAGTCAGCCAGCGAAAGGATATGCCGTGCCTGCTTGAGGTGCGGGGCGTCGACCATCTTGCCGTCGATCTGCAGCACGCCGGCGCCGGGATTGGCGGCGAAGGCGTCGACAATCGCCTGCGCTCGCGCCGCCTCGTCGGCCGACGGGGTGAAAGCGGCGTTGATCGGCGCGACCTGCGACGGGTGGATCGCCATCATGCCGGTAAATCCGTCGCGCCGCGCGCGTGCGGCATAGGCGGCGAGGCCGGTTTCGTCCTTGATCGCCGGAAAGACCGTATCGATCGCCGCGGTTCCCGCGGCATGGGCGGCGAACAGCGTCATCGCGCGCGCGACTTCATAGGGCGAGGTGTATCTGCCGTCGGCCTCGCGGCTCGTCGTCGCGCCGATCGCGGCAGGCAGGTCTTCGGCGCCCCAGGTCAGGCCGAGCAGGCGATCCTTCGTCTCGCGGTAGCTGCCGAGGGTGAAAATCGCCGCGGGGGTTTCGGTCGCGATCGGCAGGATCGGCGGCAGCGAAGCATCGCGCGCGGACTCGCTGCGCAGGATCGTGTCGAGCTGCGCGATGCTCGGCGCGCCCTCGGCCTTAGGCAGCATGATCGCGTCGGGCCGCGCCGCGGCGATCGCGGCGACGTCGGCGGCGGTCAGATGCCCGTCGAGCGGGTTGACGCGCACGAGCGTCACGACCTCGCGTTCACCCGACAGATAGTCGGCGATCGACTGGCGTGCCGCCTCCTTGTTCGCGGGCGATACCGAATCCTCGAGGTCGAGGATGATTGCGTCGGCGCCCGATGCCGCCGCCTTGGCGAAGCGCTCGGGCCGGTCGCCCGGGACGAAGAGGAGGGAACGGAGGCGCATCAGGCAGCTTTCTTCTTGAGCAGGGCGGATCGTTCGCACTGGCAGACGATTTCGTCGCGCTGGTTGATCGCGCGGTGCAGGAAGGTCACGATACCCGCATTGGGCCGCGATTTCGATTCCTTGAGACCAACGACCTCGGATTCGGCACGAAGCGTGTCGCCGATGAACACGGGCTTGGGCATCACCAGCTTGTCGTAGCCGAGATTCGCCACCAGCGTTCCGAGCGTGGTGTCGCCGACCGACAGCCCGACCATCAGGCTGAAGGTGAAAGTGCCGTTGACGAGGATTTGGCCGAACTCCGACGCCTTCGCCGCCTCGATGTCGAGGTGCAGCGGCTGCGGGTTGTGCGTCATCGTCGTGAAGAGCAGATTGTCGGTCTCGGTCACCGTCCGCCGGATCTCGTGCGTCAGCGTATCGCCGATCGTCCATTCGTCGAAAAAACGTCCTGCCATTTTCAGTCCCTCAGATGAAGTTTCATGCCCACGTGGCTCTGCACGAAGCCGAGCCGCGCGTAAAAGCGATGCGCGTCCGTGCGCGCCGCCGATGATGTGAGCTGGACGAGCTTGCAATCGCGCGCACGACATTGATCGACCGCCCAGAGTATCATTCGTTCGCCCAGCCTTTGTCCGCGCAGGTCGGCAACGATGCGAACCGCCTCGATCAGCCCGCGCCAGCTGCCGATGAACGACAATCCGGGCAGGAAACTCAACTGCATCGTCCCGACCACGCGTCCGTCGATCTCGGCGGCGATCAGGCGCTGGTTGGGGTCGCTATCGATCGCTTCGAACGCCGCGACATATCGCGGGTCGGACGGATCCGCCTCGCGCCCCGGCGGAATCGTCTCTTCGGCCAGCATTGCAAGGATCGCGGGAAGATCTGCCGCCGTCGCGTCGCGAAGGACGAGTTCGCTCACTCCGCCGCCTCGATCTTCGCCAGCAGCGCCTCGACCTGAACCTGCGCGCCCGCCGCCGCATTGAGCTCCGCCACCACGCCGTCGAACGGCGCGGTCAGGCTGTGCTCCATCTTCATAGCTTCGAGCGTGAGCAGTTTCTGCCCCTTGGTTACCCGGTCGCCCGCCGCCACTTCGACCGCGATGACCTTGCCGGGCATCGGCGACAGGATCGCGCCGTCGCCGGCCGCGCCGCCCGCACTGCCCTCGGCGCGCCATGGTGTGAGCTGCCACACCGAGCCGCCTTCGGCGACGAGCATTGCCGGCGCCGGCTCCTCGGCGCCGGGGCCGTGCAGTTCGACCTCGACACGCTTGCCGTCGAGCAGGAAGGGGGCGCTGCGCACATCGGGGGCGTTGAGGCGGAACCCCGATTGCAGCGAGCGCGGTACCATCGCCATTGCCGCATTGGTCAGCGCCTGCGCGGTCGGCACCGGCTCTTCGGTCATCGCATCGCCGTCGCGGCCGATCAGGCCGGTATCGACGGTGCCCGCGACGAAATCGGGATGGTCGAGCGCGCCCAACAGGAACGCGGAATTGGTCTTCACTGGCCAGATCGCGCTGTCTTCCAGCATCTCGGACAGCAATTCGCGCGCCTCCTCGCGATCCTCGCCCCACGCGATGACCTTGGCGATCATCGGGTCGTAGAAGGGCGACACTTCGGCACCTTCGTAAACGCCGGTGTCGACGCGGCCGATATGTTCGGGAAGCTGGAAGAGTTCGAGCGTGCCGATCGAAGGCAGGAAACCTTTTGCCGGATCCTCGGCGTAAAGCCGCGCCTCCATCGCCCAGCCGTTGATCGCGAGTTCGCCTTGCGCCAGCGGGATCGGCTCGCTGCTTGCGACACGCAATTGCCATTCGACGAGGTCGACGCCGGTGATCTCCTCGGTCACCGGATGCTCGACCTGCAGGCGCGTGTTCATTTCCATGAACCAGATGCGATCGGCGCGGAGGCCCTCCGAAGCGTCGGCGATAAACTCGATCGTGCCCGCGCCGACATAGTCGACGGCTTTCGCGGCGCGAACGGCGGCCGCGCAAAGCTCGGCGCGCGTCGCTTCGTCCATACCGGGGGCGGGGGCTTCCTCGATCACCTTCTGGTGGCGGCGCTGCAGCGAGCAGTCGCGCTCGAACAGGTGGACGACATTGCCGTGGGTGTCGCCGAACACCTGCACCTCGATATGGCGCGGGGTCAGGATATATTTCTCGATCAGCACATGGTCATTGCCGAACGACGCCGCCGCCTCACGCTGGCACGAGGCGAGCGCGTCGGCGAAGTCCGCTGCGGCGTCGACCTTCCGCATCCCCTTGCCGCCGCCGCCCGCGACCGCCTTGATCAGCACGGGGTAGCCGATCAGCGCGGCCTGTTCGGCGAGGTAGGCGGGGTTCTGATTTTCACCCATATAGCCCGGCGTCACCGGCACCCCGGCATCGGCCATCAGCTTCTTGGCGGCGTCCTTCAGCCCCATCGCGGTGATCGACGATGGCTTCGGCCCGACCCACACGAGCCCGGCATCGGCCACCGCCTGCGCGAACTCGGCATTTTCGGACAGGAAGCCGTACCCGGGGTGGATCGCCTCGGCGCCCGTGGCTTTCGCGGCGGCGATAATCTTCTCGCCGATCAAATAGCTCTCGCGCGCCGGCGACGGTCCGATATGCACCGCCTCGTCGGCTTCGCGCACATGCAGTGCCTTCGCATCGGCGTCCGAATAGACCGCGACGGTGCGGATGCCCATCTCGCGCGCGGTGCGGATGATGCGGCAGGCGATTTCGCCGCGATTGGCGATGAGGAGGGAGGTGATCATGATTCCAGCCGCAAGTTGATCGAGCCGTCGCCGCGATAGGCAATGGCGTCGAAGATGACAGTGAGAAGGCGGTCGAAGCGCTCGCCGATCGCGGCGCGCGATCGGGCGGCATTGGTCCAGGCGATGTCGATGGGGCCGGCCACGACGCCGACCATCAGGTCGAACAGCGCGTCGAGGTTTCCGCCATACCATTCGACGCCCGACGCTTCGCGAAACGCCGTGTGAAACAGGGCCTCGCTGTCGATGATGTCGCCATCAAGATTTACGCTCATCACCATCGTCACATCCTGAACACGCCGAAGCCGCAATCCTCGACCGGGGCGTTCAGCGTTGCGGCGAAGGCCAGTCCGAGCACGTCGCGCGTCTGGGCGGGGTCGATGATGCCATCGTCCCACAGGCGCGCGGTGGCGTGATAGGGGTTGCCTTCGTCCTCATATTTCTGACGGATCGGGGCCTTGAAGGCTTCGGCCTCGTCGGGCGTCCATTTGTCGGCGTCGCGGTGGACCGTCGCGAGCACGCTTGCTGCCTGTTCGCCGCCCATCACGCTGATCCGGCTGTTCGGCCAGCTGAACAGGAAGCGCGGCGAGTAAGCGCGCCCGCACATGCCGTAATTGCCCGCCCCGAAGCTGCCACCGATCAGCACGGTGATCTTCGGCACGGTGGCCGTGGCAACCGCCGTGACGAGCTTCGCGCCATGCTTGGCGATCCCCTCGGCCTCATATTTGCCCCCGACCATGAAGCCGCTGATATTCTGGAGGAAGAGCAGGGGGATGCGCCGCTGCTGTGCCAGTTCGATGAAGTGCGCGCCCTTGACCGCGCTTTCGCTGAACAGCACGCCGTTGTTCGCGAGGATCGCGACCGGGATGCCCCAGATATGCGCGAAGCCGCAGACGAGCGTGCTGCCGTAATTCGCCTTGAACTCGTGAAATTCGCTGGCGTCGACGATGCGCGCAATCACCTCGTGCACATCGTATGGCGCGCGGACGTCGTCGGGAACGACGCCGTAGATTTCCTCGGCGGCATATTTGGGCGGGCGCGGGGCTTTGATCGGCACCTCGAAACCCTTGTCCTCGCCAAGGTGGCTGACGATGTCGCGGACGATCGTCAACGCATGTTCGTCATTCTCTGCAAGGTGGTCGACGACGCCCGATTTCTTCGCGTGCAGGTCGCCGCCGCCGAGATCCTCGGCGCTGATTTCTTCGCCCGTTGCCGCCTTCACCAGCGGGGGGCCGGCGAGGAAGATCGTTCCCTGATTGCGCACGATCACCGTTTCGTCGCTCATCGCGGGGACATAGGCGCCGCCTGCGGTGCAGCTTCCCATCACGCACGCGATTTGCGGGATGCGCTTCGCCGACATATTCGCCTGATTGAAGAAGATGCGCCCGAAATGGTCGCGGTCGGGAAAGACCTGATCCTGATGCGGCAGGTTCGCGCCGCCGCTGTCGACGAGATAGATGCACGGCAGGCGGTTCGCCTCGGCGATCTCCTGCGCGCGAAGATGTTTCTTCACCGTCATCGGATAATAGGTGCCGCCTTTCACCGTCGCGTCGTTGCACACGATCATGCACTGGCGTCCCGACACCTGTCCGATGCCGCAGATCAGCCCCGCGCCGGGCACTTCGCCCTCGTAGAGATCGTTCGCGGCGAGCTGGCCGATTTCGAGGAAGGGCGAGCCCGGATCGAGCAATCGTTCGACGCGTTCCCGCGGCAGCAGCTTGCCGCGGCTCGTATGCCGCTCGCGCGACTTCTCGTTTCCGCCGAGCGCGGCTTCGGCGACCGCCGTCCGCAGCGCGTCGGTCAGCGCGCGGTTATGCGCGCTGCGGGTGCGATATTCGTCGCTGTCCGCATTGATGTTCGTGCCAAGAACCGGTGCGCTCACAGTATCGTCTCTCCTGGAAATCTGTTCGGAACTAACCCGCCGCTCGTCGATTGAAAAGCGCAGCAGGCCGAAAATGGTTGGTATTGAAACCGCTTTTTCACAGGCGTACGCCGTCTGCCTTTCCATGACAAAACAAGGTCGTTCTTATGAAAAAAGCTGTCTTTGCTGTTCTTCTGTCCACCGCCGCAGTTCTTGCGGGTCCCGTCGCCTGCAGTAGCGGGAAGGACAGCTTGGCCGCCTATACGGTCGGCACCGATATCGGGATCAGCAAGGCGGCGATGGATGCCGCCGCGAAGCCCGGCGACGACTTCTACGCCTATGCCAACGGCAATTGGGACAAGGCCACCGAAATCCCGGCCGACCGCTCGTCGATCGGCGCCTTTTATGTCGCGCAGCTCGAAACCGAAAAACGCAACCGCGAGTTGGTCGATACGATCGTAAGGGGCGATGCCGCGCCCGACACCAACGAAGGTCGCATCGCGGCTTTCTACAAGGCCTTCACCAATGTGAAGGCGATCGACGCCGCGGGGATGAAGCCCATTGCCGCCGACCTCGCGCGCTTTGCCGCGATCACCGACAAGGCCGCGCTGTCGAAGGTGCTCGGCGAGCAGCTTCGTGCCGACGTCGACCCGCTCAATGCGACCAATTTCCAGACCGAAAATCTGTTCGGCGTCTTCGTGACGCAGGGGCTCGCGACCCCGGGCGAGGTCATACCCTATCTGCTGCAGGGCGGGCTCGGCATGCCCGAGCGCGAATATTATCTCTCGGCCGATCCCAAGATGGCGAGCATCCGCACCGCCTATCAGGCTTATATCGTCAAACTGCTGACTGCCGCGGGGCAGAGCGATGCCGCCGCGAAGGCGAAGCGCATCTATGATCTCGAGGTCAGGATCGCGAAGGCCCACGCGACGCGCGAACAGAGCGAGGACTTCACCAAGTCGGCCGACGTCTGGGCCAAGGGCGATTTCGCCAAAAAGGCCCCCGGCATTGACTGGCCTGCGTTCATGAGCGCCGCGAAGCTCGACGGGGCGGCGAAGTTCGGCGCCTATCACGCGAACGCGATTACCGGCCTGTCGGCGCTCGTCGCGTCCGAACCGCTCGACGCGTGGAAGGACTGGCTCGCTTTCCACCAGATCAACAGCCATGCCGACGTGCTGCCGAGCGCGATCGATAGCGCACATTTCAGCTTTTACGGCACGACGATGGCGGGCACGCCGCAGCAGCGCGGCCGCGAAAAGCGCGCGCTCGACGCGCTCGACGTCTATCTGGGTGACGCGGTGGGCAAGGCCTATGCCGACAAATATTTTCCCGCCTCCGCCAAGGCCGAAGTCGGTGACATGGTGAAGAACATCAAGGCGGCCTTTGCCACCCGTGTGAACATGATCGACTGGATGGCG
Source organism: Sphingopyxis sp. (assembly GCF_016463645.1). GTDB lineage: Bacteria > Pseudomonadota > Alphaproteobacteria > Sphingomonadales > Sphingomonadaceae > Sphingopyxis. The sequence continues at coordinate 28,095 of NZ_JAEMQX010000021.1, read as the reverse complement.
CCCGAAACCAAGAAGGAAGCGATCAGGAAGGTCGAGACGATCGCGGTCGGCGTTGGCTACCCCGACACATGGCGCGACTATGGCAGCTACACGGTCGGTGCCGATGCCTATGCGAACGAGGTTGCGGGGCAGAAGGCGGAATATGCGCACCAGCTCGCCAAGATCGGCAAGCCGATGGACAAGGGCGAATGGTGGATGGTTCCGCAGACCGTCAACGCCGTGAACCTGCCGGTCCAGAACGCGCTGAACTTCCCCGCCGCGATCCTTCAGCCGCCCTTCTTCAACGCGAAGGCCGACCCGGCGTTCAACTATGGCGCGATCGGCGCGGTGATCGGGCATGAGATCAGCCACAGCTTCGACAACAACGGCGCGGCGTTCGATTCCACCGGCGCGCTGCGCAACTGGTGGACCCCGGCGGATCTGGCGAAGTTCAACGCCGCCGGCGACGCGCTTGCGGCGCAGTTCGACACCTACAAGCCGTTCCCAGACTTGGCGGTTAACGGCAAGCTGACGCTGGGCGAGAATATCGCCGACGTCGCGGGGCTTCAGGCCGCCTATGATGCATATCGCGCGTCGCTCGGCGGCAAGGAAGCGCCGGTAATCGACGGCTTCACCGGCGATCAGCGCTTCTTCATCGCCTATGCGCAGACGTGGGCGACCAAGATGCGCGCCGAGGCGCTTCGCGCGCGCATCGCGACCGACGGCCATGCGCCGGGCATGTACCGCGCGCTGACGGTGCGCAATCTCGACGCCTGGTACAAGGCGTTCGACGTCAAGGAAGGCGACAAGCTCTACCTTGCGCCCGACAAGCGCGTCCGCGTCTGGGGTTGATGATCGGGGAGGGCGGGGCACTCAGTCGGTCCCGCCCTTGCCACCCGGCTGACCGGGCTTTTCCTTCCGGATCAGGTAACGATAGACGCCCACGCAGTTGATGCCGAGCAGCGCGATATTCTGCCAGCCGATGCCTTCGCTGTCGGGTTGCAGGAAACCCCAGGCGACAAGGGCCATACTGCTTGTCACGAAGATGACGAAGGCCCAGCCGGTCCATCGCCGTCCGAGGTCGAGCGAGACGAGCAGCGCCGCGAGCGTCGCCGCGCCCGCGCCATAATATTGCAGGGCGGTGAGCAGCGTATCGCTCATCGCCGCTCGACCATATTGCTGACCTCGACGAGGTTTCCGTCGGGATCGTGGAAATAGAGCGAGTCGATCGTCCCCGTCGCACCATCGCGCAATCCGCTGTCGATCACGTCGACGCCTTGCTCCGCCAGATGTAGGCGCCAGTCAGCGATCGGCGTGTCGCTCAGCAGGCAGAAATTGCCGCTGCCGGGCACAGTATCGCGCGCGATGCCCGGCGATGCCGCGGCATCCTGCAGGCTGACCTTGTTCGCGCCGAAATGGAGCGAGTATTTGGCCGGTCGCTCCTCGCGCGCGGTCATGCCCAGAACCCGTTCGTAGAAGGCGCGCGTCACGGCGACGTCGCGGACGCACAGCACGATATGGTCGAAGCCTGTGACGCGAAATTCGCTCATAGCTCGCTCGCCGTCGCGCCATGGACATATTCGAGCTTCAGTCCGTCGGGATCGGCAAAGAAGACGGCGTAATAGGTCGGACCATAACGCGGGTAATCGGCGGGCGCGTCGAGGATCGTCGCTCCGATTTCCAGCAATAGCGCGTGCAGACGATCGACGTCCTCCCGGCTGTCGCTTGCCCACGCCAGATGGTGCAGACCGGGGGAATAGCGGTCGTGCGACCGTTTGGCGCCTTCGCCGCGGGCCTTCAAAATGCCGATCGAATGGAAGGGCTCGCCATTACGATCCCAGTCGCTGCCATTGTCATGATCGGCCGAGCGGCGATAGCCGAGGAAACCCAGCACGTTCTCGTAGAAGGCCCGCGAAGCGGCGAGATCGCCGACCGTCAGGTCGATATGATGGACGAGCCCGCGCATGCTCATGCCAACGCGCCGATCAGGGCAAGGATGCCCGCGCCGCTGAGTGCCGGCCAGGCGATGTGTCGGCCCTTCGTATAGGCCGCATTGAACAGCCCGGTGGCCAGCCATCCGCCGCCGATGACGATCAGCAATGCGTCCGGCGTGCCGGGCCATGCGATTGCCGCCGCCGAAATCAGCATCAGCACCGACGTCGCGTGCCATGCGAAGCGGACGATCCGTCGCGTCAACGGATCGGCGAGCGGACCCGCTTCGCCGCGCAGCAACGGCACGATCAGCCGCCGGTAACCAAGCACCGAATGAACCCCGGCCGTCGTCACCATGAAGGCGGCCGACAGCCAGAGCCAGATCACGCGCCGGCGCCGATCAGTTCGCGGCCGATCAGCATCCGGCGGATCTCGTTCGTGCCCGCGCCGATGTCGAGAAGCTTGGCGTCGCGCCAGTAGCGCTCGACCGGCCAATCCTTGGTATAGCCCGCGCCGCCGAGGGCCTGGATCGCCTCGCCCGCGACCTTCACGGCATTCTCGCTCGCGAGCAGGATCGCGCCCGCCGCGTCGAAGCGCGTCGTCTGCCCCGCGTCGCAAGCCTTCGCGACGTTGTAGACATAGGAGCGCGCCGACTGGAGCATGACATACATGTCGGCGACCTTCGCCTGCATGAGCTGGAACGATCCGATCGGCTTGCCGAACTGCTTGCGCTCGCGGACATAGGGAATGACCGTGTCGAGGCACGCCTGCATGATGCCGAGCTGGAGCCCCGCGAGCACGACGCGTTCATAGTCGAGCCCCGACATCAGCACGCCGACGCCGCCATTTTCGGGACCCATCACTTGCTCTTCGGACACTTCGCAATCGGTGAAGACGAGTTCGGCGGTCGGCGAACCGCGCATGCCGACCTTGTCGATCTTCTGCCCGATGGCGAACCCCGGCATGTCCTTTTCGATCAGGAAGGCGGTGATGCCGCGCGATCCCGCCTCGGGGCTCGTCTTCGCATAGACGACCAGCGTGTCGGCGCAGGTCGCGTTGGTGATCCAGAATTTGGTACCGTTGAGGACATAGCCGCCCTGAACCTTGTCGGCCTTGAGCTTCATCGACACGACATCGCTGCCGGCGCCGGCCTCGGACATCGCGAGGCTGCCGACATGTTCGCCGCTGATCAGCTTGGGGAGGTATTTCGCCTTCTGCCCGGCATTGCCCCAGCGGCGGATCTGGTTGACGCATAGGTTCGAATGCGCGCCGTAGGAGAGGCCGATCGCGGCGCTCGCACGGCTGACTTCCTCGACCGCGATGACATGTTCGAGATAGCCGAGCCCGAGCCCGCCGAATTCTTCCTCGACGGTGATGCCGTGCAGGCCGAGTTCGCCCATCTGCGTCCACAGTTCGTCGCGCGGGAACCAGTCTTCCGCGTCGGCCTTGGCGGCGAGCGGGGCAATTTGTTCGTCGGCGAAACGGGCGGTGGTGTCACGGATCATGTCGGCGGTTTCGCCGAGAGCGAAATCGAAATCGGGGGTGGCGCGCATGGATTACCTATCGATCTGGGAGCAGGACAGGCCGCGATACTGCATCAAATTTCAGCCATAGGGAAATTGAAACGAATGACGGTTTGGCATAAGTAAAATCTATGATTAAGCGTGCCCATATCCGTCAGTTCCTTGCCGTGGTCGATGCGGGCAGTTTTACGCAGGCGGCGCTGCGGATTCGCGTCACCCAGCCGGCGCTGTCGACCGGCATCGCCGAGCTCGAAAAGCTGGTCGGCACGCCGCTTTTCATCCGCAACCGCCGCCAGATCAGACTGACCGAGGCGGGCGGCCGCTTTCTGCCGATCGCGCGCGATCTCGAACGCGGCTTTCGCGCTGCCGACAATTTCGACCGTGAAAGCGACCGTCATGCGAGCGAGCTCAAGCTCGGAGTCATCCGCTCGGTGCCGGCCGAGCTGTTGCAACAGGTCGCGGCGGCGCTACGCCCCGGTTTCGCCATCGAGCTGATCGAAAACAGCGACTCCGAGCTGCGGGCCGCGCTCGGCAGCGGTCGCATCAGCATGGCGCTTGTTCCGCTGCGTGCGGGCGAACGCGGCGATCATGTGACATCGCTCTACGAAGAGCCGCTTGCGATGTTCATTGCGTCGGATCATCCGCTCGCGGGGCGGATCGAGGTCGGGCCCGAGGAGCTTGCCGCCGAGACGATGATCGCGCGTCGCTCATGCGAATTTCTCGACGCGACGAGCCGTTTCTTCACGCGCCACGGCGTCCGTCCGCGCTTTGCGCTGCGCAGCGAAAGCGACGAGCGTTGCCTGCGCATGGTCGCCGCCGGAATCGGGATCACCACTGCGCCGGTCTCGCTCGCGATAGATGGCATCGTTCCGCTCAAGGTCGCGGGTTATGATTTTCGCCGCGAGCTGGGGCTGATCGCCGATCCGGCGTGGGCGGCATTGCCCGAGGTCGCGCCGCAACTCGCCCATGCGCTCGAAACGATCGGCGCCATCGCGGCCGAGTGGCGGCGGACGAAGGTCGAGGCCACCGCATGATCCGGCGCCTCACAAGTCTGGCTTGGCCCCCCGAAAGGCCATACAGCTTGCCCGCCGTCATGAGGGGCGGCAAGGGCGGGGCATGACCGATACGCTGACTCATCTCGACCGGCTCGAGGCCGAGAGCATCCATATCATGCGCGAAGTGATGGCCGACGCGGCCAAGCCCGTGATGCTCTACAGCGTGGGCAAGGACAGCGCGGTGATGCTCCATCTCGCGCGCAAGGCCTTCTATCCCTCGCCGCCGCCATTCCCTTTGCTCCATGTCGATACGACCTGGAAGTTCAAGGCCATGTATGAACTGCGCGACCGCATGGCGGCCGAAAGCGGCATGGAGCTTATCGTATATCAGAATCCCGAAGCCAAGGAACGCGGGATCAACCCGTTCGACCATGGTCCGCTGCACACCGACATGTGGAAGACCGAGGGGCTGAAGCAGGCACTCGACCTCCACGGCTTCGATGTCGCCTTCGGCGGCGCGCGCCGCGACGAGGAAAAAAGCCGCGCGAAGGAGCGCATCTTTTCCTTCCGCACCGCGAGCCACGGCTGGGACCCGAAGAAGCAGCGCCCCGAACTGTGGAACCTCTACAACGCGCGCAAGGCGAAGGGGGAGAGCATCCGCGTCTTCCCGATCTCGAACTGGACCGAACTCGACATCTGGCAATATATCGCGCGCGAAAATATCCCGATCGTCCCGCTCTATTTCGCCGCGCCGCGCCCGACGGTGGAGCGCGACGGCCTCCTGCTGATGGTCGACGACGACCGCTTCCCGCTGCTTCCCGGCGAGACACCTGTCGAACGTTCGGTGCGCTTCCGCACCCTCGGCTGCTATCCGCTCACCGGGGCGGTCGAGAGCGGGGCAACGACCCTGTCCGAAGTCATCCAGGAAATGCTGCTCACCACGACCAGCGAACGTCAGGGGCGCATCATCGACAAGGATGGCGGTGACGCGAGCATGGAGAAGAAGAAGCAGGAGGGGTATTTCTGATGACCGATCCTGTTTACGTCACCGACGCGCTGATCGCCGAGGATATCGATGCCTATCTCGCGCAACATCAGCAGAAATCGTTGCTGCGTTTCATCACCTGCGGCTCGGTCGACGACGGCAAATCCACGCTGATCGGCCGCCTGCTCTATGACTCGAAGATGATCTTCGAGGACCAGCTCGCCGCGCTGGAAGCCGACAGCAAGCGCGTCGGCACGCAGGGGCAGGAGATCGATTTCGCACTGCTCGTCGACGGCCTCGCCGCCGAGCGCGAACAGGGGATCACTATCGACGTCGCCTATCGCTTTTTCACGACCGAAAAGCGCAAGTTCATCGTCGCCGACACCCCGGGGCACGAACAATATACGCGCAACATGGTGACCGGCGCCTCGACTGCCGACCTCGCCGTCATCCTGATCGACGCGCGCAAGGGCGTGCTCACGCAGACGCGCCGCCACAGCTTCCTCGCGCACCTGCTCGGCATCCGCCATATCGTGCTCGCGGTGAACAAGATGGACCTCGTCGGCTACGACAAGGCCGTGTTCGATCGCATCACGCTGGCGTATCGCGCCTTCGCGAGCGAGATCGGCATCACGAACTTCACCGCGATTCCGATCTCGGGCTTCAAGGGCGACAATATCACCGCGCTCTCGGACAACACGCCGTGGTTCAAGGGGCCCGCGCTGATCGAACATCTCGAAAATGTAGAGATCGGAGCCGCCGCCGACGAAGCCAAGCCGTTCCGCCTGCCGGTGCAATGGGTCAACCGTCCGAACCTCGATTTCCGCGGCTTCTCGGGCCAGCTTGCGAGCGGCAAGGTCCGGCCCGGCGACGCGGTGCGCATCCTGCCGAGCGGCAAGACCACGACCGTCGACCGCATCGTCACCCTCGACGGCGACCTCGATGAAGCCGTTGCAGGCCAGTCGGTCACACTGACGCTCGCTGACGAGGTCGATTGCTCGCGCGGCGACGTGATCGCCGCCGCCGACGCGCCGCCCGAGGCAGCCGACCAGTTCGAGGCGACTTTGGTGTGGATGGCCGACGAGGCGATGATCGCGGGCCGCGCCTATTGGCTCAAACTCGCGACGCAGAGCGTCTCGGCGACGATCCAGCAACCGAAGTACGAAATCAACGTCAACACGCTCGACCATCTCGCGGCGAAGACGCTCGACCTCAACGGCATCGGCGTCGTCGAACTGTCGACCGACAAGCCGATCACCTTCGAAGCCTATGGCGATAATCGGACGCTCGGTGGCTTCATCCTGATCGACAAGCTCACCAACGCGACCGTCGCCGCGGGCATGCTGCACTTCAGCCTGCGCCGCGCACAGAATGTCCATTGGCAGGCGACCGACATCGACCGCGACATGCGCGCGAACCTCAAGAACCAGCGGCCCGCGCTGCTGTGGTTCACCGGCCTGTCGGGATCGGGCAAGTCGACGATCGCGAACCTCGTCGAAAAGAAGCTGCACCGGATGAACCGCCACAGCTTCCTGCTCGACGGCGACAATGTCCGCCACGGCCTCAATCGCGACCTCGGCTTCACCGAGGCCGACCGGATCGAGAATATCCGGCGGGTAGGCGAGGTCGCCAAGCTGATGAGCGACGCCGGGCTGATCGTCATCACCGCCTTCATCTCGCCCTTCCGCGCCGAGCGCGAAATGGTGCGCGGCATGCTGCCCGAGGGCGAGTTTATCGAGGTGTTTATCGACACCCCGCTCGCCGAGGCCGAGCGCCGCGACGTGAAGGGCCTCTACAAAAAGGCGCGCGCCGGACAGCTCAAGAACTTCACCGGGATCGACAGCCCCTATGAGGCGCCCGAAAATCCGGAGATCCGCATCGACACGACCGCGATGACGCCCGAAGAGGCGGCGGATCTGATCATCGATCGCTTGCTGGGATAGATATGACTGCGGGGGAAACGGATGAACAGCTCGCTGAAAGGCTCGCCGCAGCCGCGGGGCTGATGCTGCTTGATCTTCAAATATCGGGCAAATTTGTCGGCAAGTCGCTCGGTCAGGCGGGCGACGCGCGGGCCAATGCGATGCTGATGCGCGAACTCCGTGCCGCGCGCCCCGACGATGCCATCCTTTCCGAGGAGGAAAAGGACAATATCGTTCGCTGCGACAACAGGCGCGCGTGGATCGTCGATCCGCTCGACGGCACGCGCGAATATAGCGAAGGGCGCAGCGACTGGGCGGTGCATGTCGCGCTCGCGATAGAGGGCGTTCCGACGGTCGGCGCCGTGGCGCTGCCGGGGCTGGGCCTGACGCTGACCTCGGGTTCACCGAAGCCGCTCGAGCCCGCCAATGTCCCGCTCAAAATGCTGGTGAGCCGCACGCGGCCTGCCGCCGAAGCCGTCCATGTCGCGGAAAAGATGGGCGCCGAACTGCTCGCCATGGGGTCGGCAGGTGCCAAGGCGATGGCTGTGGTGCGCGGCGAGGCCGACATCTACCTTCATACCGGCGGGCAATATGAATGGGACAATTGCGCCCCGGCCGCAGTAGCGATTGCCGCAGGCCTGCACGTCAGCCGCGTCGACGGATCGCCGCTCGTCTATAATTGTGCCGACCCCTATCTCCCCGATCTGCTGATCTGCCGGATGGAGCTGGCCGAAGAGGTGCTGCGCCTCGCCGCACAATATTCGCCAGCCGGGTAGGGCCGCTGCCATTCCGGGCGGGCCGCACATTTCGTTCTTGGCTGGCCGTTCACCAGAGGCCATGAGGAAGCATGATCGACCCTTCATCGTGGCTTCTGCCGCTGTCCATCGCGCTTGCACCGGCAGCAGCCGATCCTGATCGCTTCACCGATGGTGGCGTGACATATATTCTTTATGCCGACACCTACCGTCAGGTGGATGACGAGGTACGGCAAATCGGCTTTTCACTCGAAATGACCGAGGCTGAAGGTGCGCCGGGCAATGCCGTCGCCATGAATGGCGTCGTTCAGGTAAACTGCGGCACGCGCGGCGCTCGCATGGTCGGCCCGCAGCTATTCGACGACAAAAATCAGCCCATCGCCACCGATGTGTCAGGCCCGGACCATAGCTCGCCTTGGGAAGAGTTGGGAGCAACCGCTTCGGACCAGCATCTTTACCGCAGGGTCTGCGAGCGGGAAAAATCGGCGCCATAGCGCCGGGGTGCATCGACCGCAGTCGGTACCCGGACTAAATGCCAGCGTCGCCGGATCGAACGCCGGTTGCCAGCCGGTGCGACACGCCCTAATCCGTTGCATCGAAAAACCGAATACGGGAGATGTGCGATGATCGACCTGCCTGAAACCAACCTCACCATGCTGACGCTCGTGAAGCCCGAAGGGCAACTCGAAGTCTCGCTCGAGCGCCGTCCGATGCCGAAACCGAAGCCGAACGAAGTGCTGGTGAAGGTGCTCGCCGCGCCGATCAACCCGTCGGATCTCGGCCTGCTGTTCGGCGGCGCCGACATGTCGACCGCGCGCGCCTCGACCCGCGAAGGCCTGCCCGTCATCACCGCCGACATCCCGCCTGCCGGCATGCGCGCAATGGCGGGCCGCGTCGGTGATGCGCTCGCGATCGGCAACGAAGGCTGCGGCACCGTTGTCGCGGCAGGGGATACGCCTGAGGCACAGGCGCTGCTCGGCAAGACCGTCGCGCTGCTCGGCGGCGAGATGTATGCCGAATATCGCTGCCTGCCCGTGCAGATGGTGATGCCGCTGCCCGACGGTACCGATCCCGCCGACGGCGCGTCCTGCTTCGTCAACCCGCTCACCAGCCTCGCATTCACCGAAACGATGCGGATGGAGAACCACAGCGCGATCGTTCATACGGCCGCCGCCTCGAACCTCGGCCAGATGCTCGTCAAGATTTGCGCGAAGGACGGCATTCCGCTCGTCAACATCGTGCGCAGCGACGCGCAGGTCGAAATCCTGAAGGGCATCGGCGCGAAACATATCGTCAACAGCGGCGCCGACGATTTCATGGAGCGCCTCGTCGATGCGATCGCCGAAACCGGCGCGACGCTCGGTTTCGATGCGACCGGCGGCGGCAAGCTCGCGGGCCAGATACTGACCGCGATGGAAGCCGCTGCCGTGCGGAAGATGACGATCTACAGCCGCTATGGCTCGGACACGTTCAAGCAGGTCTATATCTATGGCGCGCTCGATCTGTCGCCGACCACTTTCTCGGCGCGCAGCTTCGGACTGACCTGGGCTCTCGGCGGCTTCCTGCTGACGCCCTTCATGGCGAAGGCGGGCATGGAAACGGTGGGGCGGATGCGCAAACGCGTCGTTGATGAGCTCACGACCACTTTCAAGAGCCATTACAGTCACGAGGTCTCGCTGACCGACGCGCTCGATATCGATACGGCGCAGGCGTACAACGCGAAGCGTACGGGCGAGAAATATCTGATCAGGCCGCACGGCTGATCGAGAAAAGCCCGTCCTGCAAAGTCGAGCTGTGTTTCATCCTCGCGGATGGAGCCCGGCCGATCATATTGTCGCTTCCTTGGCGAAAGCCGGGGTTTGCAGCAGAGGGCGGGGGCTAAAGCCACAAAAGCCACAATCCGAACGTGTGCATGCGTGGTTTTGTGGCTTTATCACCGCGGGAAATACCATTCCCGAATGAAGTCAGCCGGAATTCCGCCGTTTTCCGAATCAGCGCTTCATGCACTGGCGCACGTCGTCGCGCTTGTATTCGCTGCAATTCCACAGCGCCTTTTCAAACCCGGCCTTGTCGTCGCGGAGGTAGGAAAAGCTCATCGCCGAGCGCTGCGTGTCGCTCATGGCGTCGCTGTCCGGCTTGAGGGTCGGATTGGTCCAGCCCATGAACTTGCAATAGGGCTTGTCGCCGCACAGCCGCAGCGCCGTGGTGACGAAGCTTTCGGGCGCCGCCTTGCGGTCGAGCTGGGTATAAATCGTGTCGCGGCCTGCGCTTTCGCCGGCGCCCGTCACGACGCGTGCTTCGCCGACCGCGGCATTGGCGTCGACACCCGCGGCAATCTCGGCCGGCAATCCCAGCGCGATCGCATGCAGCGGCGATATCGCCGCGAGCTTCGCCACCGGCCCGTCGCTCCCCGACACCGTGCCGCGGAACGCGCCCTGGGTACCCCAGAAACCCGGCCAGCGGAAAAAGAGATGCGTGTCGACGATCGCAATCTTCTCGAGGCTGTCGCTCCAATAGGGGCGAACCCAGTCGGTGTGGTAATGGGTGGCGAGCCCGACCGGCGGATAGGTTCCGCCTGACAGCATCAGATCGGCGTTGTTGCGTGCCCGCTGCCACGCCGCATCCGAATAGCGGCGGTTCAATGCACCGTCGCAGGTGAAGGTGAACTGGCACCCCGTGGTGCGTTCGGATCCCTGGAACACGACGCCGCAGATCGATTTGGGAAAGGCGGGGTGGCGTGCGCGATTGATGACGACCTGACCCACCGCCTGCTGTCCCTTGGCGTCGTCGCCGGCCTCGTAAAGCATTGCCGCGGCAAGACAGTCACGAGCGCGAGCTTTTGCGTCGCCGCCACCGGCATAGACGAAGGGGCGCGCCGCGACGAAACCCTTGGTGACCAGCGCGACTTCGGCATTCTGCGCGCGCGCGTCGTCCTGCGTCACCGGGGCGAGTTCCATGGGCTGGACTTCGGGGACGACATCGGCGGGCGGCGCGACCGGGTGTGTGTGCGCGTGGCGGCTGCCATTGCCCGCCGGCTGGCTCGCGAAGAGTACCGCAACGACCGCTGCGACCGCGATCAGGACGAACAGCCAGCCCGTCCAGTCGCGCAGCAGCGGCACTGCCCGATCGCCTTCAAGGCGCATGGCGCGGAGTCAGATTTCCGGCAGGAAATCGGGAACCGACAGATAGCGCTCGCCAGTGTCGTAGTTGAAACCGAGCACGCGGCTACCCGGCGGCAGTTCGCCGAGCTTTTGCGCAATCGCCGCCAGTGTCGCGCCCGACGAGATACCGACGAGCATGCCTTCCTCGGTCGCGGCGCGGCGCGCGAAATCCTTGGCATCGGCGGCGTCGACCTTGATCACGCCGTCGAGAAGGTCGGTATGGAGGTTGCGCGGAATGAAGCCCGCTCCGATGCCCTGGATCGGGTGCGGTCCGGGCTGGCCCCCCGAAATCACCGGCGACAGCTCGGGTTCGACCGCATAGACCTTCAGATTGGGCCAATGCTGCTTCAGGAACTGCGCAGTCCCGGTGATATGGCCGCCGGTGCCGACGCCGGTGATCAGCACGTCGATGGGGCTGTCCTTGAAATCGGCAAGGATTTCAGGGCCGGTCGTACGGACATGGACGTCGATATTCGCCTCATTCTCGAACTGCTGCGGCATCCATGCGCCCGGGGTCGTTTCGACGAGCTCGATCGCACGCTCGATCGCTCCCTTCATCCCCTTTTCGCGGGGCGTCAGGTCGAAGGTCGCGCCATAGGCGAGCATCAGCCGGCGGCGTTCGACCGACATGCTTTCGGGCATGACGAGGATGAGCTTGTAGCCCTTGACCGCGGCCGCCATCGCGAGGCCGATGCCGGTATTGCCCGACGTCGGCTCGACGATGGTGCCGCCGGCTTTCAGGCTGCCGTCGCGTTCGGCCGCCTCGATCATCGCGAGGCCGATTCGATCCTTGATCGATCCACCGGGATTGCTGCGTTCCGACTTCACCCAGACTTCGGCGTCGGGGAACAGCTTGGCGACACGGATGTGTGGTGTGTTCCCGATGGTATCGAGGATCGAATTGGCTTTCATGATCGGTGCGCTCTCTCTTTGAACTCGAAACGCGGGTCGCGGCGGACGCGATTTGGCCAGTCGCCGGCGCGGAGCCAGCGTGCCTCGTCCGCCGGCACCGGCGTCGGCGCGGGTTGTAACGATGCCAGCAGATACTGTCCATAAGGCCAGTCGCCGATGCCCGATTCGGCGTTGATATGGCCAAAGGGGCCGGCGTTGACGAAGCGCGCGTCCCAGTGCCGCGACAGGCGCCAGACATGCGCGGTCCTGGCGTAGGGATCGTCATCGCTGGCGACGACGATCATCGGCACCTGCGACGATAGTGCGGGTGAGTCGGTGAAGCTCGCGACCCGCGCGTCGCGGCGCAGCTGCGAGAGGTCGGGCGGCGCGACGAGCAATGCGCCGGCGATGCGGTCACGGGCAACGCTGCTCGCCGCGGCGAACCAGTGCGCAAAGGCGTGGCAGCCGAGGCTGTGCGCGGCGATGAGGACGGGCTCGTGCTCGGCGTCGATCGCGTCGGCGATCCGCTCGACCCACTGGTCCTTCAGCGGTTCGTCCCAGCTGCCGAGCTCGACACGTTCGCAGTCGGCAAAACTGCGCTCCCACAGGCTCTGCCAGTGGGTGGGGCCGCTGTTGTAGAGACCCGGTATGGTCAGGATTTTATGGCGGATATTCGAATTGTTCATGGCGGTCGCTCCATCGGGGGAGAGAGGGGGAACCGCGGTGACGGGTGAGTCTTCAATAACTCAACTAAATAAATTGACAATAGCTTTCGGGTAAAATGAGTGGTGCGCGCGGCAAGCGGTGCCGGCGCTAGTCGTTCGCTTGCCTGAACTGCGGTTCGAAGGTTCTGGCACGCCGCAGCTCCGGGAAGATCCAGGCCCACAGCGCGGTCACCCCGACCGCCGCGGCGCCGCCGACGACGACGGCGCTGATCGGGCCGAGCGCGGCCGCCATCGCGCCGGCGCGCATCTCGCCAAGCTCGTTCGACGCCGAAATCGCGAGCCCCGACGCGGCACTGACGCGGCCGCGCATATGATCGGGGGTGTTGAGCTGGATCAGCGTACCGCGCACGAAAACCGAGAACATGTCCGCCGCGCCCATGAGCACGAGCACGCCAAGCGACAGGATCAGGTTGGTTGAAAGTCCGAACGCAACAGTGCCGGCACCGAACACCGCAACCGCCCACAGCATCTTCACGCCGACATTGCGTTCGATCGGGCGGATGGCGAGGCCGACCGCGACCGCGACCGAGCCCGCCGCGACGGCGGCGCGCATCAGCCCCGCGCCTTCGGGCCCGGCGTGCAATATGTCCCGCGCGAAGACCGGGAACATCGCGGTCGCGCCCGCGAGCAGGACTGCGAACAGATCGAGCGTGATCGTCCCCAGCAGGAAGCGCTCGACCCACACGAAGCGCAGCCCGTCGACCATTTCGCGAAGCGGGTGGCGGCGAACTTCGGCGGGCGGCGGCAGGACGGGCCGCACGCGGCTGAGCGTGAACGCGGAAATGGCAAGGAGAAGCGCGGAGAAGACGTAGACCGCTCCCGGGTGTGCGGCATAGATCAGCCCGCCGGCTGCCGGCCCGACCACCGACGCCGATTGCCAGGCGATGCTGCTCATCGCGATCGCGCGCGGCAGGACAGCAGGCGGGACGATATTCGGCGCGATCGCGCTCATCGCCGGGCCCGAGAAGACGCGTGCGACGCCGTGGAGCGCGGCAAGGCCGAAGAGCAGCGGCAGGGTCAGGCCGTCCGCCCAGGTAAGCCACCCGAGCGTTGCGGCGATGAGGAGGTCGATGAGGTTCGAAAAGATCGCGACGCTGCGCCGCTCGAACCGGTCGGCCGCCCAGCCGGCGACGGGGGTGAGGATCGCAAGCGGGACGAACTGGAACAGGCCGAGCAGCCCCAGTTGGAACGAGGCTTCCTTGATCGACATGCCATAGTCGGTGCGCGCGGTGTCGTAGAGCTGATAGCCTATGACGACCACCATCGCGATCGTAGCCATCACTGCGGTGAATCGCGCGACCCAGAAATAGCGGAAGTCGGGATAGCTGAGCGGGGAGGGGGCTTTGGGCGTCGCCTCCGGCATCACCGGTTCTACGCCTTCGGGGGGAGGGATCGTCGCCATTGCCGATCGCCGTAGTCCGCTTTTCGTTGCTGTCCAGATGGCATAGCTTTGCCGTTCGTCGATTTGCAGGTGTCATCGGTCGGGGTCGCTGGCACAAGTGTCGACACAGGAGTCAGGGAGATATTGGAATGAAAAGCAAATTTGTCCGTTTCGGCGGGGCAGCGATGGCTGCGAGCTTGCTGGTGCTGACCGCTTGCAATGCGTCGGACAACAAGTCGGCGACAGGATCGGGGGCGACGAACTGGACCGGATTTCGCGATCAGTTCCTCGCGGGCTATTTCCCGCTCAATCCCAATTTCGCCGTTTATCAGGGCAAGCATGAATATGACGGCCAGCTACCCGACTGGTCGCCCGAGGGCCTCGAAAAACAGGCCGCCTATCTCGAAAAGGCGATCGCCGACGCCAAGGCGTTCGACGGGGAGATGACCGAAGCCGAAAAGTTCGAGCGCGATTATCTGATCCACGTCGCGCAGGGACAGCTCTTCTTCCTTCGCGATACCGATTTCGCGCAGAAGAACCCTGCCTTCTACACCGGCGCGCTCGATCCCAATGTCTATATCGCGCGCCCTTATGCCGATGCGACGACGCGGATGAAGGCGTTCATCGCCTATGCCGAAAAGGTCCCGGCAGCCGCGGCACAGATCAAGGCGAACCTCAAGCTTCCGCTGCCCGCGACCTTCGTCAAATATGGCACCGCAGGCTTCGGCGGCTTTGCCGACTATTATACCGGCGACGCAAAGGCCGCCTTTGCGTCGGTCAAGGACGAGGCGCTGCAGAAGCAGTTCGACGAAGCCGTCGCAAAAGCTGGCGCAGCGATGACCGATCTTGCGAAATATGTCGGATCGCAGCCGGGTACGGCAGACGGCTACGCGCTCGGCGCCGAGAAATTCTCGAAGATGATCCTGACCAACGAGGGCGTCGACACGCCGCTCGACGAGCTGGAGCGTATCGGGCAGGCCGACCTCAAGCGCAACCAGGACGCGCTGAAGGCTGCCTGCGCGACCTATGCCGCCGGAATGACGATCGCCGACTGCATGAAGAAGATGAATTCGGACAAGCCCGCCGACGGCCCGGTTGCCGAGGCACGGCGCCAGCTGCCGGCGCTTCGGGCCTTCCTGATCGAAAAGGACATCGTGACGATCCCGGGGACCGAACAGGCGCAGGTCGAGGAATCGCCGCCGTATAACCGGCAGAACAGCGCCTATATCGACATTCCGGGGCCATATGAGAAAGGCCTGCCGTCGGTCTATTATATCTCGCCGCCCGATCCCGCGTGGGACAAGCAGACGCAGGCCGATTTCGTGCCGGGACGCAAGGATCTGATGTTTACCTCGGTCCATGAAGTCTGGCCGGGCCACTTCCTCAACTTCCTTCACTCGAACCGCGCCGAAAGCATCTTCGGCAAGCTGTTCGTCGGCTACGCCTTCGCCGAGGGGTGGGCCCATTATACCGAAGAGATGATGTGGGATGCCGGGCTGGGCGAGGGCGACCCCGAAACGCATATCGGCCAGCTGTCGAACGCGCTGCTGCGCGACTGCCGCTATCTCTCGGCGATCGGCCTGCACACCAAGGGGATGACGGTCGCGGACTCGGAAAAGCTGTTCAAGGAGCAATGCTATCAGGACGAAGGTAACGCGCGGCAACAGGCGGCGCGTGGCACCTATGATCCCGCCTATCTCAATTACACGATGGGCAAGCTGATGATCCGCAAGCTGCGCGATGACTGGACCAAGGGCGACAAGACGAAGTGGAAGGCGTTCCACGACGAATTCCTGTCTTACGGCGGCCCGCCGATCCCGATGGTGCGTGCTGCGATGATGAAGGAGACGGCGCCGAAGGCGGTATTCTGACGAAGCCGGGCGATCCGCGGCCAGTTCTTTCCCGGGAAAGTCTGGCCGCGGGCGCGAACGTTCATGTCCCGCTCGCGCGGAAGGTCAGTTTGACGGCGCGCGCAGCCGCGCGACGAAAAATCCGTCGAGGCCGCCTTCATCGGCGAGCATGCCGGGGAGCGTCCGGACAAATCCGTCGCTGTCGGGCGCGATCATATCGGGCAACTCGTCGGGGCGCGCGGGGGCGACGGTCCAGCCCTTGTGGCGATCGAGAAAAGCCGACATCCGGTCTTCGCCCTCGGCGCGTTCGAGCGAGCAGGTTGCGTAGACGAGTGTTCCGCCGGGTTTCAGCCAATTCGCCGCGCGGCTGAGCAGGTCGGCCTGCAACGCGGCCATCTCTTCGATCTGCCGCGGTTCGATGCGGTGAAGCACATCGGGGTGGCGACGGAAAATGCCGGTCGCCGAACAGGGGGCATCGAGCAGGATCGCGTCGGCAGGATTCGCCGGTTCCCACGACCGGATATCGCCCTGGACGATCTCCGCCGAAAGGCTGGTGCGTTCGATATTGGCGCGCAGCCGTTCGAGCCGCTTGGCGCTGGCGTCGACCGCGACGACATTCCATCCTGCGGCGGCGAGCTGCATCGTCTTGCCGCCCGGCGCGGCGCAGAGGTCGAGTACCGTCCGGCCCTCGCCGTTGCCGAGCAGGCGTGCGGGCATGCTGGCCGCCAGATCCTGCACCCACCAGCCGCCTTCCCGGTAGCCGGGCATCGCCTCGACGGCCTGTCCGCGCGGCAGGCGGCGGTGGCGTGGTGCGAGCGTGAGCGCCTCGGGCCATTCGTCCGCGCCGGGTTCGGCGGCGAAGCTCAGATCGATCGGCGGTGGCGCGCTCCAGCTCGCTTCCGCCGCCTCGACCATTTTCAGGTCCCATTGCTCGGCCCAGCGTTCGGCAGCGGGCAGGGGAAGCGTGGCGCCCGCCGGAAGCTGCCATTCCTCTTGTTGCGCGCGGGACAGGATCGCATGGACCAGCCGTCGCGGCCCGCCGTCGACGAGGGGCAGCGCGGTCGATACGACCGCATGGCCCGGACTTTTGAGTACCAGCAGCTGTGCGAGCGCGATCCGGAGTACCGCGCGCGATTTGACGTCGTCGGGCAGGATTTGCGCCGTCGCGCCGTCGATCAGCGCGTCGATATCGACCATCCAGCGCAGCGCCTCGGACGCGATGGCGACGGCAAAGGCGCGATCGGCGCCGGTCAGGCCCTGCGCGGCGGCATGCATGGCGACGTCGAGCGGATCGCCACGCCGCAAGATCGCGTCGAGCAGCCGCAACGCCGCGCGGCGCGGCGCCATGCCCGGCGGCTCGGCCTCACCCGCGGACCGACGGCGACGCGGACGGCGATCAGCCATGACCGGCACAGGCGTGGTTGGCGTGGCGCATGAAAAATCCTATATTGCGGGCATGACGAGTGAAAACAGCCCGACCCCGACCATCGGCGGAACGCCGCGTGCTGTAAAGCGCCCCGCGCATGTGAAAGCGCCCGAGGGGTGGACGAACAGTGCGGTTCCGGCGCCCCGGCCGATCCATGAAGACAAGGCCGGGGATCAGCCCGGCGGGCGCAACCCGGTGCGCTACGGCGACTGGGAGCTCAAAGGCGTAGCTGTCGATTTCTGAGCTACGACCGGATTTGGCCGATAGTGTAACGGCCAAAAACAAAAGGCCGCCCCGTCATCGATGAGGGCGGCCTTTTGTTTGTCTGTTTCAGGCGGCGGGCAGTTCGGTGTTCAGCGGCATCTTGCCGCTCTTGACCTGTTCGGCGAACACTTCGCGCATCAGCTGCAGCGAGAAAAGATGCGCGAAGATCAGACCGAGGATGCCGTTCTGCATCAGCTTGCGCAGCACGTCGCCGCGCAATTCGCGCAGCTTGTTCTCGTCGACCATCTGGAAACCGCGATAGACATAGGGCTTGTCGTTGCCTTCCTGCTGGATGGCGACTTCGCCGTCCATGAGCAGATCGGCCTTCTTGAGCTCGTCCATGAACATGCCGGTGCGTTGGCCGGCCTCCTCGAAATTCTTGCAGAATTCGAGCACGGCCTGCACCTGCTCCGACGGCTGGCCGTCGACGAACAGCGCATCGCCCTCGTCGAATTTGCCGAGCGCGCCCGAGGTCGGGTCGAAGCACAACGACAGATCTTCCGAATTGGGCTGCAGGCGCGCGAGCAGGAAGGGGTAGCGGCGGATATAGGCCGGAACATAGACCGGATTGACCAGCTTGCCCTGGTCGTCGACGAAGGTGTTGATGCCTTCGTTCAGGCCCATCAGTGCGAGCGGAACCGGATTGTCGCCGGCCGAAAAGACGATCGGGAAAAAGCGGCAAGCCGACACGAACTCGTCCGAGGTCAGCGGGATTGCGTGCTGGCCCACCAGGAATTCGGCGCTGTCGAGGGGACGGGCGTGGAAATCGGCATGCTCGACGCTCGAAAGCGGGGCGAGGTCCTTGTAGAACAGCGGAAGATTGGCAGATGCGGGCGCGGTGGCCATGTCTAGACTCCGGTAAGGGTCCCGCAGGGCGGGACGAAAAGGATATAGCGCCTTATTGGCCCGCGCCGCGCGGCGCAAGAGGGCGTCGACGCGCGACCGGCGCTGGTAGCCGAGGCGTCACCCGATCAGCTTGCCCGGGTTGAAGATGCCCGCCGGGTCGAGGCCCGTCTTGACGGCGCGAAGTGCGGCCAGGCGTGCGGGGCTGTCCAGTTCGGCCAATATGTCGCGCTTCATCTGGCCGATGCCGTGCTCGGCCGAGATCGAGCCGCCCAGTTCGAGGACGTGCGAATAGACAAGCCCGCTCACCGCCGCGCCGTATTCGGCAAGCCATCCCGCACCGTCGATGCCGATCGGCGGCTGGACATGGTGGTGCACGTTGCCGTCGCCGAGATGGCCGAAGGAAAGCGCCCGGGCGCCGGGAAAGGCACGGGAGAGCCGGCGCGGATTTTCCGCGATAAAGGCCGGCATCTGCTCGACCGGAACGCTGACGTCGTGCTGCAATGCCGGGCCCTCGGCGCGTTCGGCCTCCGAGATCGAATCGCGCAACCGCCAGAAGGCATCGCTTTCGCTGTCATTTTTGGCGATCACGACATCGCCGATCAGTCGGGCCTGGAGCGCGGCCGCGAGCTGTTCTTCCAGCTGCTCGAGCAATTTCCGGTCGCTCTCGCCGGCGAGTTCCAGAAGGACATACCATGGCTGCGCGACCCCAAGCGGCGCACGGGTCTGCGGAATATGCCGCAGGACTGCGTCGAGGCAGGCGTGCGGGATAAGTTCGAACCCTTCGAGTTCGCGCCCGATCGCAGCATCGAGGCGGTGCAGCAGCCGAAGCGCGGCTTCGGGTGTTTCCAGGCCGACCCATGCCGTGCACCGCGCGGCGGTCGGGACGAGGCGAAGGCAGGCGGCCGTGACGATGCCCAGCGTTCCCTCGGCACCGCACAGCAGGTGACGCAGGTCATAGCCGCGATTGTCCTTTTTGAGTGCGGCGAGCCCGTCGAAGATGCTGCCGTCGGGCAGGACTGCCTCGACACCGGCGACCAGCGCACGCATCGTTCCGTGGCGCAGGACCTGTGTTCCTCCCGCGTTGGTCGATACCAGCCCGCCGATCGTCGCCGAGCCCTTGCCGCCCAGCGTGAGCGGGAACCGGAGGCGATGGTCCAGGGCGGCGTTGTGGAAATTCTCGAGTACCACGCCCGCCTCGGCGACGGCGAGCTGCGCCGCTTCGTCGATATGGCGTATCCGGTTCATTCGCCGGAGGCTGACCAGCAGCTGGTCGCCGCTCGCGTCGGGTGTCGCGCCGCCGACCATCCCGCTGTTGCCGCCCTGGGGGACCAGCGCGACCTTGTCCTTGCGGCACAGGCGCACGATCGCAGCGACCTCTTCGATCGTCCCCGGCGAGAGCATGGCCGCCGCCCGGCCGTGATATTTGCCGCGCCAATCGGTCAGCCAAGGCGCCATCGCGTCGGGATCGTCGCTGTATCCCTTCGCGCCCAGCCGATCCCTGAGCGCGGCGAGCAGCGATGCAGATGGCGGGCGCGTCATGCCGTTCAACTCCGTAAAATTTCCCGCACGTTACAAGGACGAGGGGTGACAGCAGTTCATTTGATGTTCAATCATTCCTGTTAAAGGGGGGCGATGGACGATTAGTGCCTTTTCGTCCAGCGGGCTTAGGCGTGGGAGCCACGGGTGAATTTTATCTTCTGTCAGGGCGCCGAAGGGGCGGCAGCGCAGCTGTGCTGACGACGGCATTCCTGTGGTTCGCGGCCGCAGCGCCCGCGGCCGATGCCGCGACGCCCGTCGCGGCGCCGGAGCCGTTGGTCGCGATTGCGGTACCGACGATCGATCAGGCGTCTTCCTTCTGGCAGGTGGTGATCGAGCAACAGCTCATCATCCGGGTGCCTGCCCAGCGTTCGCAGCTGAACAATTTTGCGGCGGGGCCTTCGACGTCGAGGCGCGCGACCGAACTGCCCGTCGTCTGGAAGGAAAAGAAGGCACCAAAATGCGTGGCGATGCGCAATATTCTGGGCATGCAGGCGGTCCAGCGCGACAGTATCGATCTGATCACGCGCCAGAAGCAGCGCTTGCGGGCGCAGCTCAACCGCGGGTGCCGTGCGCTCGATTTCTATGCCGGTTTCTACATGCAGGGCAGCAAGGACGGAAAGCTCTGCGAGGATCGCGACCAGATCCATGCCCGAACCGGCGCAAAGTGCGAGATCGACAAATTCCGCCTGATGGTTCCGGTCCACGAAGACGATTGATCGCGTTTATCGCGGGCTTTTCTTGACTTTTCCTCGTCCTTTGCCCAAGGGCCGCGGCAACGTTCGCCTGCGTGGGAGGCGCGACGCCACTTAACTTCCGGACATATTGCCTCATGAAATTTGCCGACCTCGGCCTTTCCGACGAACTTTTGCGCGCGATCGACGAATCGGGCTATAGCGAGCCGACCGCGATTCAGGCGGGCGCGATCCCCTCGGTCCTGATGATGCGCGACATGATCGGCATCGCGCAGACGGGCACGGGCAAGACGGCATCCTTCGTCCTGCCAATGATCGATATTCTGGCGCACGGGCGCACCCGCGCACTGATGCCGCGGTCGCTGATCCTCGAACCCACGCGCGAACTCGCGGCGCAGGTCGCCGAAAATTTCGAGAAATACGGCAAATATCACAAGCTCTCGATGGCGCTGCTCATCGGCGGCGTGCAGATGGGCGATCAGGTGAAGGCGCTCGAAAAGGGCGTTGACGTGCTGATCGCGACCCCCGGGCGCCTGATGGACCTGTTCGAGCGCGGCAAGATATTGCTCACCGGCTGCAACCTGCTCGTGATCGACGAAGCCGACCGTATGCTCGACATGGGCTTCATCCCCGACATCGAGAATATCTGCACGAAGCTCCCCGCGAATCGGCAGACCTTGCTGTTTTCGGCGACGATGCCGCCGCCGATCAAGAAGCTCGCCGACAAGTTTCTGTCGAACCCGAAGACGATCGAGGTCGCCCGTCCGGCGAGCCGCAACGAGAATATCGAGCAGTTCGTCGTCAAGACCTCCGAACGCGGCAAGCGCGATATGTTGCGCGGTCTGATCGAGGCCGAGGACATCGGGACCGCGATCATCTTCTGCAATCGCAAGACCACCGTCCGCGAGCTTGCGAAGTCGCTCCAGCGGCACGGCTACAAGGCGGGCGAAATCCACGGCGATATGGATCAGTCGAGCCGCATTGCCGAACTCGACCGCTTCAAGGCGGGCACGATCAACATCCTCGTCGCATCGGACGTCGCGGCGCGGGGACTCGATGTGAAGGGCGTCAGTCACGTCTTCAACTTCGATGCGCCCTGGCATCCCGACGATTATGTCCATCGCATCGGCCGTACCGGTCGTGCGGGCGCGAAAGGCCGGGCCTTCACGCTGGTGACGCCATCGGATGACGAGGCGGTCGACAACATCCAGAAGCTGACCGGCTACAAGATTCCGGTGCATGGCGGCGCGGCGCCGATCGACGATGCCGCCAAGGCCGATGACGCTGATGCCTCCGAACCACGTCGCGGTCGCTCGCGCGGCGGGCGCGGCGGCAAGGGGGCGAGCAAGCCCGACAAGGCGCCCGCTCGTGCAGCCGCTCCCGAAACGCGACCGGCGAAGCCCCGGCGCGAGGACCGCAAGCCGAAGCATGACGATCTTGATGGCCCTGACGATGGCTGGAATGGCCCGACGCCGGGCTTTTTGTCGGTCGGTTTCGGTAACTGAAGCTCGTTATACCGGTCAGATCCTGACGAGCATCTTTCCGGTATTTTCGCCCGAGAAAAGGCCGAGGAAGGCGTCGGGCGCCGACGCCAGCCCGTCGCGCACCGTTTCGCGCATCGTCACGGCGCCGCTTGCGATCAATCCGCCCATATCGGCATAGAATTCCTCCATGCAGTCGATGAACTGGTCGGTGTAGATAAAACCCTCCATGCGGATCCGCGCCGGGATCGACCGGATGAGATATTTCATCTCCTGCGGCTTGCCGTCGTTATAGACGTCGATCATCCCGCAGATCGCGAAGCGGGCAAAATCGTTTGCGGTGGCGAAGGCTGCGTCGAGATGCTCGCCACCGACATTGTCGAAATAGACGTCGATCCCCGGCTTGCCGAGACGCTCGAGTGCGGCGGCGAGCTGGGGAAGTACCGGCGCCGCCTTGTAGTCGATCACGGCGTCCGCTCCGAGGTCGTGCACCCATGCGCATTTTTCGGCACCGCCGGCCGATCCGATAACGGTCATCTCGCGCGCCTTCGCGATCTGCACGACCGCCGAGCCGACGGCGCCAGCGGCTGCGGACACGAACACCGTATCGCCGGGCCTGGCGCTCGCAACGCGGAGGAGCCCGATCCACGCCGTGCCGCCGGTCAGGCCCATATTGTGCAGGAAGGTCTGCGGCGTCAGGCCCGCGGCCAGTGCTTCGGCAGGCAGCTTGTTGGGCATCATGTCGAGGCCGATGACGCCGCCATCGCGCCAGCCGCCCATGTGAAGGATCAGGTCGCCGGGCGCAAACCCCTCCATGCGGCTTTCGATGACTTCGCCGATCGCGCCGCCGGTCATCGGCTGATCGATCTGGAAGCTCGCGGCATAGCTCTTCGCATCGTTCATGCGTCCGCGCATATAGGGATCGACCGACAGCCACAGATTCCGCACACGGAGCTGGTCCGCTTCGAGCGGTGCATCGGGCAGGTCGCGCAAATCAAAATTGCCGATCGTCGGCGCCCCCTGCGGACGACTGGTCAAATGCCATGCCTTGGTCATCGGAATCCCCCATTCCTCAAATTTTCAGTGCAACAACGGCCAAGGTCAGAAAAGCCGTTGCCACTGCCAGCCAGTGCCGTTAAGACCCCGCCGGTCGCGGGGCCGTAGCTCAGATGG
Organism: Sphingopyxis sp.; assembly: GCF_016463645.1. Taxonomy (GTDB): domain Bacteria; phylum Pseudomonadota; class Alphaproteobacteria; order Sphingomonadales; family Sphingomonadaceae; genus Sphingopyxis. The sequence continues at coordinate 4,575 of NZ_JAEMQX010000021.1, read as the reverse complement.
GAGAGCGCTGCAATCGCACTGCAGAGGTCAGGGGTTCGATTCCCCTCGGCTCCACCAGCGACCTTTCCGGCAGATCGTCTCGCCAATCGCCACCATGCCCTTGCCGTTCCGGCGCCAGATTCGCGCCGCTCCCCTCGTGAATCCGGCGATCGCGATATTGTCCGCCTATTGCCCGCCATAAGTGTCGATCGCCGAGAAGATGCGCGTCAGTTGCTCGCGTTCGTCCGCATCGATGTCGGGGCGCCAGATTTCGAAAAGCAGGATTGTGCGATCGCGCGTGCCGCGGTTCCACGCTTCATGTTCGAAGCTGTCGTCGAAGATCATCAGCTCGCCCTCGTTCCAGCTGCGGGTTTCCGCCCCGACGCGAATGCCGCAGCCGTCGGGGACAATCAGCGGCAGGTGGCAAATGAGGCGCGTGTTGAGCAGGCCGTGGTGCGGCCGGATATGCGTACCGGGCGCAAGACGCGAGAAAAGCGCGATCGGCGCGCGACCGGGGATTACGGGCTGCGGAGCAAGCGCGAGCGCCGCGAGCGTCGCGGGGCATAGCGCCTCCATCCCGTCCGCGATCGCGCCATCCTTCCACAGCCATGCCGCACCCCAATCGGGCTTGTCGAGAAGGGGATTGTTCGGCGGAGGCCGGTTGGGGCTGGCCGCGACATAGGGTGCGAAGCGGTCGGCGGCGTCCGCTGTCAGGGCGAGCAGTTCGGCGCGGATACTCCCGGTTGCGGCTTCGACTTCCGCCGCCCATGTGAAATCGGCGCGATCGAAGAAGGGGCGCTGCGCAAGGCCGGGGAAAAAGAACATGCTCGGCTGTTGCAGATAGAGCTGCTGTTCGCCGGCGAGCATGCGCAGGGCTTCCGCAACCCGCGGGGCCGCGCTTTGCGGATCGATCCCCGCGCTGTGGAGCTGGCCGAGAAGATGCTCCGCAAAGGTGCGATCGGCGGTCGCCAGAAACGCCTCGGCGCGCTGGAGACCGGGATGCAGGGCGGGGGATACACCGCCGGCTTGCGCTGCGGTCGCGAGCGCGAGACGATAGAAGCTGCCCGCCGCGCGGTCGTCGGCGAGCCGACGCTTGAGTTCCGCCATGGCGAGCAGCGCCGCGATATTGCCGCGGTCGGCGCGGATCGCACCGTCAAGCGCTGTGGTTTCCGCCGCGACATCGCCGCGACGGTGGGCGTCGCGTGCCTGGTCCAGCCATGTCGTCTGCCCCGTCATGCCATCAGGCATAACGGGGCGCCGGGCCTTTGCAAGCGACGCTCGTTTCGCGTCAGACTTCCGGTGGCGGCGGGGTTTGGGCACGCGCTGCTGTTCCGCGAAGCCATTTCCGGACGCCGAGCATCGGACGCGTCCGCCAGATCATGAGCAGCAATGCAAAGAGCAGCGCCCACGGGACGATCGCGGCGCCGACAACCAGAATGAACGACAGCATCACGCTGCCGCTGCGGACGAGCATGTTCAGGGCATCGCTGAACGGGTTGCCATAACCGATCCCGGGAAGGCCGCCCGTGCCGACATAGTCGAATTGCATCGGCGTCGTCGCGAGCATCGCTTCGCCGGTGCGCCGGGTGTCGCGTTCGCCGTCGAGCTGGCTGCGCAAACCCGCGACCTGCTGCTGCAGTTCGGCGCGTTCGCGGTCGCCGATACCGCCTTGTCTGAGTCGGGTCTCGATGCGGGCGATCTCTGCATTGATATCGGCGCTGCGGCGTTGCGAGTCGCTGATCTGGGTCCCCACATCCTCGCCGCTGATCCGCGCCTCGGCGAGCACGCCTTCAGCCTTTTCGACACTGCCGAGTGCGTCACGGCCGAACTTGCGAGCGATCGCAGGGTCGAGTTTGAACAGGAGCTGCGCCTCGACCTCATTCTCGCGCACGAGGCGATAGGTCATGCCGGTGATACGGCAACGGGTGGTGCCAAGCGCTTCGCATGCCGCGGCATGTTCTTCCTGAACCTTGGCGATGCGATTGTCGTCAAGGCGAAAAGCATAGGCATAATTGAAAGCGACACCCGGCGCCGCTGTAACGTTGATGTCGGGACTGCGCGCAGCGGAGGGGGCGGGAATAGACTGTGTAGCCGCACTTTCCGTGACCTCGGCGGGCGCCATGTCATAAGCGGGCGCGTTGAGCGGTTCGGAATTCTTTTCGGAGCAGCCGATCAGGGCGAGCGCCATCGCGCCCGCTAAGAGCCTGTTTTTCATGAAGTCTCTCCCAACATGCGACTCATGGCCGCATGTGATGCAATATCATAATTGAATAAGTAGACAATATGGATCAGGCGAGCCTGACGAAACTGTCGAGCACCCGCTTGCCGCCGGCCTGATCGAACTCGACTTCCAGCTTGTTGCCGTCGATATCCATGATTTCGCCGTAGCCGAACTTCTCGTGGAACACGCGCATCCCGATCGCGAGGTCCGAACGGGCCTTGGCGCCGACCGAGGCTGCGGGGCCGCGTTCGGAGGGCGCGGGCGCTCGCGTGATCGTCGACGATTGCGCTGTCGCGCGCTGCCATGCGGGGCCACGCGTCATCGTGCGCGTGGGACTCCGTTCGGCGACATGGGCGAAGGGATCGCCCTGCGCCGACCAGTTCGCACGCCACAGGCTTTGTCCGCCGCCGAAACTGTTCTCGCTGTCGACATGCTCGGGCGGAATCTCGGCGATGAAGCGGCTGGGGATGCTGCTCATCCACTGGCCGTAGATGCGGCGGTTCGCGGCGTGATAGATGCTCGCGCGCTGCCGCGCCCGCGTGATCGCGACATAGGCGAGGCGGCGCTCTTCCTCGAGACTTGCGGTGCCGCCTTCGTCCATCGAGCGTTGCGAGGGAAAGACCCCGTCCTCCCATCCGGCGAGAAAGACATGGTCGAACTCGAGACCTTTGGCGGCGTGGATCGTCATGATCGTCACCGTCTCGCTCTGATCGTCGTTGTCGCGGTCCATGACGAGGCTGACATGCTCGAGGAAGGCTTCGAGCGATTCATATTCCTCCATCGCGCGGACGAGTTCGGAGAGATTCTCGAGGCGACCCGCGGCTTCAGCGCTGCGGTCCGCCTGGAGCATCGCCGTATAGCCCGACTCGTCGAGAATGAGCTGGGTGAGCTCGGCGTGCGACAGTTCGTTCGCCTTCGCTTGCCAGTTCCGCATCTGTGCGACGAAATTGGCGAGCTGGCGCCGTGCCTGCGGCGTGAGTTCGTCCGTCTCGGTGATCCGCGAGGCGGCGTGGAAGAGCGGCGCGCGCTCGTGGCGCGCGAACTGGTGGATGCGCGCAAGCGCCTTGTCGCCGAGCCCGCGCTTCGGGACGTTGACGATGCGCTCGAAGGCGAGGTCGTCCGCCGATGACTGGACGAGCCGCAGATAGGCAAGCGCATCGCGGATTTCGGCGCGTTCATAGAAACGGAAGCCGCCGACGATCCGGTAGGGCATGCCGATCGCGATGAAGCGGTCCTCGAATTCGCGCGTCTGGAACTGCGCGCGGACAAGGATGGCGGTGCGATCGAGGCCGACCTTGCGATGCTGAAGTGTTTCGAGTTCCTCGCCGATCCGCCGGGCTTCCTCGGGCCCGTCCCACACACCGACGACGCGGACCTTGTCGCCCGCGTCGAGTTCGGTCCACAGCGTCTTGCCAAGCCGGTCGCTGTTCTGCGCGATCAGCGCCGAGGCCGCGGCGAGGATCTGCGGCGTCGAGCGATAATTCTGTTCGAGGCGAATGACGGTCGCGCCCGGAAAATCTTTCTCGAAGCGCAGGATGTTCGCGACCTCGGCACCGCGCCACGAATAGATCGACTGGTCGTCGTCGCCGACGCAGCAGATATTCTTGCGGGCCTGCGCGAGCAGGCGGAGCCAGAGATACTGGCTGGCGTTGGTGTCCTGATATTCGTCGACGAGCACATATTTGAAGCGCTGCTGATATTGTTCCAGCACGTCGCGATGCGTCTTCAGGATGACGAGCATGTGGAGCAGCAAATCGCCGAAATCGCACGCGTTCAATGTCTTCAGCCGCGCCTGGTAGAGCGCATAGAAATGCTGGCCCTTGCCGTCGGCATAGGCTTCCTTGTCGGCGGCATCGAGGTCGGCGGGGGTGAGGCCGCGGTTCTTCCATTTGTCGATCAGCCCGGCGAGTTGCCGCGCGGGCCAGCGTTTCTCGTCGAGCCCCTCGGCCTGAATGAGCTGCTTGAGGACGCGGAGCTGGTCGTCGGTGTCGAGGATGGCGAAATTGCTCTGCAGTCCCACGAGTTCGGCGTGGCGACGGAGCATCTTCGCGCAGATGCTGTGAAAGGTGCCGAGCCACGGCATGCCCTCGACCGCGTCGCCGATCATCCGCCCGATCCGCTCGCGCATCTCGCGCGCCGCCTTGTTGGTGAAAGTCACCGCGAGGATTTCGGACGGCCAGGCGCGCCGCGTCGCGATGATGTGCGCGAGCCGCGCGGTGAGCGCCGCGGTCTTGCCTGTGCCCGCGCCCGCCAGCATCAGCACCGGACCTTCGGTGGTCAGTACGGCCTGTCGTTGCGGGCCGTTGAGGCCCTGCAGATAGGGCGGATCCGAAGGGTCGGGGCGGGTCAGGTCGGGCAGGGAGGCGGGGGTATCG
>NZ_JAEMQX010000112.1:6014-11941 GCF_016463645.1 Sphingopyxis sp. | reverse complement strand
CTGATCCAGTCGGCGATCGACGAAGGCGCGACGCTGGAGACCGGCGGCACCGGCCTGCCGTCGAACGTCAACCGCGGCTATTATATCAAGCCGACGGTCTTCTCGGGCGTCACCCCCGATATGCGCATCGCCAAGGAAGAGGTGTTCGGCCCGGTCGCGACGATCATGGCCTATGACGATCTCGACCAAGCGGTCGATATCGCCAACGACACCGAATATGGCCTCTCGGCCGTCGTCTCGGGCGACCCCGCCAAGGCCGCCGAAATCGCGCCGAAGCTGCGCGCCGGCATGGTCGCGGTCAACGCATGGGGCCCCGGCCCGGGCGCGGCGTTCGGCGGCTACAAGGCGTCGGGCAACGGCCGCGAAGGCGGTGTGTTCGGCCTCAAGGACTTCATGGAAGTGAAGTCGATCAGCGGTATTCCGGCCTGATCGTCTCCCCTCTCGCAAGCGGGAGGGGCTGGGGGTGGGCCGGCAACGTCGAAATTGCCCACCCCGCTGCGACTGGCGAGCAGCTCGCAAGTCTCTCTGCCCCTCCCGCTTGCGGGAGGGGTTTTGCTTTGGGCCGATAGCGATTAAGCGCACCTGCATGACCACCCGCTCCCCTCTCGCTCCCGCCGCCTTCCCCAGCCTCCCCGAAATCGCCGGAGTGACGCGCCGCGTCGCGCGCGCGCAGTACAAAAATTGGGACCGCTGCGACCTCACCTATGTCGAGCTGGCGCCCGGCACCACGGTCGCGGGCGTCTTCACGCGCAATGTCTGCTGCTCGTCCGAAGTCGAGCTCGGCCGCGAGCAGGTCAAGGGCGGCATCGGCCGCGCGCTGATCGTCAACGCGGGCAACAGCAACGCCTTCACCGGCTATCGCGGGCGTGAGGCGGTCGAGCAGATCATGGAGCAGGTCGCCGGGCACCTCGGCTGCGACGCGCGCGAAGTCTTCGTGAGCTCGACCGGCGTCATCGGCGTGCCGCTCCCGAAGGACAAGGCGCGCGCCGGCGTCGAGGCAGCGCTCACCGCCGAGCCCTGCTCGTGGGAAGCCGCCGCCGAGACGATCGGGACCACCGACACCTTTCCGAAAGGTTCTGCCGCCAGCGCCATCATCGGCGACAAGACCGTCCACGTCGCGGGCATCGTCAAGGGCTCGGGGATGATCGCGCCCGACATGGCGACGATGCTCGGCTATATCTTCACCGACGCCGCGGTCGCGCCCGCGCTCCTTCAGGACATGCTGAGCGAGGCGACCGGCGGCAGCTTCAACAGCATCACCGTCGACAGCGATACCTCGACCAGCGACACGGTGCTCCTCTTCGCCACGGGGCAGGCAGGCAACGCCATGCTCACCACGCGCGACGATCCGGGCGCCGACGCGCTCCATGCGGCAATCCGTTCGGTCGCGCTCGATCTCGCGCAACAGGTCGTGCGCGACGGCGAGGGCGCGTCGAAATTCATCGAGGTGCAGATAACCGGCGCGGTCAGCGACGACAGTGCGAAGCGCGTCGCGCTCGCGATTGCCAACTCACCTTTGGTAAAAACGGCGATTGCCGGCGAGGACGCCAATTGGGGCCGCGTCGTGATGGCGGTAGGCAAGGCGGGCGAGCCCGCCGACCGCGACCGCCTCGCGATCCGCTTCGGCGATCACTGGGTGGCGAAAGACGGGCTGCCGGTCGACGGTTATGACGAAGCGCCCGTCGCGGCGCATCTCAAAGGCCTCGAGATCCGCGTCGGCGCCGACCTCGGCCTCGGCGAGGGCCGCGCGACCGTCTGGACCTGCGATCTGACACACGGATATATCAGCATCAACGCCGATTACCGGAGCTGAAGCCAATTGAAATCGTCACCCCGGACTTGATCCGGGGTGACGAAAGAAGGTCAGAGAGCGCCTTCGAGCCAGCCCTTGAGCGCGCTCTTCGGCGCCGCGCCGACCTTGGTGTCGGCGATCTCGCCATTCTTGAACAGGATCATCGTCGGAATGCCGCGCACGCCATATTTGCTCGGTGCATCGGGATGATCGTCGATATTGAGCTTGGCGATGACCACCTTGCCCGCGAGTTCGTCCGAAATCTCCTCGAGCGCCGGGCCGATCATCTTGCACGGACCGCACCATTCGGCCCAGAAATCGACGAGCACGGGGGTCTCGCTGTCGAGCACGTCCGACTGGAAGCTCGCGTCGGTGATAGCCTTGGTACCCATAGTCTGAACTCCTGAAATATTGTTGGTGCCAAGCTAGGGCGTCGGCGCGCCGGGCTCAAGGGTGGAACCCGGCAAATTCGCCTTGGTTGCCGTCAAGCCGGGCTTGTTGGCGTCGAGCAGCGCGTCGCCCAGCCGGATCATCCGCGCGGCGCCGGTATAGAGCAGCGCCGCCTCGACGCGGCGGCCGGGAAAGATCACCGCGAGCGCATCGCGATATGCCGCCATCTGGCGGAGATAGGCCGGCGCGACCGCATCGGCGCTTTCGGGCACGTACCGCCCCGTCTTGTAGTCGATCACCGTCACCGCCGTATCGGTGACGAGCAAACGGTCGACAATCCCCGCGACGACGATACCGTCGACGACCGCCGACAGCGGCACCTCGGCGAGCGACCCGGGACCGAAAAGCGCGGCGTGCGCCGGATCCTCGATCACGCCGAGCACCTCGTCCACCATCGCCGACCGCGTGCCCTCATCGAGCGCCGCCGCCTGCACCGTCAGCCAATGCTCCGCCGCGATGCGCCGCCGCGCGGGCGCCACCGGCGGCAGCCGCTCGAACAGCGCGTGGAGCAGCAACCCGCGCTCGACCGCCGCCGCGCGCGCGCCGCCCTGCGGCGGCGTCGCCACGTCGTCCTCGCCCAATGCCGATGGCGCGAGCGGACGCGGCGGGCGCGCCTCTTCGGGCGCTGGACGCGTCGCCCAGTCGGGGACCGTCACCGCAGGCGCGGCGTGGGGCGACTTGTCGCGCGGTCGCGCCCATGTTTTCGCATTGACCGCATGGACGCGTTTCCGCCCCCAGCGTGGCCCGGCATCCTGCCAGTCGAGCCCCATGGCTTCCATCACCCCGTCGACCGCGGCATGCCAGCAGAGCCCGGGCAGCGATCGATCTTCCTTCCTGGTGACGCCGGCGACCACGAGCAGTTCCTCGGCGCGCGTCATCGCGACATAGAGCAGCCGCCAATGCTCCTCGATCTCGGCCTGTGCCTTCCGGTCGTGCGCGTCGGCGATCGCGCCGTGCCGCTCGTCGCGCCCCATGCCGAACACCGGGAGCCTGTCCCAACCCGCCAGCGACAGGTCGAACCCGCGCTGGCGCTGCACCGGATCGTCGGTCGCGTCGGCGAGGATGACGATCGGCGCCTGCAGCCCTTTCGACCCGTGCACCGTCATCACGCGGACGACGTCGCTGCGCGCCTCGGTCTGGCGCTTGACGTCGGCGCGGCTCGCCTCGACCTCGCTCAGGAAGGCGAGCAGCGACGGCCTGTGCTGACGCTCGAAGTTCAGCGCCTGATTCAGCAATTCGTCGATCGGGTCGCGCGCCTCGCGCCCCAGCCGCGCGTAAAGCCGCCGCCGCCCCTGCATCGGCCCCGACAGCACGCGATCGAGGAAGCGGTATGGCGTCGTGAGGTCGGCCATGCCGAGCAGACCGCGCAGCGCCGCCATCGTCTCCGCCGGAACCTCGGCCTCGCGCGCGCGGAGCTGCTCCCACAAGGCGCGCTTGCCGCGCCCGTGCGCAAAGCCGAAGAGATCGTCCTGCGACCAGCCGATCAGCGGCGACACGAGCAGCGCCGCGAGATTGAGATCGTCGAGCGGCTGGATCGCGAAGCGCATCGCCGACAGCAGGTCCTGCACTCCCAGCGGCTGCGTCAGCGCGAAGCGGTCGACGCCCGCGACCGGCACGCCGAGCGACTGCAGCCGCGCGACGATCCGCGCCGCCAGATCGCGGCGGCGGCGGACGAGGATCAATATATCGCCCGGCGCGACGCTGCGTCCGTCCTTGCCGTGCAGGATCCATTCCCGCACCTCGTCGGCGATCGCACGCGACAGGCGGAGGCTTGCAGGGTCGTTCGCGGGGGCGAGCGGATCGCCGCCCTCGCCCGCCTCGTCCTCGATCGCCTCCTCGTTCTCGCCCTCGGCCGCCAGCGCCTTTCCGACCGGCAGCGGCTGCCACAGCTCGACGCGCCCCGGATGCGCGCTGCGAAAGGGCAGGTGTGGCGGCTCGTCGCTCGCGAGCCCCATCAATCCGGTCCCGCCACCCGCAACCCATGCATCGACGATATCGAGCACCGCGGGGCTCGACCGGTAGTTGGTGACAAGGTCGACCTCGGCAAAGGGCTGGCCGCCGTCGGTCGCCCATTCGCCGAACCGGATGCGCGCCGCCTCGAACGCCGCGGGTTCGGTGCCCTGGAAACCGAAGATCGCCTGCTTGCGATCGCCGACGGTGAACATCGTGCGGACGCGCTCGTCCTTCGCGCCCACGCCAGCGAAAAATTCCCCGGCGAGCGCCGCGACGATCGCCCATTGCCGCGTGTTCGTATCCTGCGCCTCGTCGACAAGGATATGGTCGGTGCGCTGGTCGAGCTTGAAACGCACCCATTCGCCGAACTGCCCGAGCCGCAGCAGCGATCCCGCGATCGCGATCAGGTCGTCGAAATCGGCGAGCCCGCCCTCGCGTTTCGCCGATGCATAGGCCTCGGCAAAACGGCTTCCCAGATCCCACGCCGCCGCGAGTTCGTCGGCGACCTGCATCGCCGCGGCGGTCGCGAGCAGTTCCTGCGCGGCCTCGACGATCCGCACCGCGCTGCCCGCACAATCGGTCATCCGCCCCTTGTCGCCCGCGAAATCGGCGCGCAGCTCGCCCTTGCCGGTCAGGAAACAACCGAGCAGATCGCCGAGCATCGCCGCGCGCGCCGACGCATCGGCGGCCAGCCAGCGGGCCATCGCGTCCGCGCAGGCCAGCCCGGTCTTCGTGCCCCAGTTCGCGCCGCTCGCCGCGACCATCCGGACATGCGCATCGTCAACCGCCCCCGCACCGATCCGGCCTGCCAGCCACGCATCGGGATCGCCGTCCGGCAGCCCCAGCGCCGCGCGCAGATCATGCGCACGCGGCGGCAATATCCGCGTCTGGAACGGCGCGGCAAAGGCATGCGCGCAGCGCACGAGGAACGCCATCGCGGCATCCTGTCCCATCCGCCGCGACAGCATCGCCGCCTGCCCGCGCATCGCATCGCCATCGGCGCCGGCCTGCGCGAGCAGCGTCGCCATCACCTGCCGCTGCAACTCGGCCGCCTCGCCTTCCTCGAGCGCGCGGAACCCCGGCATGATCTTCGCCTCGAGCGGAAAGCTCGCGAGCAGCGTCTGGCAGAAACTGTGGATCGTCTGCACGCGGATCGCGCCCGCCGCGCTGTCGATCACCGTGGCGAACAGCGAGCGCGCGCGGTCGAGGATGCCCGGCTGCTGCCAGTCGGCACCGAGCGCGCGAAGGTCGAGCCGCAAATCGCCGTCGTCCATCCGCACCCACAGTGCGAGCCGCTCGTGGATGCGGTGCGCCATTTCGGCCGCGCCCGCCTTGGTGAAGGTGATGCAGAGGATCGCGTCGGGCGCGACGCCCGCGAGCATCAGTCGCAGCACGCGCGCCGACAGCACCTGCGTCTTGCCCGTTCCCGCCGACGCGCCCAGCCAGACATGCTCGCCCGGTTGCGCCGCCGCCTGCTGCGCGGGATCGAGATCGTGGAGCCGCGTCATGCAGCGTCTTCCCCACCGCGCCCGAACCATTCGTCGCGGCGCATCAGCTGGTCGTAATCGGTGAAGCGCCTCACCGCGTCGCCGGGCGCGAACGCCGCATCGCCCAGCAGCCAGGCCGCGGTCAGTTCGGCGAACGCCTCATAGGCGCGCGCAACCGCTTCCTCTGCGGTCTTGAGCTTGCGCCGCGACCCGTGGGTCGGCGTGGCACTGCCATCGATGCCCTT
>NZ_JAEMQX010000112.1:0-6004 GCF_016463645.1 Sphingopyxis sp. | reverse complement strand
TTCGCGCGGTCGGCCTTCAGGCTCCAATATTCGAGCGCATGAATCGGTCCCGCCGCGACCCCCTCGACCTTGCCCATCTCGGCAAGCAACCCGAGAAGGCCCAATTGGTTGTCGAGCCCGTCCGCCGCCGCGCTACCGCTCGGCGCCGCGCCGGTCTTGTAATCGACGATCGCAAGGCTGCCGTCGGCCAGCCGGTCGATCCGGTCGGCCTTGCCCGACAGGCGGATGCCGTCCAGTTCGTGCACGCCGCTGGCCTCGGTCGCGATCGGCTCGCGCCCCTCGGCACGCCCCGCCCACACGCGCTCGGCCGCCCAGCGCAGCGCGGGCTCGATCCGCGGAAACCAGAACGCGCGCGCGAGCGCATCAAGCGCCGGGTCGTCGAGCAGGCGCTCAAGTTCGACCTCCAGCGCCTCGGGGGTCGCGCCCGCACGTTGCCAATCCTCCAGAAACGCATGGACGCGCGTGCCCAGCCAGCGCGGATCGGGGCCCGCACGCAGCGGGTCGAGCACCGACAGCCGCAGGATGCGCCCCGCATAAAAACCGTAAGGATCCTTCGCAAGCAGGTCGACGCCGGTGACGCTGATCTGCCCCGGCCGCGCCGCCGCAGGGGGCTGCGGCTGGGGCATCGGCGCGGGCGCGATCGGCCCCGGTGGCACATCGAGCGCCGCCGCAAGCGCTACCACGCTCTCGCCGCCCAGCCGCGCCTCGGGCAATTCGCCCGCCAGCGCGGCGAGCCGTAGCCAGAAACGCGACGCCACCGCCGGATCGCCGCCGCTCCGCATCGCACGCGTCACCACCACCTCGCGCGCCGCAAAGGCGCCCGCGAAATCATGCGCCGCCGCGCCCTGCTGGCGTTCGGGCGCCGCGAGGCCGAGCATCCGCCGGATACCGGGCGCGAGCCATGGGTCGGGGCTTTGCTGCTGCGGCCAGCGCCCCTCGTCGAGTCCGCCGAGGATCATCAGGTCGGCGCGCTGCAATCGTGCTTCGAGCAGACCCCAGATGAACAGTCGCGGGTGTCCGCCATAGGGCGGCCTTACGCTCTCGCCCGACAGCAGATCGCCCAGCATTGCGGGGAAGTCGGCGGGCGCGACGAGAGCGGGTCCGTCGCCCTTCGCCAGCGCCCAGCGATCGAACAGCTCGGACAGAGCGCGTCCGGCATGCCCGGTCCACGCGCCCTCGCCGGTCAGCCAGCCAAGCGCCGCCTGCAAAGCGCCGAGAAGGACCGGAGGCGGCGCAGAAGCACCCGCCGCGAAGGGAGCAAGCGCCGTACCCAGCCCGGCCGCGACATCGGCCCACCAGTCGCCGATCAGCGTCGCCTCGCTATGGCCGCGCCCCTTCGGGTCGGCAGCGCGTTCGGCGATCCGCATGGTCACCCCGTCCCAGCCCGGCACCAGCCCGGGCCCGCGCAGCACAAGGTCGAGCCGCCGCACCTGATCGAGCCAGCCGAGCCGCGCTTCGCCCGCCCGCACCAGCGGATGCCCGAGCAGCGCCACGAGCCGCACCGGATCGAACCCGGCGGCGAATTCGGCGAGCGCGAGCAGCAGCGCGCCCGGCGGTGTCTGCCCCAGCGGCTGCCCCGCGCTGTCGTCGACCGCGATATCCCAGCGCGCGAGCGCCGCCGCGACGCGCGTCGCGAGCGCGCGGTCGGGGGTGACCAGCGCCGCGGTGCGCGCGGGCGTTTCGAGCGCATGACGCATCATCAGCGCGATCCCCTGCGCCTCCTGCCCGTCGTCGGCAAACACCGCCGCGCTGACCCCGGCGATGCCCGCGCCCATGTCGCCCGCCTGCTGCCAGCGCGCGGTATAGGCGGCGGGCGCGAAAAGCAGCGAGGTGAAGGCGGCGCGCGCCTCGGGGCCGTCAAAGGGCGAGGCGGCGCCCCACGCCCGCACCTCGGCGCGCGACACCCCCATCCGGCCGAGAAGCAGCTTCAGATGATATTGCGGGTGCGTCTCGAGCGGGCGATCTTGCGGCTTGTCGGGATCGGCCTTCACCGGCCCGAGCGCGTCCCATTCCTCATCCGCCATGCCGAGGTCGAGCCCCGGCAGCACGACCATGCCATCGGCCAGATCGGCGACGGTGCGCAGCAATCGCGCGATCGCGGGCGCCGCGGTGGTGACGCCAGCCGCGACGACGAAGCGCGCGGGCGGCGCCACACGCCACCCGCGGGTCACCCGATCGAGCAGCCGGTTGCGCCGGTCGGCGCGGTCGATATGCCCCGTCGCGGCAAGAAGTTTCGGCCATTGGTCGACGAGCAGCGACAACCGCCGCCACGACGCCTGCCAATGCCCCGCGAGGTCGCCCAGCGCGCTTTCGATATCGGCGAGCCGTGCGGGCGGGACCTCCTCATAGTGAAGCTGGTCGATCACGCGCCCCAGCCCTTCGGCGAGCTGGAACGCCGCCGCGCCGGTGATCGCTTCCTCGCCCGGCGGGTTGTGCTGCTCGATCAGCGCCGCGAGCATCAATCGCCGCTTCAGCGCGTCGATCGCGGGCGGAACGGCATCGCTCCCGTCGATCGGATCGAGCGCGAGCGCCACCGATTCATCGAGGTCGACGTCGCCGATCACGACAAGCCGCGGCATCAGCAGCCCCGCTCCGCCCGCACGCACGAACGCCGCCTGCACCGCGCTCCGCGCACGGTTGCTCGGCAGCACGATCAAGCCTTGCGCAAGCCCCAGCGCGCCGTCGGCATACCGATCGATCAATCCTGCCGCGAGCGCATCGGCAAAGGCCCGCTGAACCGGGATGGAAAAGACCGTGGGCCCGGCGTCAGCCATCCGTCAGCGCGGCTTCGGTCGGCGCGATGCTCGCCGGGGTGCCGACGTCGAACCATTGCCCCATGTGCGACAGGCCATAAAGACGCCCCGCCGCGATCGCGCGGTCCCAGAGGATATTGGTCGAAAACGCCCCCTCGGGCGCATTGTCGAGCAGTCGCGGCGAAATGAGCTGGACTCCGGTGTAAACGAAAGGCGCGATCCGCCCCAGCCTCCGCCGCGACAGCTTGCCGTTGCCGTCCATATGGAAATCGCCGCGCCCACCGTGCCCCGTCGCACTCGCCTGTCTGATCAGCAGCAACAGCGCATCCATCCGCTCGCCGTCCCAGTGGCGCGCAAGGTGGCGGATGCTGTCCTCGGGACCGTCGGTCCAGATATTGTCGCTGTTGACGATCAGGATCGGATCGCCGCCGAGCTGCGGCAGCGCCTTGACCATCCCGCCGCCGGTTTCGAGCAGCTTGCCGCGCTCGTCCGAAATCGCGATCGTGAACCTGCGCTTCTGCGCCGCGAGATGGGCTTCGAGCGCGTCGGCCAGATAATGGACGTTGACGACGACATGGCCGACCCCCGCCGCCTCGATCCGGTCGAGGCTGTGATCGATCAGCGCCTTGCCCGCGACGCGCACGAGCGGCTTCGGACGGGTAGCGGTGAGCGGACGCATCCGTTTGCCGAGGCCCGCCGCCATCACCATCGCGCTCTCGATTTTCGCCGTCACGTCGCCATCGCCTTCCAGATCTCCGCACGTTTCGAAGCGGGGACATTGGCGTCGAACCATTGCCGGACGGGGACAAGCGCCGGATGCGCGAGATCGCGCTCGAGCAGCCCCCACATGCGCGGCTGGAAACTCTTGTAATGCGGCTTGCCGTCGCGCTTCCACAGGCGGACGAAGACGCCGAGGATGCGCGTATTGCGCTGCGCCGCGAGCGCCCAATAGGCATTCTCGATATCCTGACCGGTCGCCTGCATGTAGCGCGCGAGCATCTCCGCCTCGACCGCCGGGCTGACGTCGCGCCGCGCATCCTCGAGCACCGACGCAAGGTCGTATGCGGGATGGCCGACGAGCGCGTCCTGGAAATCGAGCAGTCCGTAGTGCGCGATACCGTCCTTGCCGGGCACGAGCATGATGTTTTCGGCGTGATAGTCGCGCAGCACGGTGACGCGCGGCAGGCCGTCATGCTCGACCGGGGCCAGCACCTCGGCCCACGCCGCGCGAAACGCATCGCGGTCGACCTCGATGCCGAAGGCGGGGCAATACCAGTCGCTGAACAGCATCACCTCGTCGAGCCATTGCCCGAGCCCGTGGACGGGCAGCCCCTTCATCGGCGGCCGGGCGTGAAGATGGACGAGCAGATCGGTCACGCCGGCATAATATCCGGCTTCGGTATGCGGCGCCCCGTCGACGGTTTCGCGTAGGCGAACATCGCCGAAATCGTCGATCAGCAGCAGCCCCTGCTCCAGATCGCGCGCGAGGATCGTCGGCGCGGTCAGCCCCTGCTCGCACAGGAATTCGGCGACCGCGATGAATGGCCGCGGGTCCTCGTGCGGCGGCGGCGCGTCCATCAGCACGGCCTGCCGATCGCCGTCGACGACGCGGAAATAGCGGCGGAAGGACGCGTCCCCCGCCAGCGGCAATATCTGGGCATCGCCCCAGCCATGCGCAGCGAGAAAGGCGGGCGCATGGGGAGGCGGAATCATCGGAGCGGCCATCTTGCTCCCCAAGCCGCAGGCACATCGGCTGTCAAGACGCGCGCGTCGCCCTCACCCGAAATCATGAGCAGCAGCGCCCCCGGCCAGCCGTCGCCGCCCAGCCGCTCGGGCCATTCGATCAGCAGCGCGCCGTCGTGAAGATAATCGTCGAGGCCGAGTTCGATGAGTTCGTCCGCGCTCTCGATACGATAGAGATCGACATGCGCGATTGGGAGGTCGACCTCGGGCGGGGCATAGGGCTGGACGATCGCAAAGGTCGGGCTCGGCGCCTCGCCCGCCAGTCCGCGCGCCTTCAGCATCGCGCGCGCCAGCGTCGTCTTACCGGCACCCAGATCGCCCGACAGCAGCACGACATCGCCCGCGGCCAGCGCGGCGCCGATCGCCGCGCCGATCCTCCCGGCTTCGTCGAGATCGTAGCGCACCGGGAAATCCGTCATGCGCGCGCCCGCGGCAGGCTGATCCGCACGAGCGTACCCTGCCCCTGCTCGCTCACGACTTCCATCGTCCCGCCGTGGGCCGCGACGAGCTGGCGCGCGAGCGCGAGGCCGATCCCGCCGGTTGCGGTGCCCGCCTGCTGGCCCTTCGCGACCGCCTCCGCCGTCTCGGGCATCCCGGGCCCGTTGTCCGACACGATGATATCGATGCCGCGCGCATCGCCGTCGGCGTGGAGCAGGACGCGCGCGCCCGATTTGCGCGACGGCGCGGTGAAGCGCACCGCATTGTCGAGCAGCCCCGCGACGAGCCGCGACAGCCGCGGCGCGTCGCCCTCGATGCTGCCGAGGTTCGCGGACAGATTGCTGACGAGTTCGACCCTTTCGCTTTTCGCAAAGGGTTTCGCGTCGACGAGCGCGGCTTCGAGCAGCGCTCCCACATCGACCGGCGCGCGCTCGATCGCGAGCGTCCCCGCCTCGCCCTGCGCAAGGTCGAGCACATTGTCGATCTGGCGGGAGAGTACGCCCACCGAATCCATGATCGCGTCGATATAGGCGCGCTGCTGGTCGCCGAGCTTGCCGGCATAGCCCGCCTGCAGCATCTCGCCGAAGCCGCCGATCGAGGTCAGCGGCGTGCGGAGTTCATAGCTCATCCGCGACAGGAAGGCGGTCTTCGCCTTGTCGGCCGCCTCGAGCGCCTCGTTGCGTTCGCGAAGCGCGCCTTCCATCTTCCGGCTCGCGGTGATGTCGAGCATGATGAGCAGCGCATTGCCGTCGGGCAGCGGGATCGACGCGAAATCGAAATGGCGTCCGTCGGCGAAGCGGACCTCGCCGACGCGCTGCTGGCGTTCGAGCGTCGCGGCGCGGATCACCTCCTGCACGATGCTGATCTGGTTCGGTTTCGCCAGCCGGTCGGCCAGCCCGCCCATCAGCGCGTCGACGCGCGGATGCGCCGCGAGCGTCGGCTCGTCGATGCCCCACAGACGGCGGAAGCGCTGGTTCCAAAGGTGGAGCCGTCCGTCGGGCGCGAACACGGCCACCGCCTCGAACAGATTGTCGAAGGTCGCGGTGCGGACGCGAAGCAGCGTGTCGCGC
>NZ_JAEMQX010000219.1 GCF_016463645.1 Sphingopyxis sp. | reverse complement strand
TTCGGCACTTTCCTGATCATGGGCGTCGTCGGCATCCTCGTCGCGATGCTGATCAATCTGTTCGTGCAGTCGACAGCGCTCGGCCTTGCGATCAGCGTCATCGGCGTGCTGCTGTTCGCGGGCCTCACCGCCTATGACACGCAGAAGATCAAGAGCATGTATTTCTATGTCCGCGGGACCGACTTCGTCGGCAAGTCGGTGGTGATGGGCGCGCTGACGCTTTACCTCGACTTCGTCAACATGTTCACCTTTCTGCTCAACCTTCTGGGCAGCCGCGAATAAGCGGACGGACGGATACGAAACAAGCGAGCCCGGCGGAGCAATTCGCCGGGCTTTTTCTTTGCACGATATACTTGCAGAGCCCCGCTATGCCGTCGGCGGATTTGCCGCCTGCATCTCGGCGATCAGACCGTTGTCGATTTCCTTGGCGCGCTTGTAGCCTGCGCGTTCGCGAAGCCGTGCGGCATAGGCGTCGAATGCCGGGCGCGACGGGATCGTGCCGAACTGCAGGCCCCAGTCGATCTGGCTGCCGACATAAACGTCGGCGGCGGTGAAGCCGTCCCCGGCGACCCAGGTTTTGCCGTTCACTGCGGTTTCGAGCGCGCCCAGCGCATGCTCGAGCGTGCCGAAACCTGCCGAGCGCTGCTGGTCGGCGTCGGGCTCGATACCGAAATGCCTGGCGGTGATCGCCTGCTCGACCGGACCTGCGGCAAAGAACATCCAGCGGTAATAATCGGCGCGATCGGCGGCGGCGGGCGCGAGGCCGGCCGACGGAAAGGCATCGGCCAGATAGGCGCAGATTGCGGCGCATTCGGTCACAACCTTGCCGTCGTGGACGATCGCGGGCACCTTCCCCATCGGATTGACTGCCAGATATGCGTCGTCCTTCATCGACGTGCCGTAGCCGAGGATCTTCGCTTCATAAGGCACGCTGACCTCTTCGAGCATCCAGCGGACAATCTGTCCGCGCGACATGGGATTGGTATAGAAAATCAGTTCGTCAGCCATCGCGCCTCTCCGTCGGTTTACGAGTCGAATGAGAACATATCAGGAACAATGCTTCCGTTCCAGCGGGCTTGTTTTGTCATCCAAGCGGGCTAAGGCAAAGCGATGAGCGACGAACGCATCTGGACCGCCGCCGTGCTGGTAATCGGCGACGAGATTCTCTCGGGCCGCACGCAGGACAAGAATGTGTCGCAGATCGCGACCTGGCTCGACGTGCAGGGGATTCGTCTCCGCGAAGTGCGCATCGTCCCTGACGTCGAGGTCGAGATCGTCGAAGCGCTGAATGCGGTCCGCGCGCGCTACGACTATGTCTTTACCACCGGCGGCATCGGCCCGACGCACGACGACATCACCGTCGATGCGGTGGCGAAGGCGCTCGGCATCGGCGTCGTGATCCATCCCGCCGCGCGCGCGATCCTCGAACGTTACTACAGCGGACGCGGCATCGAGCTGACCGAAGCGCGGCTACGCATGGCGCGCGTGCCCGATGGCGCCGATCTCATCCCGAACCGTATGTCGGGCGCACCCGGCATTCGCATCGGCAATCTCTTCATCATGGCGGGGGTCCCGCACATCACCGCGGGCATGCTCGACGCGCTCACCGGCGAACTTGAAGGCGGCGCGCCGCTCGTCGCGTACACGATCGGCGCGTGGGCTCCCGAAAGCGAGATTGCCGATCTGCTCCGCCAGGGCGAAAAGGATTATCCGGGTGTCGCGATCGGCAGCTATCCCTTTTTTCGCGACGGCAAGACCGGAGCCAATTTCGTCGTCCGGTCGACCGACGGCGAGCAGGTCGCGGCGTGCGTCGCAATGCTGACCGGGGGGCTCGAAGCGCTCGGCTATGCAGTGACCGACGGCGGCATCTGATCGGCCGTGTTCGCACGCGGCAGGCGACGCAGCATCGCGATAGCGAGCAGGCCGAAGATCGCGGCGACGATAAAGGCGGCGCCGGGGAAATGCACCGGTGCGGCCTCGGCTGTGAAATAGGCCATCGTCCCGGTGAGCAGCAGCGGCGCGACGAGCTGGCCGAGTCCCATCGCCATCGCCGAAATGCCCTGCACCTCGCCCTGCGTCCCGGCGGTCGCGCGGCGCGACATCATTGCCATCAGCGAAGGCTGCACCGGCGCCTGCAATGCCACCGGGATCAGCAGCAGAAAGGCGGCGACGGTGGAGGTCGTGAAAGCGTAGCCGGCATAAACCGCGACTGCGACGAGAATGCCGAGCGTTGCGGCGTCGCGTTCGCCAAAGCGCGCGACGGCGGGCCCGACAACGAAGACCTGCCCGAGCGCGATCATCACGCCGACCGCGGCGAGGCTCGCGCCTATCATCCCGGGTGTCCAGCCGAGCTGCGCGATGCAATAGAAGCTCCACGTCATCGGATAGACGAGGCTTGCGATCTGCCACAGCACGAGTACCCCCGCTACGCCGTCCATGCCGGGCAGCGCGCGCATCGTTTTCCACGCGCCGAGCGGATTGGCGCGGCGCCAGTCGAAGGCACGGCGGCGTTCGGGCGGCAGGGTTTCGGGAAAGATGAAATAGCCATACAGCATGTTGGCCGCGGCGAGGATCGCGGCGGCGACGAAGGGCGCGCGTGGTCCGATCTCGCCGAGGAAGCCGCCGACCGCGGGCCCGGCAACGAAGCCGATCCCGAACGCCGCGCCGACGAAGCCGAAGTTGCGCGCACGTTCCTCGGGCTTGGTAATATCGGCGATCGCTGCCTGGGCCGCGGCATAGCTGCCGCCGAAAATCCCCGACAGCGCGCGCGAGACGAATAGCCATGGCAGCGTTTCGACGACCGTCAGCAGCGCATAGTCGACCGCGAGCCCGCCCAGCGCGAGCAGCAACACGCGCCGTCGCCCGAAATGGTCCGACAGATTGCCGAGTACGGGCGAGGCGAGGAAGGTCGCGATCGCCATGACGAGTCCGATCCATGCGCCGACCTCGATCGCGCGGGGCAGGTCGATCCGGCCGACCTCCATCACGAGCTGCGGCAGCACCGGCATGAT
>NZ_JAEMQX010000111.1 GCF_016463645.1 Sphingopyxis sp. | reverse complement strand
GCACCGGCCTCACCAAAAACGCCTATGACGAGAAGCTGGAGGAAGGGCAGAGCCCGGAGTTGCTGCGCGCGAGACTTGCGCTTGCGCCGCTGCAATGCGAGCCCGGCACCTGTCACACCTATCAGAATGTCGCCTTCGACGCCGCGAGCGAGATATTGGCGCAGGCCGCTAACGAGCCTTTCGCCAACGCGGTGGAGGACCGGTTCTTCCGCCCGCTGGGTATGGTCAGCGCGGGCTACGGAATGGAGCGGCTGACCGGTGCCAAGGACTGGGCGAAGCCGCACCGCGGCGCGCAGGTCCGCCCGGTCAAGGAAGCCTATTGGCGCGTGCCTGCAGCGGCGGGGGTCGAAAGCGATATCGTCGATTTCGCCAAATGGATGCAGGCGATGATGGGCAAGCGCCCTGATGTGCTGCCGGGTGCGGTTCTGGAACTGGCGCATCGCCCGCGCGTCGGCACGGGCCGACTCTATGGCGGGTCGCTACGGCAGGCGAATAGCGATGCTTCCTACGCGCTCGGCTGGCGCAACTTCACCTATGAGGACTACCGGCTCGCAGGCCATTCGGGCGCCGTTTCAGGCTATCGCGCGACGATGATTTTCGAGCCCGCGACGCGAACCGGCGTCGTCGCGATGTGGAACAGCGACTGGGGCTTTCCCTTCCGCATCCCCTTCGCGGCGATCGACAGCTATCATGGGCGCGCGGATGCGCGCTGGCTCGACCTCGGCGAACTGCCGCCGGTGACGGGCGGCGCGGCGGCGTCCGCACCGGCGAACGTGAGTTTGAAAGAGTAGCAGCCGCTGTGTATCAGGCGCGCGTCGAAGGCCGGGAGGAGAATCATCGATGCGCGTGCTGCTGACCGGATCGTCGGGCTGGCTCGGGCGCACTCTCGCGCCGATGCTCGCCGAAAACGGACATGAAGTGACCGGCCTCGACGTCGTGCCCGGCGCGCATACCGGAGTGATCGGCACCGTCGCCGACCGCACGCTGATCGACCGGGCGATGGGCGAGCATGGTATCGAGGCGATCATCCATGGCGGCGCGCTGCACAAGCCCGACATCGTGCGCTATCCCCGGCAGGCCTTCGTCGACGTCAATGTGACCGGCACGCTGAACCTGATCGAGGCGGCGGTCGCGGCGGGGAACGACCGCTTCCTCTTCACCTCGACCACGTCGCTGATGGTCCGCGCCGACGTTCGCGCGGGCGCGGGCGAGGCTGGGGCGTGGTGGATGGACGAGGATTTCGGCCCGATCGAGCCGCGCAATATCTATGGCATCACCAAGCTCGCCGCCGAGCAGGCGTTGAAGCTGGTCTATCGCGAGCATGGAATCCCGCTGGCGATCCTCCGCACTGGCCGCTTCTTTCCCGAAGAGGACGATACGCATGAGGAACCGGGCGGTCTGAATCTCAAGGCGAACGAGTTCCTCAACCGCCGGCTGACGGTCGAGGATGCCGCCGAGGCGCATCTCGCGGCGCTCGAGGCGGCGCCCCGGATCGGCTGCGACACCTTCATCGTGTCGGCCCCGCCTCCGTTCGCGCGCGAGGAAGCCGAAGAGCTCGCCCGCGACGCGCGCGCGGTGATCGCGCGCCACCACCCCGACGCCGCCGAACTCTATGCCGCGCGGGGCTGGGTGCTTCCCGAGACGATCGACCGCGTCTATGATCCTTCGCGCGCCGAACGCCGCTTCGGCTGGCGCGCGCGGAGCGATTTCGGCAGCGTGCTTGCCGCGCTTCGCGACGGCACCGAACTGCCCTTCGCGCACGATCCCGACTACACCTCCCCCATCGTCCGACAGGAGCGCGAAGCATGTATGTGCTGATCACCGCCAACCGTAATTATTCGAGCTGGTCGCTCCGCCCATGGATGCTGATGAAGGGCCTGGGTATCCCCTTCGACGATCAGATCGAACCCTTCACCAACCCGATCAACTATGACGAGTTCCGCAGCTTTTCGCCGACCGGGCAGGTTCCCGTGCTGCTCGACGACGGACGGACGGTCCATGATTCGCTCGGCATCACGCTCTACCTCGCCGACCGGCACGAGGGTGTCTGGCCGGCCGACCCCGACGCGCGCGCCTGGGCGCAGTGCGCGACGGCCGAAATGCACAGCGGCTTTTCGGCGCTGCGCAACGATTGCACGATGAACGTCGGCGTCCGCGTGACGCCTAAACCACCGTCGGGCGCGCTCCGCCTCGATATCGCGCGCATCCGCGAATTGTTCGGCGAGGGTCTGTCGCGCTTCGGCGGCCCGTATCTCGCAGGTGCGAGCTTTACCGCGGTCGATGCCTTTTTCGCGCCTGTGGCCTTCCGCATCCGCACCTATGGCCTCGACGTCGGAGCCGCGCAGGCGTGGGTCGACCATATGCTCGCGCATCCGGCGATGATCGAATGGGAACGGCAGGCGCTGCTCGAAACATGGCGAGAGGAAAGCCATGAGGCCGAGCTGGCCGCGGCGGGGGTGATTACGGCGGATTATCGGACGGCCTAGTCGGCGAGCGCCTCGCGCACCACGGCAATCCCGGCTTCGCGCTGCGCCTTGAGTTCGGCCTTGAGCTTCGCCGGATCGCGCGCGAACACGAAGCCGAAGCTAACTCCGCCCTCCTTGCCGGTCGTCGCATGGTGGAGCTTGTGCGCCTGTACGAGTCGCTTCGCATAACCGCGTCGCGGTACCCAGCGGAAATAGCGCTGGTGGACGAGGCCGTCGTGCACCAGCGTATAGATGATCCCGTAGAAGAGGATACCGATGCCGATCCACGTCCCCGGCTCCCATGCCGACACGCCCATGATCATCGGGCTGCCGAGGGCGAACATCGAGATGCTCATCGCGGCGCCGACAAGGCCGAACAGGTCGTTCTTTTCCAGCAGCTTGTCGTGCGGTTCGTGGTGGTCGCGGTGCCAGGCCCAGCCGAAGCCATGCATGATATATTTGTGGCTCGCCCAGGCGATGCATTCCATCGCCAGGACGGCGGCAAGGATGAGCACGATGATGGCAGGCGTCGACATGGCCCGGTTATACTCCATCGGGCGCGACCGAAAATTGCGTTTTTGATCGCCACTCGCTTGCAAAGTTATGTGGGCAGCGTAAGTGGGCCGCATGACTCGGCCCCGCACCCTTTACGAGAAAATCTGGGACGCGCATGTCGTCGAACAGCGCCCCGACGGCACCGCCCTGATCTTCATCGACCGCCACCTCGTCCATGAAGTCACCAGCCCGCAGGCGTTCGCCGGGCTTCGCGCGACCGGCCGCACGGTGCGCCGTCCCGACCTGACGCTTGCGGTTCCCGACCATAATGTGCCGACAACGGCGCGCCTCGATGCGGCGGGCAACAAACTGCCGATCGCCGACCCCGAAAGTGCGGCGCAGCTCGCGGCGCTCGAAAGGAACGCACCCGAATTCGGCATCCGCTACATCGACGCGGTGGCGCCCGAACAGGGCATCGTCCATGTCGTCGGGCCCGAGCAGGGCTTTTCGCTTCCCGGGACGACAATCGTCTGCGGCGACAGCCATACCGCCTGCCACGGCGGCATCGGCGCGCTCGCTTTCGGCATCGGGACGAGCGAGGTCGAGCATGTGCTCGCGACGCAGACCTTGCTGCTCCAGCCGTCAAAGACGATGGAAGTGCGCGTCGAGGGCGAAGTCGGCCCCGGCGTGTCGGCGAAGGACATCATCCTCCACATCACCGGCGTCATCGGTGCCGCGGGCGGTACCGGCCATGTCATCGAATATACGGGCAGCGCGATCCGCGCATTGTCGATCGAAGGCCGCCTGACCGTCAGCAACATGGCGATCGAGGGCGGCGCGCGCGCGGGCCTGATCGCGCCCGACGAGACGACGTTCGATTATATCAAGGGGCGGCCCTATGCACCGAAGGGCGCCGATTGGAACGCCGCGATCGCTTACTGGAAAAGCCTCGCGACCGATCCCGGCGCGACATACGACAAGGTCGTGATCATCGACGCCGCCGACATCGCGCCGAGCGTAACTTGGGGCACCAGCCCCGAGGATGTCGTGCCGATCACCGGCGTCGTCCCCGCGCCCGACAGCTTTGCCGATCCGTCGAAGCAGACGGCCGCCGCCAAGTCGCTCGCCTATATGGGGCTCGAGCCGGGGACGCGAATGCAGGACGTGGCCATCGAGAATATCTTCATCGGCAGCTGCACCAACAGCCGCATCGAGGATCTGCGCGCCGCCGCGGCAGTGATCAAGGGTCGCCACAAGGCCGACAATGTCCGCTGGGCGATCGTCGTCCCCGGCTCGGGGCTCGTGAAGGCACAGGCCGAAGCCGAAGGGCTCGACCGCATCTTCACCGACGCGGGGCTCGAATGGCGCGAACCCGGCTGTTCGGCGTGCCTTGCGATGAACCCCGACAAGGTGCCCGCGGGCGAACGCTGTGCCTCGACGAGCAACCGCAATTTCGTCGGCCGCCAAGGTCCCGGTGCGCGCACGCACCTCGTCAGCCCCGCGATGGCGGCGGCGGCGGCTGTGACGGGCAAGCTCACCGATGTGCGGGAGTTGATGGCATGACCCCGCTCGACAAGGTCGAAGGCCGCGCGATCCCGTTCGGGCTCAAGAATGTCGACACCGACGTGATCATCCCCGCGCATTGGCTGAAGACGACGACGCGCGAGGGCATGGGCCGCGGCGCGTTCGAGGCGATCCGCAAGGACCCCGAAAACCTCTTCGACAGCGCCGAATACAAGGGCGCGCCGATCCTGATCGCGGGCGACAATTTCGGTTGCGGGTCGAGCCGCGAGCATGCCGCCTGGGCGCTCGGCGACCTCGGCATCCGCGTCGTGATCGCGCCGAGCTATTCGGACATTTTCTCGGGCAATGCGGTGAAGAACGGCATTCTGCCCGTCGTCCTACCGCAGACGGCGATCGACCGGCTGATGGAGGTCGCGGCGACCGACCCGGTTTTCGTCGACCTCGAGCATCAGACGGTGACGACGCAGTTCCAGGACCGCTTCACCTTCGAGATCGATCCGTTCCGCAAGATGTGTCTGCTCGAAGGACTCGACGAGATTTCCCTGACCGAAAAGAGCGATAGCGCGATCGACGCCTATGAAAAGCAGCTCGACGCCGACCGGCCGTGGATGCGGCCCGCAGCATAAGGCTGACAAAACACCATAGAGGAGAAGATGATGAAGGCTCTCTTGTCGACCGCAACCGGTGGCCCCGAAACTCTGACACTCGGCGAACTGCCGCGCCCGACCGCGGGCAAGGGCCAGATCGTGATCGACGTGAAGGCCTGCGCGGTCAACTTCCCCGACGTGCTGATCATCGAGGATAAATATCAGTTCCGGCCCGAGCGCCCCTTCGCCCCCGGCGGCGAGGTTGCGGGGCTGGTTGCCGAAGTCGGCGAAGGTGTCACGGAGTTCAGGGTGGGCGACCGGGTGATCGCGGGCTGCGGCAATGGCGGAATGTCCGAGGCCGTCGCGGTTTCGGTGCATAATGTCTATCACCTGCCCGAAGCGCACGGCTTCGCCGAAGGTGCCTCCCTGCTGATGACCTATGGCACCAGCATCCACGCGCTGGTCGATCGCGGCCATATTTCGGAAGGCGACACCCTGCTCGTCCTCGGCGCATCGGGCGGTGTCGGCATCGCCGCCGTCGAACTCGGCAAGGCGTTTGGCGCACGCGTCGTCGCGGGTGTATCGAGCGAGGAGAAGGCCGACGTCGCGCGTCAGGCGGGCGCCGACGAGGTCGTCGTCTATGGCCGCCAGCCGTTCGACAAGGACCAGTCGAAGGAGCTTGCGAACAAGTTCAAGGAAGCCGTCGGCCCGAATGGCGCGAACGTCATCTATGATGCGGTCGGCGGCGACTATGCGGAACCCGCGCTGCGCTCGATCGCATGGGAGGGCCGCTACCTCGTCGTCGGCTTCCCCGCGGGCATCCCGCGCCTGCCGCTCAACCTCACCCTGCTCAAGAGCTGCGACGTCGCCGGCGTCTTCTGGGGCGCCTTCGTGATGCGCGAACCCGCGCGCAACCGCGCCAATATCGCGCGCCTGTTCCAGCTATGGGAACAGGGCAAGATCAAGCCGCGCGTCACCGAAAGCTTCGGCCTCGCCGACGGCGGCAAGGCGATCGCCAAGCTCGGCGACCGGACCGCGGTCGGCAAGCTGGTCATCACCATCTGAAGTATCGCCCCGACCCCGCGCTGACCGAGGCGCTGTCCGCGTTCGCCGCATCGGGGCGGATCGAGGTGCGGGTGACGCCCGGTGCGAGCCGCGACGATGTCCGCATCGTCGATGATATCGTCCAGATCCGCGTCACCTCGCCCCCTGCCGACGGCGCGGCGAACGAGGCGGTGCTGCGTCTGCTCGCCGCGGCGCTCCGCCGCCCACCGCGCGATCTGACGCTGCTTCGCGGCGCCACGGCACGCATCAAGCTGATCGGAATTGCGACGAACCGATAGCGGAGGGTTAACCCTTTGGCAGGGGCTTTTCGCTACGGTGGCAGCAGGACTAGCTGGGCCAGGGTGGATCATGGCAAAACGCCGTTCGGCACGCGCAGAAGAAGACGCGAGTATCGCGAACATTTCGCGTACCCGCCGCGCGCAGCTTGTCGCCGAGTTCGAGGGCGAGCTGGGGATCGACTACAAGGAGCGCGCCAAGGCGGCCGAGGCCGAGCGCCGCTGGATCGCCCGCAAGACCTTCATTGTCTGGACGATCGCGCTGATGTTCTTCGCCATCGCGTGCCAGAAACTCTGGATCATGGGCGAGGACGTCGATGTGCCCTTTTCCGATATCAACCCGGTGCGCAGCCTGTTCGGCGATTAGGCCCGGCCACCTGCCCGGCGCGGATCAATAGACCCGCGCCTTCGGCTTGATATATTCGACGTCGTCCGACAGCGTATATTCGTGGACCGGGCGGTAATCGAGGCGGACACCGCCGCCCTTGCCGCCCCAGCCGTCGAACCACGCTATCGTGTGCTTCATCCAGTTCGCATCGTCGCGGTTCGGGAAATCCTCGTGCGCGTGGGCGCCACGGCTTTCCTTGCGGTTGAATGCCGAATGCATCGTCACCGTCGCCTGACTGATCAGATTGTCGAGTTCGAGCGTTTCGATCAGGTCGGTATTCCAGATCAGGCTGCGGTCGGTGACATGGACGTCGTTCATCCGCTGATAGGTTTTGGTGAGCTTTTCCTTGCCCTCCGCCATCAGCTCGTCGGTGCGGAACACGGCGGCATGCTGCGACATCGCGCGCTGCATCTCGGTCCGGATTGCCGCGGTCGGCGAGCCGCCATCGGCATTACGGAAATGGTCGAGGCGCGCGAGCGCGAGGTCGGCGCTGTCCTTGGGCAGCGGCTGCTGCGCTGCGCCCGGGGTCAGGATTTCCTTCAGGCGATGCCCGGTCGCGCGGCCGAACACCACGAGGTCGATGAGGCTGTTCGAACCCAGACGGTTCGCGCCATGGACCGACACGCACGCGGCTTCGCCGACCGCGAACAGGCCGGGGACGACCGTATCGGGGCCATCCTTGCCCAAGGTCACGACTTCGCCGTGATAGTTACAGGGGATGCCGCCCATATTGTAATGGACCGTCGGCACGACGGGGAGCGGCTGACGCGTCAGGTCGACGCCCGCGAATATCTTGCCGCTCTCGGTGATCCCGGGCAGGCGCTCGGCGAGCACCGCGGGATCGATATGATCGAGGTGCAGGTAGATATGGTCGTTGTGCGGGCCGACGCCGCGGCCTTCGCGGATTTCGAGCGCCATCGAGCGCGACACCACGTCGCGCGACGCGAGATCCTTCGCCGACGGGGCATAGCGTTCCATGAAACGCTCGCCTTCGCTGTTGGTGAGGTACCCGCCCTCGCCGCGCGCACCCTCGGTGATGAGCACGCCCGCGCCATAGATGCCGGTCGGGTGGAACTGGACGAATTCCATATCCTGCAGCGGCAGGCCGGCGCGCAGCACCATGCCGCCGCCGTCGCCGGTGCAGGTATGCGCCGAGGTCGCGGTGAAATAGCAGCGGCCGTAACCGCCGGTCGCGAGGACAACAGCCTGCGAACGGAAGCGGTGGATGCTGCCATCCTCCATGCACAGCGCGATCACGCCACGGCAGACCTTGCCGTCAGGGCCGTCTTCCATGATCAGGTCGAGGGCGAAATATTCGATGAAGAAGTCCGCGTCATATTTCAGCGACTGCTGATAGAGCGCGTGAAGCATCGCGTGGCCGGTGCGGTCGGCTGCGGCGCAGGTGCGCTGCACCGGGGGACCCTCGCCCATGTTCTGCATGTGACCGCCGAACGGACGCTGGTAGATGGTGCCATCCTGGTTGCGGCTGAACGGCACGCCGGCATGTTCGAGTTCGTAGACCGCGTTCGGCGCTTCGCGCACCATATATTCGATCGCATCCTGGTCGCCGAGCCAGTCGGAGCCCTTGACGGTGTCGTACATGTGCCACTGCCAATGGTCGGGCGAATTATTGCCGAGAGAGGCGGCGATGCCGCCCTGCGCCGCGACGGTGTGGCTGCGCGTCGGGAACACTTTGGTGATGCACGCGGTCTTGAGGCCCGCTTCGGCGCTGCCCATCGTCGCACGCAGACCCGAGCCGCCGGCGCCGACGACGACGGTGTCATAGATATGGTCGATGATCTTGTAGGCGTCGGTCATCTTACATGCCCCCCGGAGCAAGCCCGGCGGCGGGCGCAAGCGCGATGCGGACGATGGCAAAAATCCCGTAGGCGGCGCCACCGATCGCGTAGAAGTTCAAAAGGACGAGCGACAGGATCCTGGTCGCCTCGCCGTGGACATAGTCCTCGATCATCACCTGCAGCCCGAGCCGCAGGTGCCAGAAGACGCTGGCGACCATCAGGATCAGCGCGAGGGCGACGCTCGGGTTCGATGCCCAGCGCAGCACTGCGGCGTGATCCGTCAGCGGCAGGCGGAACATCGAGACGACGAACCAGGTGACGAGCAGGATGTTGCCGAGCGCGGTCAGGCGCTGCTGGATCCAGTGGTGCGAGCCATGGTGCGACGAGCCGAGCCCGCGCACGCGGCCGAGACGCGTTCCGTTACCCATTGAGCGCCTCCGCAAAGACAGTGAGCCAGACCGCCACGGTCGCGGCGATCGCACCGACGAAGATGAGGATCGACCAGAGCTTGTTGGTCTTGAGTTCGTACCCCGCACCGGTGTCGAGCACGAAGTGGCGAAGGCCCGAGAAGAGATGCTGGAAGAAGGCCCAGGTCAGTCCGATCACGACAACCTTGCCAAGGATATTGGTGACTTGGTGGAAGGTGCCAATCTCGGGGCTGGGGTCGTGCCACACGCAGGCGACGAACGCCGCATAGGCATCGGGTCCCGCGGCAAGCGCGCCGAGCCACCAGAGGAACATGAGGCCGCCGACGATCGCGAGACCGTCACCGCTGACGCGGTGAAAGATCGAGACCGCCATCGCGGGGGTCCATTTATACACCTGTAGATGCGGAGAGCGCGGACGCGCGCCCGGTTGATTGCCAGCCATATCAGCCCTGTCCTGACTCTAAACGGTCGATGCGGTGCCGGTAAGCCCTCCTGCCACGATATGCAATTGCTTAGGAGCCCAGGCGATCAAATCCTTTCGGCGGGCGGCGCGGCAATGCCCGTAACGGCCGGCCTTCACCGCCTCAGGCTTCGCGATCCCGTCGCCGCAGCCGGATGACCTGCGCAGCCACGCCGACGACCAGAATGGCAAGAAGCGTTCCTTGCGCTCCCAGCAACAGCGGCGAGTCCAGCCGGGTCACGAACGGATGGCCGTCGGGAACGCGGCGCAGCACCTCGGTCACGGTCGGCAGCATCAGCAGAAACGCGGTGATGCTGAGACAGACGGTTTCGGCGATCAGCTTGACGCTCCGGGCCCCGGGCAGGCGATCGAGGCCATAGCCCGCGAACAACAGTATGAGGGTGATCCCGCCGATCGCATAGCTTACCGGCTGGCGCGAGATCAGGAACACTGACGCGGCGCCGATGACCATGAAGATGAAATAGGCGGCGCCGCTTCGCGACCGGGGCACGATCCGCCCGTGACGCAGAAACATATAGGCGGCCAGCGGAATGGCGGGGAGGCTGCCAAGCGTATGCACCCAGCCGAGCGTCGAGATTCCGAACATTGCTTTTCCTTTTCAAAGTCTACCTTCTGATTGGTAGGCAAAATGGTGTGAACCGTCCTGCGGCGAGATCAGGTTTCGGTGCTCAGTCGCCCGAGGAGGGGCGCAAGCGCCGTGCCGAACATCGCGGGCTCGCCAAAGGCCCGCGCCGACAACATGGCACCGTGCACGGTGGCCATGAACAGCTCCGCTTCTGCCTGTGGCGGCGCAGCGAGGCGGATCCGGCCCATTTCCCGGCCGCGCTCCAGCACGGCAGCAAGCCAGGCGGACAGGGCACGAAAATGGGCCCGGACCTCGGACGCCACGGGGTCGGGAAGAACGGGTATCTCGCTGGCCAGCAGCGCGCAGATGCAGATCGGAGCGCTTCCGTCGGCAATGCAGGATTGCCAGTAGCCCGTATAGGCACGGAGCTGATCGACGGGGTCGGGGCGATGGCTCCCGATCGCTGCGAGCCCCGCCTGCGCCGCTTCGCGGTAGCGCGCGACGAGGGTGCGAACGAGGTCGGCCTTGGCCGGAAAATGGTGATGAATGCTCGCCTTGCGGATCCCGACCACCCCCGCAATGTCGGCGTAGCTGAAACCATTATACCCGCCAGTCACGATCAGCGATTGCGCGCAGGCGAGGATTGCTTCGGATGTACCACGCATATTGCTCATATCGGACACCTACCTTCTAGTAGGTAGTATGTCAACCGAGCGGCCGATCGCCCCGTTTGCCTGTGCCTAGCCTGTCGCAATATTCAGTTTGCGACGAGCCCTTGCCGCGCAAGCCAGCTCGCAAGAAGGGCGAGATATTCCTCCGAATCCGGCCGCTCGGTCCCGTCATGCTTCGGGTCGAGCGAGATCGTCCGATCGACGGACATCGCCATCGCATGGTCGGCGCCGGCGATGCTGTGCACCTCCATATTCGGCATTTGCGCCGCGATGGCTTGCAGACGATCGAGCGATATGGCGACCGGCACGACCGCGTCGTCGGCGCCGTAGAGAACGAGCGTCGGAACCGTGACCGCCGACAGATTCTTCAGCGGATCATTCTCGATCTCGCGGCGCCATCCCGAAACCGCACGGTCGCGCACGGTTTCGCCCATGTAGGTATATTTGAACCATGGCTGCGCCTTCGCGGCGTCGATCATCTTCTGCGCCGCCTCGCGGCTGCCCGATCCGCGCATATAATCGTCGACCGCCTTGCGCGTCGCGGTCATCTGATCGATCTCGGCCCGCGAATGACCGTTGGCGACGAGATGATTGGTCGAGGAGAAGAGCATCTGCACGTCCGCCGTGACGACGGGCGCCGACACGGCGATCACGAACGCGATGTCGGGACTGCGCGATGCGGCGAGCGGTCCGATCCAGCCGCCCTGGCTCAATCCCCATATGCCGACGCGCTTCGGATCGATACGCGGATCGGCCTTCAGGCTCTGCACCGCAGCGATCGCATCGTCGGCGAGCAAAGTGAAGTCGCCTCCGGCCGTCTTCGTACCCGACTGGCCCGATCCGCGCCGGTCATAAGCGAAGACGGCAATACCGAGCGCCGGCAGCGCGGTCTTGAGATGGTCGTAGAGCGATGCCGAGCGCAGCGGCGACGACGCGCTGTGCGCGACGACGACCGCCGCCACCGGCGCGCGGCGCGCCGGCATATGGAGCGTCCCCGACAGCCGCGTATCGCCGTTCTCGAAACCGCGCTCCTCGGTCACGACTTTCGTCGTCGCCGGCGCGCTCCATGGCAGGGACTGCGATGCGGCAACCGCCGACGGAAACGATGCGAATCCCGCAACAAGCGCCAGAAGACCCGCGATCAGACGCATCGAACGATCTCCTGCCCCGGTCAACGCCCGGCGACTTGCCTCACTTGATCTTGCCGCGGTTCGC
>NZ_JAEMQX010000218.1 GCF_016463645.1 Sphingopyxis sp. | reverse complement strand
CCATGCAGGCTGGGGACCGTGTCGTCGGGGTGGCGGCGCGGGGAAATCGGGGGGTATGGATGACCGTTTGGCGTAGGTTCGCGCTGGTGGCCGCTTTGGGTCTGCCGGGCGGGGTGGCATATGCGGGCGATCAGCCGGTCTATGCGCCGGCGCCGGGGTGGGTGACCGTTGCAAAGCTCGACACGGCGGCGCCCCCGGGGGCGAACGGCGGCCTGATCCTGTACGACGTGCAGCAGCGGATCGAGGGTGCGACCGTCTGGAGCTATGTCGACAGTGCGATGAAGCTCGATACACCCGAGGCGCTTTCGCAGAACAGCAATGTGACGCTGGCCTGGGGACCCGACAAGGGTGACCTGATCATCCACGAACTGGCGATCGTGCGCGGCAACGAGGTCGTCGATGCGCTGGCGGGCGGACAGAAGTTCACCGTGTTGCGGCGCGAACAATCGCTGGAGCAGCGCGAACTGACGGGCATATTGTCGGCGACGCTGGCGGTCGAAGGGCTGCGCGTCGGCGACATCCTGCGCCTTCGCATGTCGACCACCGTGAAGGACGATGCGCTCGGCGGGCGCGCGCAGGCGGTGATGCCCGTCGTGGTCGAGCCGGTTCGGCTGGCTGCGGCGTCGTACCGGCTGTCGTGGCAGAAGGATGCGCCAACGAAATGGAAATTGCTGGCGGCGGAGACCGACGCAAAAGCGCAGCGGGCGGGCGAATTCCTCGAACTGCCGATCGCCATGCCGCTACCGAAGCCGCCCGAAATTCCCGAAGACGCGCCGATCCGGTTCCAGCGGCCCCCGCTGATCGAGGCGTCGACCTTTGCCGACTGGGCGGACGTGTCGAAGGTCATGGCACCGCTTTACGCGACCGGGGGAACGATCGCCGACGGCAGCCCGCTGGCCACCGAAGTGGCAACGATCGCGGCCGCAACGCAGGATCCGCTCGCGCGGGCCGCGATGGCGCTGCAACTCGTTCAGGACCGGATCCGTTATCTCGCGGTCGGAATGGACGGCGGCAATTATATTCCCCAATCGCCGAACCGGACGTGGGAGGTCCGCTATGGCGATTGCAAGGCCAAGACGTTGTTGCTGCTTGCCCTGCTGCACAAGCTGGGCGTCGAAGCGGAGCCGGTCCTCGCGCACGCCATGCTGGGCGACATGGTGGCGCAGCGCGTGCCGAGCGCGCTCGCCTTCAATCACGTTCTCGTGCGGGCGAGCGTGAACGGCGAGTCGCTGTGGCTCGACGGCACCGGGCTCGGAACGCGGCTCGGCGACATTCGCGATACGCCGATGCTGGGCCATGTCCTGCCTGTCCGGGCGGAAGGCGCCACCCTGATGCCGGTCGAACTGCGCCCGCCCGCGCGCCCGTTCATCGACCTGTCGATGGAAGCGGACGAAAGCACCAGCGTCGACCTGCCGTCGGTTATCGCGCTGAACATGGTCGTGCGCGGGCCGCTCGCGAGCATGATGACGCTCGCCACCTCGCAGCTCCGGCCCAAGGAGCAGCGCGAGCTGACCGAGCGGTTCCTGCAATATTACGTTGGCCAGGCGCAATATGAAACGCTCGAATCCACGCCCGATCCGGCCGATGGCAGCGTGACGATCAAGGGACGCGGCCTGTTCACGACCGGGTGGAAAATGGAAGATCGCCGCACCGAGCGCTGGCTGTCGCGCGTTCCGCAGTTCATCTCGTTCCAGCCCGACCGCGCGCGACCGGCCTGGACCACGATTCCGGTTGCGACCTCGGCGCCGGACCTCGCGCGTTACCGGATGCGGATCCGGTTGCCCGACGGCGGAAAAGGCTATGTCATCGAGGGCGATCAGGCGATCGATACGCGCGTCGCGGGCTTCGAAGTCAGGCGGTCGATGCAGATGGCCGACGGGATCATCACTGTCGAGGAGACGCTCGGCACCTCGGGCATCGAAATTCCCGCAGCGCAGGTTCCGGCAGATCGCGACAGCGTCGCAACCCTGATCGCACGCTCGCCGCGCATGATCGCGCCGGAGAATGCGCGCCGCCGCTGGGAACTGCGCGGCGCGGGTTCTGCCTCGCAGCTCGACGCCATCAACAGCATCTTCACCAAGGCGGCGGCGACGGCGGACGAGAAGAATGTGACGCCGCTGGAGAGCAGCGTATCGTTTCGGCGCGGCATCGGCGATTACAAGGGAGCGAACGAGGCGCTGACGCGGCAGATCGCGATCCTGCCGTCGCTGTCGGCCTATCTGCAACGGTCGGCCGCGCGCAAGCAGCTCGGCGATCTGGCGGGTGCGCTCGCCGACGCAGAGGCCGCGCGAAAACTCGACCCGTCGTCGCCCGATGCGATATTCGCGTTGGCGATGCTGACGGCCGAGCGGGGGGACGTGGCGAAAGCGGCCGGCCTGTTCGACGAGCGTATCGCGCTCGGGGGCAAGACGCGCGACGATTTTCGGGCCTCCAAGGCGGTGATGGTCGGCGAATTCGGCGATAGCGCGGCGGCGCTTTCCGAACTCGACGAATTGATCGCGGCGAAGCCGGGCTCGCCCTATCTGCTCAATGCCCGCTGCTGGATCAAGGCGACGCGCAATGTCCAGGTCGACACCGCGCTCAAGGACTGCACGTCGGCGATGGAGCTCAGCGACAGCACCGCAGGCATTCTCGACAGCCGCGCGCTCGTCTGGATGCGGCTCGGGCGTGACGAGGATGCGCTCCGCGACCTCGACGCCGCGCTGCTTCAGGATCCCGGCATGGGAGAGACACGTTTCCTCCGTGCCATCGTCCGGAAAAGGATGGGGAAGACGGAAGACGCCGCCGCCGATCTCGCGGTCGCGCGGCAGCTGTCGCCGTCGACCGAGCGCGACTATGCGCGCTTCGGCCTGAAGCCCTGACGGGTCGCGCGGCCGGTCAGTCGAAGAGGTCGCTGAGGAAGCTTTTATACTTCTTCTTGTGCGACTTGCCGTGGTGGCGGTCGTCGCGGCCGTAATAGCGATCGTCATGATCGCGATATGGCGGCTGAGGCGGCGGCGGGGCGGAGACGCGGGGCGTCGGGG
>NZ_JAEMQX010000020.1 GCF_016463645.1 Sphingopyxis sp. | reverse complement strand
GGCCGCTTTACGTCGAGGCTAGCACCAATCCGCGGAGCGGTTCGTGCACCGGCCAATAGGGAAGCCGGGCGCGAGTTGCCCAGCTTCCCCTCCCGTATTGGGAGTCCATCGCCGGCACCGGCACGCTATTCTCGGCCTCTGGCAGTTCGGCCGCAAGCGCCTCGGTGATGATCAGGAGCTAGGCGACCGACGCTGCGTCCTGAAGAGCGGTACGCACGATCTCCGCGGGGGTCGATCACACCGGCCTTGACGAAGTCCCGATATTCGCAGGTGGCGGCGTGAAGCCCCGGCTGTAATCGTCGCTCGATGAATATCATTCGCGGAGACCGGCTTCTGCCTGTCTCCGCTACCTGTTCCGATCAACGCGCTGCGATGACGATGATTTCGACCTTGTAGTCGGGCGTCGCGAGCCTGGCTTCGCCGGTCGCGCGGGCGGGGGCATCCTTTCCGTCGACCCATTTGTCCCAGACCGCGTTCATTTCGGCGAAGTCCGCCATGTCCGCGAGCCAGATCGTCGCCGACAGGATCTTCGCCTTTTCCGAGCCGGCTTCGG
This sequence comes from Sphingopyxis sp., assembly GCF_016463645.1. Lineage (GTDB taxonomy): Bacteria > Pseudomonadota > Alphaproteobacteria > Sphingomonadales > Sphingomonadaceae > Sphingopyxis. The sequence continues at coordinate 44,901 of NZ_JAEMQX010000020.1, read as the reverse complement.
CCAGCAGCGTCTCGATCTGGCCGAGGATCGCCTGCGTCTGGTTCGTGACGCTTTCGCCGGGGGCGCCGACCTGGCCCGCGAGATAGACGGTGTCGCCGTGGACGACGGCCTGGCTCATGCGCGCGCCGGCCTGGATACGGGTGATGGTCATGTCTTTTCCTTTCGTCTGGGTGGAATGAGGGAACTAGGGGGCGCTGTAACGTGCGATCGACAGATCCGCAGCTTCGATATCGGTCGGGCGCCCGCTGACGAGATCGGCGATCAGCCGCCCCGACCCGCACGCCATGGTCCAGCCGAGCGTTCCATGCCCGGTATTGAGGAAGAGATTGTCATAGGGAGTCGCCCCGATGACGGGCGTACCGTCGGGTGTCATCGGCCGCAGTCCCGACCAATAGCTGGCGACTTCGATGTCGCCGGCGCCCGGAAACAGGTCGGTGAGCGAATGGACGAGCGTAGCCCTGCGGCGTTCGGGGAGCGCATTGTTGTAACCCGAGATCTCCGCCATCCCGCCGACGCGGATGCGATCGCCGAGCCGTGTGATCGCGATCTTGTAGCTTTCGTCCATCAGCGTCGATTCGGGCGCGCGCGCCGCGTCGACGATCGGCACGGTGATCGAATAGCCCTTCACCGGATAGACGGGGAGCCTGAGGCCCAGCGGCCCCAGCATCGCCGCCGAATGGCTGCCGAGCGCCAGGACATAGCGGTCGGCGGTGATCCGGCCGCTGTCGGTCTGGATCCCCGCGACACGTCCGCCCTCGACGACCAGCGACCGGATCGCCTCGCCATAATGGAACCGGACACCGCGCTCTGCCGCCATCGTTGCCAGCGCGCCGGTGAATTTGAAGCAGTCGCCCGTCTCGTCGCCGGGAAGACGGAGGCCGCCGACGATCTTCTCGCGCGCCGCAGCGAGGCCGGGCTCGGCCGCGATACACCCTTCGCGATCGAGCAGTTCGAACGGGACGCCGCCGGCCCGGAGAACGGTGATGTCCTTGGCGGTCCCGTCGAGCTGCTTCTGCGTCCGGAACAGTTGCAGCGTTCCCTGCATCCGTTCGTCATAGGCGATGCCGGTGTCGGCACGCAGCGCGATGAGCCGGTTGCGGCTATATTCGGCGAGACGCACCATCCGCGCCTTGTTCACCGCATAGCGGGCGCTCGTGCAGTTGCGCAGCATGGCGAACAGCCAGCCGAGCATTTCGCGATCGATCGCAGGCTGGAGGATCAGCGGCGCGTGCTGCATCATCAGCCACCGGATCGCCTTTTGCGGGATGCCGGGGGCAGCCCATGGCGAGGCATAGCCCGGCGAGATTTCGCCGGCATTGGCGAAGCTCGTCTCGAGCGCCGGGCCGGGCTGCCGGTCGATCACGACGACGTCGTGCCCCGCCTCGGCGAGATACCAGGCCGACGTCACGCCGATAACGCCGCTGCCAAGGACCGCGACTTTCATGCTGCTTTCTCCCTGTGGTATGCCGTGGCTGGCCCATAAGTGCGATCATATCGCGCGCCGAGGCTGGTCAGCATCTCATAGGAAATAGTGCCTGCATCGTCGGCGATGGCGTCGATGGACTGATGCGGGCCGATCAGTTCGACCCAGTCCCCGGCCTCGATGCGTCCGGGAGCGAGGGCGGTGACGTCGATGGTGATGCTGTCCATCGATACGCGTCCGACGATTGGCAACCGCTCACCGGCGTGCCATGCCGCCCCGCGATTCCCGAGCGAACGCGGCAATCCGTCGGCATAGCCGACTCCGATCGTGGCGATGCGGCTTTCGCGTTCGCAATAATGACTGTGTCCATAGCCGACCGCGCCACCTGCCGCGATCGTCCGGATCTGGATGACGCGGGCTTCAAGTTCGACGACTGGCTGCATCGGATTGGGGCTGGTCCGGTTCGGGGCGCCGCCGTAGAGCGCGACGCCGGCCCGGACGATATCGGCGTGAAAATCGGCGGGCAGGAAGGCTCCCCCCGAATTGGCGAGCGCGCGCCGTACGCCGGGAAACAGCGCGGCTGCGGTTTGGAAGCAGGCGAGCTGCGCGGCATTGGCGGAGTGCCCGGGCGTGTCCGCGCAGGCGAGATGGCTCATGATCATCACAAGATCGACCGCCGACCGGAACCGGGCGTCGGCGGCGAGCGACGCCAGATCCCCGGTCGCTATCCCGAGCCGTCCCATACCGCTGTCGAGCTGGAGCGCGGCGGGTAACCGCTTGCCGCTCTCCTGCGCGGCTTCCGCCCAGCGAGAGGCCTGCTCGGAGGAATTGAGGACAGGAGTGATACCGGCCTCGGCGCACAGCGCCTCGGCGCCGGGTGGCAGGCCGTTGAGCACGACCAGGCTGATATCGGCGGGCAGGGCGGGACGCAGCGCCAGCGCTTCGCCCAGATGGGCTACGAAGAAGAGCCGGCACCCCGCGCGGCGCAGTGCCTGTGCGACCTCGGCCGCGCCGAGCCCGTAAGCGTCGGCCTTGACGACCGCGCCGACCTCGGCGGGAGCGACACGCGCGGCGATCAGCCGATAGTTCGCCGCGATCGCGCCCAGGTCGATGTTCAGCCGGCCCCCGTTTATGCCCCCGACAACCATATCCTCGATCCCTGCCGGTGAATCCGGTTCCCGTCGCTTTTAGGTGAACATCATTCGAATGTTCAGGCGAGCTGTGGTTTATTTGGGCGAATGTCGATGATATATGCAATAATCAGCGAACGAACAGAATGATATTGCGCAATGGACTCGATCGACCGGAATATTGTGAGGCTGTTGCGCCTCAACGCCCGCATGCCGAATAGCCAACTGGCGGCCGAGGTGGGCTTGTCTCCCTCTGCATGCCTGCGGCGCGTGGGCAATCTCGAGGCAAGCGGGATTATCCGCGGTTATACGGCCATCGTCGCCGCGCCGGAGGAGGGGGGTGTTATCGCGATCGTTCGCATCACACTTGAGCGACAGACCGAGGCCTATCTCAACCGGTTCGAGGAGGCCGTGCGCCAGCATCCCGAGATCGAGGAATGTTTCCTGATGACCGGCGACGCCGATTATCTGCTCCGGGCATCAGCGGCCAGTGCTGCTGCTTATGAAGGGATTCACAAGAATATCCTCTCGCGCCTGCCCGGCGTGGCCCGCATCCACTCCAGTCTCGCAATGCGGAGCGTACTCAGCCACCTGCCGGGGCGCGGCAGGCGCGGGGCATAGCCGGGCCGTCCGGCCGCAGGGAGGTCGGCGGCGAAAGCGGCGAACCCCGACCCCAGGGCACAGGTGGGCAAGGTTGCCGATCATATCGATCATATCCGCAAGGCAATCGGCATCGACCATATCGGGCTTGGCGGCGATTATGACGGCATGCCTTCGGGTCCGGTCGGGATTGAGGATGTGTCGGGCTATCCGGCGCTGTTCGCCGAAATTGCGCGGCGTGGTTACACTCAGCCCGAACTGGAGAAGATCGTCAGCGGCAACATCTTGCGGGTGCTGAAAGCGGTCGAGACGGTTGCCGCGAGCCGGAAGGGATGGTCGCCGATCGAGACGCCAGTTGTGAAATAAGGGGATATCTTTTTCGGCATTGCATAGCGGAGGGGAGGGGCGAGTGTCTTATCCTCGATATCCACGCGCTCTCGTCGAAGCCCCTACCTGATAAACGTCCGCTTTCCGTCGTCTGCGCTTCGAAGCTGACGGGCCGCAGGCGACCGGTTGTGAAGGATTAGGGTGAACATTGGAGGTGAAGGGGGCCGAGCATTTCAGTTGCCTTCGTTCACCGGCGGCGCTGGCTTCGTGCGCACCACCTTCATTGGCGGGCCGCCATCGACGAAGGTGAAGCTCGAAAAGTCCGGTGCGAACCCGATCGTGATGCCCAATGATTCGGATCGAAAGCGCGTGGGCGAAAATGCGGTCAGGCGTTCGGCTGCGGCGGCTGGGGCACCAACGAACCTTGCGAACAGTCCCTCCGGGCGCGCTTCGATGTCGATGTTAAGCCCGCTCCCCTCGAAGCGTCCGGCGGCTCTGGAAAGCTCTGCGACCGACAAGCTCTTTTCCTCCGTCGCCGGTGCCGCGATGTCCGGCCAGCCATAATCGGCCGCAACGGCGCGAACGACTTCATTGATCAGTCGCCGGCCGTCGCCGCCATTGGTCAGGACGACGATACCGTCGCCCTTGTCGAGATAGGCGGCCATGAAGGATTCGAAACCCGGGTTCACGCCATCGTGGCCGAAGCGCGGGACGCCGTCCCTGTAAAGGGCAAGTCCGAGCCCCCAATTGTCCCTGACGGGCGTCATCATTGCGCGCGCCATGGCGGGCGACAGCCGGTGACCCTTCTCGCCCGCGCCCGACGCCTGAAGGTCGATCAGCAGGCGCGCGAGGTCGCCCGCACTGGCCCACAGCCCTCCCGCCGCGAGTTGGGGGACGACGACATAATTGCCCGGAATCGGTGCGCCATAAGCGGAGCCGAACGCCATGTCGGCGCGGATCGCCGCTGATGGCGGCATGGCAAAGGCGCTGCGCGTCATGCCGAGCGGGCCCAGCACCTCACGCTCGGCAAGGTCGGCAAAGGCCATTCTGCTGACGTCGGAAAGCGCGAGTTGCGTCACCATGTAACCGCCGCCCGAATATTGGAACTGCGCGCCTGCGGGCAATATGCTGCGAACCGGCTGGCTGTCGGCGGGCGGCAGACCATCGAGTATCTGGACGGTCGTGGGAAGCGGCGCATCGGGCGGGTAGCCGCGATCGAAACCATGAACGCCGAGCCCCGCCGTATGGCTCAGCAACTGGCGAAGCGTGACACCGCCCGGCGCCAGCTTCGGATCCTTCGGCAACTGCCACGAACGAAGTGCTTCGTTGATGTCCCGGTCGAGCCCGATCCTGCCCTGCTCGACCAGTCGCAGCGCGACCATCGCTGTTACGACCTTGCTGATCGATGCGGCCTGGAAGGCGGTGTCCGGTGTGACCGGTGCGCAGCTCGCAATGTCGCGAAAGCCCCACCCGCGCGCCCAGTCGAGCCTGCCATTGTGAATGACGGCGACGCTGAGCCCGGGGACATCATATTGGCGCATGCGCTCGGCCAGGCTGAACGGCCTTGCGCCCGGTTCGATGACGGCGGGCTGCAGATTGGCCTCGGCATAACGGGTATGCGCGTTGCTCGGCCCACCCACAGCCTCGGACGGGGCGGGGCAGCTGCCCGGCTGAGCCGCGGCGGTAATGGCCGACAGCGCGGCTATGACCGAGCCAAGCAACCCGAGCCGGTGGTTCTTTTCTCTCATCGGTTCGTTCCCTCGTCTCGACCGGCGACGGTCATCATTGTCTCGGGTTACAGGCGCGTCTCTCTATTCGCCGGCATGGGTCTGCGGCGGTCCGGTTCGTCGGTCATGCCCATCTATCCGGCCGCGAGGTCCGCCTCGCGGGGTTGCAGCAAATCCGCGTGCCACGATGCCAGCCCTCCAAGCACCGCAAGTTCAACCATGAGGATGGCGCATTGCAGGAGGGCTAGGCCGACCTCGAGGTTCAGCACCGACATGAATGTCACGATCGCTATCATGGTCGACAGCGTCAGCGCACCCGCTTTGACGACGCGCTGCCAGTCGCGATTCAGCAGCAACCACGCCATTCCCAGATGCCCGATCGCGAGCACCAGCATAAGCGCCACCAGCAACGGGATTGTGGCATGATACATGCCGCCCAGAAGGGCGTTCTGACCCGATGTCAGCGCGCTGCCGCGCGCCAGCGAGTGGGGAAAGCCGAATAACGCGAGGCCGGTCTGGAGCGCGGCGACGGGGATCAGCAATCCGAGCGCGAAGGCGTGCGCCGTCAAGCTGAAGCGCCCTTCATTATGCACCGGCATCCGGCGCAACGACGCGGCAAGGCAACCGACTGCGAAGCGCAGCGGTTTGCCGGCCGCGATCGCCTCTTCAAGCTCGGCCTGCATAGCGAGCCCCCATTCGCTGTGCTTTTCCTCCATGCATGCGCTTGCCAGCGTAACCATGGCTCGGGCGATCGACGTTTTCATGCGCGTGCAAACTCCTGGGCAATCCCGCCTGCCCGCTGGGCAACTTCCCCGGCGAGAGCCACGCCGGCCGCCGTCAGGCGATAGGCGTGGCGCGGTGGACGACCCGGCCGCTCCGGCTCACGCCATTCGGCCTCGACCAACGCTTGCTCGGACATGCGCATCAGCAGCGGATAGAGCGTCCCCGATTGAAGGCCGGTCTCCTTCATTAACTCATAGCCGTGCCGCCACTGCGGGGTGCGCACCGACAGGGCGTTCAGAAGGAGAAGCATCTGCTTCGACGGGCGTCGGGATCGGGTCATATGCAGAAAGTCACATATGTAGAATTATGAGTCAAGCCATATATGTAGAGTTATGAGGCGCTGGATGAGTTCACCGCGCGTCAAGCGTCGATCCGTGCTTCCGATCACCGTGTCGAGGACATGGACGAAAAGATGGTCGGCCGCCCGCCCCTGCGAGTTCAGGGCTTGTTCCAGTCGACCGGGCCGGTCAGGAAACGGCGCTGCAGGTTCTCCAAGGTCTTGGCATTGCCATTCCCGAAGAAGCCAACAAGCGCGTTTCCGGCGTCGGTATCGGGATAACCGAGCGACGTCAGCCGCACGCGCGTCTGGCGTCCTGCCGGCTCCAGCTCGAATACGCTCGTCACTCGGCGGTAGGTTTCCCAGTGCGGAAACCCTTCGGGAGCCTTGATCGTGCGAAATACCAGCAATCGACTAGGTATCCGCGCGATAAATCGCTGCTGGATCGTGCCTGGATCGCCCGGTCGCTCTGTACTGTCGTAGCTTGTCTCCAGCACATCGGCATCGACGGGGGATATCCACGCCCGCGGCACCGCCCAGGACATCCAGCCTTCGGGTGTCGAAATCGCCGTCCAGACATCGGCGATCGCGCCATCCACGATGGCTTCGTGGACCATCGTTTGCGATCTGTCGGCTTCGACGTGAGTGGTAACACGAACAGGCTCGGCGGTGCCGGGCGAAGCGAGCGCGGCGGCCAGAGTGGCGAAAGCGGCGGTGTAGTGGTTCACAAAATGCAGTCTATCACGACGACCGGCTTGCGCAATCGCGAGCGATAATGGCGGTCCGTCGCAGTATCGATCGGATGTCCGGTTTTGCATTCTCCCGTCGAAAAGCGGTCTGGCCGAAAGCTGCCATTCCGCTTTCGGCTGCGGGCTGAATCGTCGCCAGACATCGCGTCGGTGCGGCGAACGTCACGCAGCATGCGCCGGCTGCTCTTACGGCCCCGTTGGCTTGGGCGATAGACTGCTTTAGCTAGCGACCGCTTTGAAGCTCTCAAATGATCTCGACGTTCCGACCGCTCTTTGGGCCGGTCAGGAGGTGAAACGCTCCCGACGCCGTTCGGCCCTCATCCTGATTGGCGCATTCTGGTTCTTCGCTTTTTTCATGTTGGCTATCAGGGCTTCGTTCATGACCCCATGGTCATTCGACGTTCTCGCCCCGCGCCGGCTCGCCGCCGCGTTGTTCGGAACCGCGCTTTGTCTGATCATGGCCTACATCCTGGACAGGCTGCGGACCCTGTCCTTTTCGATGCGCGTAATCTGCGGACTGCTCGGTGCGTTCGCGATGTCGATCCTGATAGCCCTTTTCAGCCTGACGCTGAACAGGGTGATCGCGCCGCTTCCCAATATCGCGGGGATCACGGCATCGGAAGCGGTACACTGGATTGTGATCTGGTTCGGCTATACGCTGGCGTGGACGGGTACCCATCTGGCACTTGTCTATCATTGGGAAGCCGAGGATCAGCTGAGGTGCTCGCACGTCCTGCAGGAACTGGCCCAGAAGTCGAAGGCCGCGGCGCTTCAATATCAGATCAATCCCCACTTCCTGTTCAACACCCTGAATTCCATCTCCGCGCTGGTTCTGGAACGCCGCACCCGGCAGGCCGAGGCCATGCTGCTCAATCTGTCGACATTCATCCGCGCCGCGCCGGCGGACGAAGCGGGTGGCATGATCCGCCTGGGCGAAGAGATAAAGATGCTGCGGCTCTATCTGACGATCGAAGAGGCACGCTTCAGTAACCGGATGCGTGTGGTGATTGAGGTTCCCGACGCGCTTTGCCCGGCGATGGTGCCCTCGCTGATATTGCAGCCCTTGGTCGAAAATGCCGTGCGCTATGGCGTCGGCCAATCCGAGGCGATGACCACGATCAGGATCGTGGCCGAGCAACAGGGCCGGCAATTGCGCCTGACGGTGGAGGATGACGGTGTACTGACAGAGGCGCCGGAAGGGGGAAGCGGGCTCGGCCTCGCCAACGTCAGGAGCCGGCTTGAAGCTCATTTCGGTAATAGTGGCAGCTTGGCGGCGGGGCCCCGCACCGAAGGCGGCTATCGCGCGACCATCAGCCTCCCGCTTTCGACACCGCTATGAGAGCCTTGCGCACCCTAATCGTCGACGACGAACCCTTGGCGCTGCGCCGCCTGGCCACTTCGCTGCGGGGCATCGAGGACATTCAGGTTATCGGGTCGACCACCAGCGCCCGTCGGGCGCTGGCATTGATCGGCGAATTGAAGCCCGATCTTGTGTTGCTCGATGTCACCATGCCCGGTCTCGACGGCTTCAATCTTCTCGAACAGCTTCCGGATGCGGACCGACCTGCGATCGTCTTTGTGACGGCTCACGCCGGATACGCCGCCAAGGCGTTTGAGGTCGAGGCGGTCGACTATTTGCTGAAACCCGTCTCGCACGATCGGCTGCGCGGCGCGATCCGCCGAGCGCTGTACTGGCTTGGCCGTGAGGAGGAGAGCTTCGCCCGGCGTAGCGATATGCAAGCGATGCCGGCATTGGATGCCGCTGGTGAGGACAGCCTCTGGGTGCATCGCCATCAGGCGTTCGATCGCGTGGCGATCGACGACATCGTCTGGATCGAAGCACAGGGGGACTATGTCCGGATTCACACGAGAAACGGCGGCGGCATGGCGCGGGCGACGCTGTACGAATTGGAAGGCCTCCTGAATTCCCAACATTTCATCCGCATTCATCGTTCGGCTATCTGCCGGAGGAGTGCGATCGTCCGGGTCCAGCGAAAGGCGACCGGCGCGGTCACCGCGACGCTCGTCAATGGCGACGAAGCACCCGTCGGGCGGACCTACAGCGGCGGTCTGCGGACCTTCCTCGATCGCATCCGGACCGATGAGAAGGATCGGTCGCGTCGGTCGCGCTCCGACTGAACTTGCCGGATTCCGCTCGTAGATGTGACGTTCGTCGTCCGGTGATGATGCTGGACGCAGGGCGGATTGGCGCTGTTCCAAAGCAAACATAGCTCCCGCCGGGCGGGAAGCGTCCGTTCGCGTCCGGATGACGACGACGCTTTTCGCACCCCGACCTACCGCCGGAGACACGCTTCCCGTCTCTGAAATTCAGGAGTAAACCATATGCGTCGCAATCTTGGACTAACCCTTGTCGGCTTGGCCGCGATCGGCCTGATCTCCCCGGCACAGGCTCAGGACGCGCCGGCTCAAGCGCCCCAGACCCAGCAAGAGGCTCCGGCCCAAGAGCAGACCGCCACTCCCGAAACTCCGGCCGAGGCGCCCGCTGCTTCCGACACGGGTTCGCAGCCGCCGGCTCCAGCGACCACCTCTGCTCCGACCGCTGCAGACCAGAGCCCGGCCGCCGATGATCAAGCAGCACAGCAGCCGGCACCGACCGATGCTGCCGCGCCGGCTGGCGAAGCGCCGCAGCAGTAAGTTTCGATACTCGATGGCTGCGCGGCAGGGGCCGCCGCGGCCATCGATCCTTTACAGAAAACTCTTGCAGAGTCCGCGAAACACTCAGGAAACGGCCACTGAATGCGGGGATGATAACCTGCCGACGCCTCCTTTGTTGGCCAAGCCTTCGCTCAACAGCTTGGCGACGGCGCCGGCTGATCTCGAATCCAGCTCCTCATGCTGAATTTCCGAGCTGAATAGGATGAGCGTAAGGGGATTGGCGCCCCGGATATCCACGACCGGTCGCGAAGCTCGGCGTCCATTCTTTGCCAAAGCAGACTGACGGTTAGCGACCAAAAGGCGCGATTCTATTTCCCATGAAGCGGCTCACTGAACGCAAACCGATTCAGACCTGAACCCGCTTGGCTAGCGAGCGGCCTCACGGAATGGAGATCTCTCTAGCGGGCGATCTCCACCAGGTTGGCGCCTCCCTCGCGTTCGGTTATCCTGAGACCGGCGTCAAGGAAGCGTTCGATCAGGCGGGCAGCAGTTCGCGTGTGCTCACTGATCTTCACCGCCGTGAATGCGCCGCCACGGGCCAAGGCCATCGGCAACAAGAGCTGGTCCTGAAGATATGGGCCAGCGAAGGCGCCTGACGCGAGATAGCCAGCCATGCGTTTCGCCGCCGTCTTCGCAAGACGTTCGGCGGGAACACCGAGCTTGCCAAATCCAGACATCAGCTCAGTCACATGTTCAAAGCTGGCCTCGAGCAGGAGCGCGTTACCCGGCCCCTGATCGGCAGGGAGTTGTCGCGTCACAAAGGCCTCCCCGGGCCATTCTACGAGTATCTTCTGCGCTGCCTTGAGCTCACGATCCGCGACGTCAAAGGGGATGCCGGCGATAATCGCCGTGGCTTGCACCGGTCCGGTTCCTCCGCGCTCGGTGCATTCGATCGCGCGCAGCGGTGCGGGCTCGATATCTATTTCGATGCAGCCGCCTCCACGCGGAAAGAAGCCGTGCCGAACCAGCTTGGCCGTGATGGTCGGACCCATGCGGTTGATAACAGGGAGGAGTGTCCGCTCGATAAAATCGAACGGAGGCGCCGCCAAGGCATGGGTGCCGCCCTCGATCGCGAGACGCGAGGGCGCATTGGCGAGCATCAGCGGCACCATCACCGTCTGCAGAACGAGGCCCGTGCTGCCCGCCGTGCCGACGGCAAAATGATAGTCACCGGGCATGACGGCGCCCGGCCGAAAGCTGATGCTGGTCGAACCCACGGCAAGCCCGGAGCATTCCGCATTACCGATTACGCATGCGGCTTCGATTGCGGTCACATGCTGACGCATGAGTCCCGGCTTTTCGCGCCCGCCGCGAATATTCTCGATCGTGAAGGGTTCGCCGGTGAGGAGCGAGAGCGCGCATGCATAGCGCAGCACCTGTCCGCCGCCTTCGCCTTCAGAACCGTCGATGATGATCATTTTCTCAATCCGGTATTTCATCCGGCAGTGGCGGCCGGACATTTTCGGCATTTCAGGACAGCAGACGCCGAGCGCCTAGAGGTTTCGGCGGGCTTGTGCCAAACCAATTCCGTGGTTTGGCCCGCAACGCGCCTCGTCTGCGTCAGATTCGTTCCGCCCGTCATCTTCCCGGAAGCAGACTGGGCAAATCTCCCGTTCGGCTTCCCCGGATATCGTGAGACACCGGCGACAAGTGCAAGGAAGTTTCACAGCGCACTCCATTGAGGGATAGCGTGAAGGGGATCACCCCTTCACGCACACCACCTGCTTCAGCGTATGGACGATCTCGACGAGGTCGGCCTGCGCCGCCATCACCGCCTCGATCGGCTTGTAGGCCTTGGGCGTCTCGTCGATGACGCCTTCGTCCTTGCGGCATTCGACGCCCGCCGTGTCGGCGATATGCTCGTCGAGCGTGACGAGCTTCTTCGCTGCGGTACGGCTCATGACACGACCCGCGCCATGGCTGCAGCTATCGAAGGATTCGGCGTTGCCGAGGCCGCGCACGATGAACGATTTCGCGCCCATCGAACCCGGGATGATCCCCATCGTGCCTTTCGCCGCGCGCACCGCACCCTTCCGGGTGACGAGCACATTCTCGCCGAAATGGTTCTCGCGCGTCACATAATTGTGATGGCAGTTCACCGCTTCGGCTTCGGCCTCGAAGGGCTTGGCGATCCGGAGTCGGAGCGCGGCGACGACGTTCGCCATCATCATGCGCCGGTTCAGCGCGGCAAAGTCCTGCGCCCAGCCGACCGCCTCGACATAATCGTCGAAATGGTCGGTTCCTTCCGGGAAGTAGGCGAGGTCTTCGTCGGGCAGGTTGATGAACCACTTGCGCATGTCCTTCTTCGCCAGTTCGATGAAGTAGGTGCCGATCGCATTGCCGACGCCGCGCGACCCCGAATGCAGCATCACCCACACCCGCGCATCCTGATCGAGGCACAGCTCGATGAAATGGTTGCCCGTTCCGAGCGTCCCCAGATGTGTAAGGTTGTTGGTGTTCTTCAGCCGCGGATGCTTGGCGACGATGCGTCCGAAGCGCTCGGCCAGCGTCGCCCAGGCGTCGACGATCGCGGCCGGCGGGTCTCCCCACGAGCCGCGGTCGCGCTTGTCGCGTCCGACCGACCGACCGTGCGGAACCGCCGCCTCGATCGCGGTGCGGATGCCCTCCAGATTGTCGGGCAGATCGTGCGCCATCAATGTCGTGCGCGCGGCCATCATGCCGCAGCCGATGTCGACGCCGACAGCCGCCGGAATCACCGCGCCCTTCGTCGGAATTACCGATCCGACCGTGGCGCCGATCCCGACATGGACGTCGGGCATCGCGGCGACATGCCTGAACACGAACGGCATTTGTGCCGCCTTGGCCAGCTGCGCGCGCGCCATGTCCTCGACCGGCACGCCGCGGGTCCACATCTTGACCGGGCGTCCGTCCTCGACATTCAGCACTTCGTAAGTCGTCTGGGTCAACGCTGACCTCCTTCTCAATATCTTCATGGTGCCGGCGACGAGTTTTGGCGAGACATTCCGGATTTCTCCGGCGCGGAGTCGAACCGCGGGCCTTTCGGCCTGACCGATGTAGTCCCGCCGGCATTCGCCAGCTTGTTGTCGTTCGGGGTCGCGGCGACGAGAAAGGACGAGACGCGGCCCTTAAGCTACACTCCTATGACGGGATTCGAACCCGCATCTCCCCGTCCCTTGCAGGCCGGGGCGCTTTACTCGTCGGGCCTCTTTGGTTGGAGGATGTAGTCCCGCCGGCATTCGCCGCGATCCTTTATCGAATTTTGTAAAAACGTCACGGCGACAAGGGGTTGGAAAGACGTTCCTGCTCTACCACTGAGCTACGGGTCCATAGGGGAACCCGGCGGGATTCGAACCCGCGACCTGGCGATTAACAGTCGATGTAGTCCTTCCGGCATTCGCCGTGACGCTTTCTTTCATACCTCCGTTTCGTTGACGATCTGGACCCAGTCGCGCGTTTCGCCGGCGACGAAACGTGCCATTGCGTCGAAGACCGCGTCGGTGAAGCCACCGACATTCATGATGTCCGTCCGGTCCTTCGCCTGCGTGGAGCCATAGGGCTGGATGTCGATGCAGATCAGCTTCGCGCCCGGGTTGCGGGCCCTCAGCTTGTTCCACTCGTTCATCGTCGCCGTGGCGCCGTGGCGCGTCGGATCGATCCAGCTTTCGTTGTCGGACACGATTACCACCGTATCGACCTCTGCCCGTTCGGCATTCAGCCGGGCGAGCGGAGCCGAGACGTTCGTGCCGCCGCCGCCGATCGCCGCCAGCCGCGCCGCGTTGACCGCGACCCGCGCCTTGGGATCGAGCGTCATCTCGACCACATCGACATCGAAGGGCATCACCCGCGTCGACCGATTGGTGCGCAGCACCGCCGCCGCGACGAGTGCCGCGATGTCGATGCAGCGGACCGTCGAGGTCGCGCCCTTGCGATATCCCGTCGCCGCCCAGCTCATTGAGCCCGAGACGTCCGGACAGACCACGACGTTGCCCGCCAGCACCGGAACCGTCGCGAGCGACAGCTCCAGCGCCTCTTCGAGCGCCGCCTGGACGCGAAGCGGAACCGCCTCTCCAACTTGGCCCATCGCGACCATCAGCTGATACGGTGCCGGGCGGACCCGGGCGATCGTATCGGCATCGGCCAGCCGCGCCGCAACCTTGTCGGTCACCCCCTTCACGTCGAACGCGCCATTGCGTGCCAACGTGTTGAGGTTCATGCGCAGCGCCTGCCAGCCCATACGGCCGGAAAGCTCCGCCCACTGCTCCGCGGTCAGCGGAAAAGCGGTCAGCCATTCAAACGACACCGGAGGCAGCGCGCCCTTGGGATCGCGTTTCCAGGTTTCGAACGCCGCGATTTCCGCCGGCAGCGCCGCGACATCATAGGGCTTGCCGATCAGCCAGCCATAAAAGGCGCGCCGCTCGGCCGAAGCCGGCGCCGGGTGGACCATGCGGACGATGTCGGCGAGGCTGGGGTCGTTGCCCGTTGCCGCGGCCATCAACTGCGGTATCGAGGCCTTTTCCAGCCACTCCCGGACAAGCCGCTTCGGACGCGAACCGAGCGAGCGACGGCCGACCTGGCCCGAGCGCATGATCTGCACGAAGCTGCGCAGCATGCGGCCATTGTCGATCACGCGGCCGAAGACACGCACCGCCAGATCGGGATCGGCGACGGTCAGATAGGCAGCGAGCAGCGCCGGCATATCCTTCATCGCACCCGACTTGCGAGCATGGACCGCCGCCTTGGCGACGAAATCGGGCGAGACTGCCTGTGCGGCCGCCAGAACGTCGGCAAGCTGGGCGCTAGCCCCCGAATAGAAGCCGTCCGACAACGTGCCCGTTGCGGCAAGCTGCGCGAGCTTCGCTTCGCCGCCATAGGCATAGGCCGCACCGCCGGCGTCGTTCACCGTGTCGGTCTGCGGCAGGAAGCGCGCGAGGGCGCTTGAGAAAAGCGACTTGTTGGCCATCGTCCAACTCCAAAATCTTCAGAACCTTTGGGGCAGCCGGCCCATTCCGGCCGCCCCTCTGTTCCGCGCTGCCGGGTGACGTGATCCCGACGCAGATAGCTTTGCAGAAGGCGTGCCAAATGGGCGTGACGGATCGGATGGATCATCATCATATTGATATAAGATGATAATTACTTTTTCCGCAGCGCACGTGTTATCGCTGCATGTTGGAAGTTCGAGATAATGGTATCGCTGATTATATTTCTGTATAAAACGATTCCATGAAACCGCTCACCGTCATCGGCTTTCTCGGCTCGACGCTCGACGCCGCCAAGTTCGGACCTTCCCGCTGGAACAAGTGGCGGCCCACGGTCAGCATCTGCATGCAGGAAGATCTGCGGGTCGATCGCTTCGTGCTGCTGCACGGTACCTACCACAGCCGCCTCGCCGAATATGTCGCTGATGATATCCGCGACGTGTCGCCCGAGACCGAAGTGGTTCCGCATCTCCTCGACTTCGATGATCCATGGGATTTCGAAGAGGTTTATGGAAAGCTGCTCGACTTCGCGCGAAGCTTCCCGTTCGATCCCGACAATCAGGATTATCTGATTCACATCACGACCGGCACGCACGTCGCGCAGATCTGCCTCTTCCTGCTGACCGAGGCGCGCTACCTGCCCGGCAAGCTGCTCCAGACCCAGCCGCAACGCGGCACACCGCAGCCTGTCGGCACATGGAGTGCCATCGATCTCGACCTGTCGCGATACGACAGCATCGCGACGCGCTTCGCCGAAGCGAGCGCGGAAAGCGCAAGCTTCCTCAAGAATGGCATCGAGACGCGGAACGCCGCCTTCAACCGCATGATCGACGAGATCGAACAAGTCGCGGTGCGGAGCCGCGCCCCGATCCTTCTGATGGGCCCCACCGGCGCGGGGAAGAGCCAGCTTGCTCGCAAGATCTACGAGCTCAAGAAGCTGCGCCACCAGATCAGCGGCGCCTTCGTCGAGGTCAACTGCGCGACCCTCAAGGGTGACAGCGCGATGTCGGCGCTGTTCGGGCACCGCAAAGGAGCTTTTACCGGCGCGGTTCAGGATCGGCCGGGTCTGCTCAAGACGGCTGACAAGGGCGTCCTCTTCCTTGACGAGATCGGCGAGCTCGGCCTCGACGAACAGGCGATGATCCTGCGGGCGATCGAAGACGGACTCTTCCTGCCGGTAGGCGCCGACAAGGAAACGGCGAGCGATTTCCAGCTCATCGCGGGCACCAATCGCGATCTCGTGGACGAAGTCGCGTCGGGGCGGTTTCGCGAGGACCTGTTTGCCCGTCTTAACCTCTGGACATTCAGCCTTCCGGGGCTTGCCGAGCGCCGGGAAGATATCGCCCCCAATCTGGATTACGAGCTTGAGCGGTTTGCCGGGCGCGAAGGCCTGCGCGTGACGTTCAACAAGGAAGCGCGCGATCGCTATCTGCGCTTCGCCGAAGATCCCGCTTCCCGCTGGCGCGGTAATTTCCGTGATCTCGCCGCCAGCATCACGCGCATGGCGACGCTCAGTCCCGCAGGGCGCATCGATGTCGATACCGTCGTTTTTGAAGCATCGCGGCTGCGTTCGCTCTGGTCAGGCGACAAGAATGCGGGCGATGCGCTCGAAGGCCTGTTGTCGGCGGATCAACTCTCTCGAATCGATCCCTTCGACCGCGTCCAACTCGCTTATGTTGTCGGGATCTGCCAGGGCTGCAGCAGCTTGTCCGCTGCGGGGCGGCAACTATTCGCAGCCTCGCGGGAACAGCGCAAATCTACGAACGACGCGGACCGGCTGCGCAAATATCTTGCGCGATTCGAGCTCGATTGGAGCGATGTGACAGCCAAGATGTAGCGCCATGGTGTGCCAGGCGAAGCCGTGATTGAAGGGCCGCGGCCCGACGCGAGCGAGGAATGCTCCTTTCTGCATATTCAGCCGCAAAGCCGACAGCCTGCAACTTCCGCTGTCCGCCCGATCTAGAACGGAATCCCTTGGGTCTGTACCACAGCGTCTTCGCGCTTCTCAGGCCGGATATAGATTGAGCTGATCGCGGGAAGGGCTGCCTTCAGTTCGTTCTCGATCGCCTCGATCAGCGCCTCTGCCTGCCCCATCCGGAGTTCGTCTTCGAAATCGGCGCTCACCGCGACGAAGATGGAATCGGGCGCGGTGTGGATCGTGCGGACGTGATTGACTGCGCTGATTTCCGGGTGGGCTTCGACGATACGCCAGATCGATGCGACCAGAGCAAGGTCGGCTGCCTCGCCGATCAGCAGTTCCTTCGCCTCGCGCGCCAGCAGCATCGCGACCGCCGTGAGGATCAGGCCGATCGCGATCGATGCCAACCCGTCGATCCGCGCATCGCCCGTCCAATGGCTGAACCAGATCCCGGTCGCCGCGATCAGCAGTCCGGCGAGCGCGGCGCTGTCTTCGAGCAGCACGATGAAGCCCGCCGGATCTTTCGATTGCAGGATCGCGTGCCACCAGCTCTGTCCATTTCGGCCGGCATCGAATTTGCGCACGGCGATTGTCCACGACGCGCCCTCGAGCAGGAAGGCGATGGCAAGGACGACATAGTTTATCGTGGGATCGCGGAGTGGCTCGGGCTGGGCGATATGCGTCCAGCCTTCATAGATCGATATGCCCGCACCGACCGCGAAGATCAGGATCGCGACGACGAAGGCCCAGAAATACAGTTCGCGCCCATAGCCGAACGGATGGCGATTGTCGGGCGGACGCTTGGCGCGCGCCTGCCCATGAAGCAGCAGCAACTGATTGCCGCTATCGACGAGCGAATGAACGCCCTCGGACAGCATCGACGACGAGCCGCTGATCGCGGCGGCGACAAATTTGGCGACCGCGATCCCCAGGTTCGCGAACAGCGCACCATAGAGGACGATGTTCGCCCGGATATGACCCAAGGGCTTCCCGTCCGTCACGTCGAGGCGTCAGGGCAGGGCATAGGCGACAACCTCGTCGCCGATCGGCGTCTCCATGAAGTGATGGCCGCCGGCGTAGATGACAACATATTGCTTGCCGTTCATCTGATAGGTCATCGGCGTTGCCTGACCGCCCGCGGGGAGGACATCCGACCAGACCGTCTTTCCGGTCCCGAGGTCGATGGCGCGGATCAGATTGTCGGTCGCGGCGGCGATGAAGATCAGCCCGCCGGCAGTGACGACCGACCCGCCGTTGTTCGGCGTACCGATCGTGATCGGCAGCATCGACGGGATGCCGAACGGTCCGTTCGTACGGGCTGTTCCCAACGGGCGATCCCAGATCGTCTTGCCTGTCGCGATGTCGATCGCGCGGATACCGCCGTAAGGGGGCTGCTTGCACAGCATGCCGGTGAAGGGCAGGCGCCACCCCGCGTTCACGTCGATCGCATAGGGGGTATGTGCCTGCGGATCGCCCGCGCCTTCGGCTCCGCCGATATTGCCGCGCGCCTGATCGCGCGGTGCCCAACCCCTTCTGTTCGCCTCGGCGCGCGGGACGAGGCGAACATAGTTGGGCATGTCGTTATAGTTGGCGACGATCACGCCGCGTACCGGGTCGACCGCAACGCCGCCCCAGTCGGTCCCGCCATTATAGCCCGGATATTCGATCGAACGGCGGTCGCTCGTCGGCGGGGTGAAGAAGCCCTTGTAGCTCGCCTTCCTGAACTGGATTCGGCAGATCATCTGGTCGATCGGCGACATGCCCCACATGTCGCGTTCGGTCAGGTCGGGTTCGCGGAGCGTGTGCCAGAGCGAGACGAGCTGTGTCGGCGCACGCTCGGCGGGTTCGACGCCGCCGCCGGGCACCTTGATCGTGCCGGTCGGGGTCAGCGGCGTACCGGTACGGCGGTCGAGGATATAGATGTCGCCTTGCTTGCTCGGCAGGACCAGCGCCGGAACTGCGCCATTGGGTCCCGGATAATCGATCAGCGTCGCCTGCGCGCCGAAATCATAGTCCCAGACATCCTTCTTTACCGCCTGGAAGCGCCAGCGCGGCTTGCCCGTGGTGACGTCGAGCGCAACGAGTGAGGTCGCATAATCATTCTCGGGCGGGCGGCGCAGGCCCGAATAATAGTCGGCTGCGGCATTGCCCATCGGCAGATAGACGAGGCCGAGCGCTTCGTCGCCCGACGCGATCGTCCACATGTTCGGCGTTCCGCGCGCCCAAATTTTTCCGGCTGGCGGGTACCCGTTCCAGTCGGGGTTCATCATGTCCCACGCCCATACAAGCTTGCCGGTGACCGCGTCGAAGCCGCGGATCACGCCCGACGGAGCCCAGCGGTCCTGCCCGTCGAGAACCTGATGGCCAGTGACGACGATCCCGCGCACGATCGTCGGCGGCGAGTTGATCGACACATATCCCGGCGGGGTATTGCCCATGCCGATCTTGGTATCGACCTGACCATTGCTGCCGAAATCCTGGCACGGGCGGCCGGTTTCGGCGTCGAGCGCGAACAGCCGTGCGTCGAGCGTGCCGAAGATGATCCGCCGCGCGCAGGCTTGGCCGGTCGCGGCCCCGGGCACAGCATAATAGCTCACCCCGCGACAAGCGGCGGTGTAGGGGATCGCGTCGTCGGGAACCTGGGGGTCGAAGCGCCAGCGCTGCCGTCCGGTAGCCGGATCGAGCGCGAGGACGATATTCTTCGGCGTGCAGACATAAAGGCTGTTGCCGACCTTGAGCGGCGTGTTCTCCGCACCATAGGTGCCGCGCACCCTTGCCGACGATGGAAGGTCGCCGGTGTGGATCATCCACGCACGCTTCAGCTCGCCGGCATTGGCCGGGGTGATCTGGGCGAGCGGCGAATAGCGCCGCGCGCTGTAGCTGCCGCCATAGGCGGGCCAGTCGGCACCTGCCTGCATCAACGCCGGATCGGCCATTGCCCAACGTTGGCCGGGCAGGGGCCGCTCCGGCGCTGCCTTGTTCAACCATCCGAGCATCGCGCCGCCGGCGGCAAAGAGGGCGACGACAACAATGCTGCTCGCCAGGGCCATTCGCCAGCGGCGCGGCCTGACCGACAGCGAAGCCATCGCGAAAAGAACGAGGATGAGCAGTACCACTGGCGCAACGATGCGCGGGACCAGCGCCCAGCCATTACCGCCCACTTCCCAGAAAGCCCAGATCAGGGTGAAGAAGATGACCGCGGCATAGATCCAGCCGCCGAGCCTTCGCCCGCGCATCAACAATACGCCCGATGCGAGCATGGCGACACCGGCGATCGCATAATAAGCCGACCCGCCAAGTGCGGCGAGCCAGACTCCGCCCACGAGCAGGACGAGTGCGATGATCGCGACGATCGATCCGGCGATCAGCGCGATAAACGGGGCGGGAAAGGCCTGGCGCAGTCGATTCATCGCCAATTCCTTCTATGGAAAGCGGGTCAGGGTGAGGGCGTGGGATGCTCGTGCGGAGCTTTGAACGGCGGCATCCGGCCGGCGGCGCGGTTGTGTTGGATCTGGTGTTTGGTGGCGGCCGCGACATGAAGTGCCAGGATCGCCAGCGTGACGAATACCAGCAACTCGTGGAGGCCGCCCATTGTCTCGCCCGCGTCCTCCGAAATACCCGGAATCAGGGGCAGGGGGATGCCGCCGAGCAGCGGTGTGGTCGCTTTGCCTTCGGCGCTTGCGCCGCCCGACACCGCGATTAGCCCCGTCAGCGGAAGAATGATGAGCAGGACATAGAAGGCGCGGTGCGTCCAGACGCTCGCGATGCGCTCCCACTTCGGAAGTTCTGTCGGGAACGGGGGCGGCGGGTGCGAAAGGCGCCAGCCGAGACGGATCAGCGCGAGAAGGAGGATCGTCGCGCCGAGCGTCTTGTGGACGGTGAAGAGGTCGCCGCGCGCAGGTCCCCGCTCCATATTGGCAAAGGTGAAACCGACGACGACTTGCGCGATCACGACAAGCGCGGTCAGCCAATGCAGCCAGACCGCGCCGTTATTGTAGCGCAAGAGCCGTTGCTGCGGCGTGGCTTCAGGGACGCTCGCCATGGATGCCTAACGCATCACCTTCGTGAACGATGCACGGTGCGATAGCGTTTGCCCGGCAAACCGGACCGCCGCGGCTGCAATCCCAGCGCGGCGCGTGCGACCAGAAGCGACCACCGAAGACGGCGCATCCGATTTGAACCATCGCCATGGATTTCATGGAATATC
This sequence comes from Sphingopyxis sp., assembly GCF_016463645.1. GTDB lineage: Bacteria > Pseudomonadota > Alphaproteobacteria > Sphingomonadales > Sphingomonadaceae > Sphingopyxis. The sequence goes on along the minus strand of NZ_JAEMQX010000020.1, from coordinate 24,126 downwards.
CGGAGCGCCACCTGCCGCGTCTCGGCCCTGCCGGGGCGGCGCGGGCTGTTGATGCTCGAAACGATGACGGGATAGCGAGGTTCTGAAGGTCGAGGCGGCATGTCTTGTCTTTCAATTGATCCGGCCGTCTCGGATGTCGGGACCCGGTGATGTCCTGGACGTGCGATTGCGTTTTCGTCCTTCCACCCAGAGCAAGGGTACGGCAATCGCCAGCAATATGGCGGCCATCGACAGGAGCTCGCCGCGGACGAGGCGCATGGCAATCGCCAGACCGAGAGCGATCAGGATCGACGGCGCGCCCCAATCGGGATGGTGCGCCCGGCCAAAGCCGACCCAGACGGCGACCACCAATCCGGTCGCAACCGCGAAGCTCCCGAATACCAGTCCGAGCGCTTCCATCAGGTCGTTGAGCGTTTCCACGGCCATTCGCCTACAGGCGCCGATCGCGTGACTGTCGCAACGATCGGCGACGAGGGATTTTTATATCGTATTACGATATAAAAATCAACCTTGCGTTCCCCCTCGCGGGTTCAGCCGGCCAAATCTCGTTCTCTCCGTTTCCGCACTTTGCTGGGCCCGGCGCGCTTTGAGCAAATCTTGTCGCGAGAGAATCCCGACCACCTTGCCGGTTTCCCGGTCGACGATCGGCACGCGAGCAACGCCTGTCTCGACGATAAGGTCTGCGATGATGCCGCAAGGCGTTTCGGGGTGAGCCACGGTTTGCGATGCGTCCGAAAGCGTGTCGCCAAGCGTCGCCGCTTCATCGAATGCGCCGACTTTCCATCGCAGCGCGTCCGATCTCGACGCGAGCCCGACCAGGCGACCCTCGGCGTCGACGACGGGATAGCTGCGATGCGCTGCCTCGTCGGTGAAAAATTGCAGAGCCGAACCGATGGTCATCTCTGCCGGGAGCGTGGCTGGGTCCGGGGTCATCAACTGGCCGGCTTGTCGCAGGTCGAGATTATCGACGGTATATTCCTGCAGGATGTGCCGTCCGCGGCGCGCGATTTTCTCGGTGAGGATCGAGCGCCGCATGCAAAGCACGCTGATCGCGTAGGCAAAACCCGATCCCGCGATAAGAGCGGGAAGAGCATCGAAGCGTCCCGTCAATTCGGCTGCGAACAACACGCCGGTAAGCGGCGCCCGCATCGCGCCGCTCATTATGCCAGCCATGCCGATCATCGCCCAGAAACCCGCCGGGCCGGGTAACCAAAGGCCGGCGATATAGCCGGTTGCTCCACCGAGAATGAGCAGCGGGGCCAGGACCCCGCCCGACGTTCCCGAACCGAGCGCCACGAGCCAGACGACGGCCTTTGCGATCAGAAGGACGACCGCTGCCTGCAAGATCATGGAGCCATCGATCAGCGCCTGGATATTGGAATAGCCGGCGCCGAGGACGCGGGCATCGATCAACCCGCCAACACCCACGACGATCGCGCCGATCGCCGGCCACCACATCCAGTGGACCGGAAGACGATGGAACATATCCTCGATCCGATAGAGGAAAGTGGAAAGAAGCGCGGCCTGCAGGCCTGCGACGATTCCGATCCCGGCTGCGGCTGCCACGGTCCAGCCGACGTCGGGCAATGGCCAGGTTCCGGGAAACATCGCGCCATGACCGATCAGTTCGGGGCGCCAGGCAGCGGCGACCAGGACGCTGATGACGACGGGGACAAAGCTTCTCGGCTTCCATTCGAACAGAAGAAGCTCGACGGCGAGCAGGATCGCGGCCATCGGTGTGCCGAATATGGCTGTCATCCCCGCTGCGGCGCCTGCCACCAGCAAGGTCTTTCGTTCCGCCGCGCTCAGGTGAAAACATTGCGCAAAGAGCGAGCCGACGGCGCCCCCCGTCATGATGATCGGTCCTTCGGCGCCGAACGGTCCCCCGCTTCCGATCGATATGGCGGCGGATATGGGCTTCAGAATTGCGACTTTCAGCGAGAGGCGGCTTTCGCCGAACAGGATCGTCTCGATCGCTTCGGGGATCCCGTGTCCACGTATCTTTTCCGAACCGAATCGCGCCATCACACCAATGATCAGGCTGCCGATCACGGGGATGGCCACAACAGCCAGACCGACGGCGGCATCGGAGATTTCCGCGGCCTCTGCCGAAATGCGTCCGAACCAGAAGGCGTTGGTGGCGATCGCGATCGATCTGATCAGGATCCACGCGCCGAACGCGCCGCCGGTACCGACGATCGGCGCCAACAGGGACAGAAATACCATCCTGCCGTCGACGCTGTGGTCGGCGAGTTGCTGGCTGGGGGTCGTTCGTGCAGAAGGAAAACTCACCGAATGCCTCTTTCGAATGTCGGAGGCGGCGCAATTATATCGTAATGCGATATAATTCAATCAGGGACGGCCATGACTTCGAATTCGACCGATATCGACTATGCTGCGCTCGCGGAATTCCGCTTTGCGCTGCGGCGCTTTCAGGTTTTCAGTGAAAACAAGGCTGCGGAAGCGGGGGTGACGGCGCAGCAGCATCAGGCGCTGTTGGCGATCCGCGCGGCGGCACCCGACCATGCGAGCGTCGGATATGTCGCGCAGCGCCTGATCGTGAAGCCCCACTCCGCATCTGAACTGGTAGATCGGCTCGAGGCGCAGGGTCTCGTCCGGCGCGAGCCGATGCAATCGGATCGGCGGCGGGCGCTGCTCAGGCTTACACCCCAAGCCCTGGAGATTCTGTCCGGTCTTTCGGCGGCGCATCGCGAAGAGATACGCCGGCTGCAACCGCTGCTAGTCGAACATCTGACGAGGTTGACTTAGCTATCGGGCGATGGACGATCGGCAGATTCGCCGTCGTTCACTCCGGGAAAAAGACGGAGGGAAACGCGCGGCTTCGGGTTTCGCTGTTTCGGTAGCCGCTGGCGCGCTCCGGCTACTCCCACTCGATCGTACCCGGCGGTTTCGACGTATAGTCATAGACCACGCGGTTGATGCCCTGCACCTCGTTGATGATGCGCGTTGCGCAGCGGCTGAGGAAGCTTGCATCGAACGGATAGATGTCGGCGGTCATGCCATCGGTCGAGGTGACGGCGCGGAGCGCGCAGACATGGTCGTAGGTGCGGCCGTCGCCCATCACGCCGACGGTCTTGACGGGAAGCAGCACCGCGAATGCCTGCCAGATCGCATCGTAAAGGCCGGCGTTGCGGATTTCCTCGAGATAAACGGCGTCGGCCTTGCGCAATATGTCGCAGCGCTCCTTGCTGACTTCCCCCGGAATGCGGATCGCGAGGCCGGGCCCCGGGAAGGGATGGCGGCCGACGAAGATATCGGGGAGGCCGAGTTCCCTGCCGAGGAGGCGGACCTCGTCCTTGAAGAGTTCGCGCAGCGGTTCGACCAGCTTCATGTTCATCCGCTCGGGCAGGCCGCCGACATTGTGGTGGCTCTTGATCGTCACGCTCGGGCCGCCGGTGAAGGAGACCGACTCAATGACGTCGGGATAGAGCGTGCCCTGCGCGAGGAAGTCGGCGCCGCCGATCTTCTTCGCCTCTTCTTCGAACACATTGATGAATTCGGCGCCGATGAACTTGCGCTTCTTTTCGGGATCGGTGACGCCGGCGAGGCCGCTCATGAAGCGTTCCTCGGCGTCGACGACAACGAGCGGGATATTGTAATGGTCGCGGAACAGGCGCTCGACCTGTTCGCGCTCGTTCATGCGCAGCAGGCCGTGGTCGACGAAGACGCAGGTGAGCTGTTCGCCGATCGCTTCGTGGATCAGCACCGCGGCGACCGCGCTGTCGACGCCGCCCGACAGGCCGCACAGCACCCGCTGGTCGCCGACCTGCGCGCGGATCTCGGCGATCTTGGTGGCGCGGAACTCGGCCATGGTCCAGTCGCCCGAACAGCCGCAGACATGGCGAACGAAATTGGCGATCAGCTTCGCGCCGTCGGGCGTGTGGACGACCTCGGGGTGGAATTGCGTGCCGTAATAGCGGCGTTCGTCGTCGGCGATCAGCGCGAACGGCGCGCCGTCGCTGATCGCGACGATGCGGAAGCCCGGCGCGAATTGCGTCACCCGGTCGCCGTGGCTCATCCACACCTGATGCCGCTCGCCGACCTCCCACAGACCATCGAACAGCACACAGGGTTCGGTCACGGTCAGGAAGGCGCGGCCGAATTCGCCGTCGCGTTCGCCGTCGGCGCCGCCGGGCTCGACCTGTCCGCCGAGCTGCTGGCTCATCACTTGCTGGCCGTAGCAGATGCCGAGGATGGGAAGTCCGCTGTCGAACACCGACTGCGGCGCGCGCGGGCTGCCGGTCGCGGGAACCGAGGCGGGTGAACCCGAGAGGATCACGCCCTTCGGCTGCATCCGTTCGAGCGCGGCCTCGGCAGCGCTGAAGGGGACGATTTCGCTGTAGACGCCGGCTTCGCGGACGCGGCGGGCGATCAGCTGGGTGACCTGTGATCCGAAGTCGATGATCAGGATCGATTCGGGGGCGGCGGAAGAGTCTGGAGTCGGCATGGCTGGCCGATAAGGAAGCCGGGCCATGCTGTCCAGCGGTCGATATGGACCGTTCGTGGAACAGGCATGGTCCCGACACATTGTTGCGACAATTGCGCGACATAAGTGAACGCCGGACAAATTACGGTGTCAGGCGGCATTAAGCCCCGCCATGCCAAGAAAAAACGAAGACAAAACAAAGGTTCTCCCCCGATGAACAATATCCGCCTGCCCGTTTCCGCTCGCGCCGCCCTTCTCGCTGCCGGCGCCTCACTCGCGCTGCCGGCGATGGCGGAGGCGCCGATCGGGCCCGCGGCCGCGTCCGCGGTTGCCGAGCAGCCCGCCGAGGCCGCTCCCCCGGCGTCGACCGCTACGGAAGAGGAGTATGACGAATATAGCGAGGACGAGATCATCGTCACGGCGCCGCGCCTCGCGGGCCAGCTCGCGACCGACATCAGGGCCGAAGCCGAGCTCGATGAGGCTGCGATCGCCAGCTATGGCGCCTCGTCGATCGAGGAACTGCTCGACGCGCTCGAGCCGCAGACGCGCTCGGGTCGCGGACGCGGCGGCCGGCCGGTCATCCTCGTCAACGGACGGCGCATTTCGGGTTTTGGCGCTGTGCGCAACATCCCGCCCGAAGCGATCGCCAAGGTCGAGATTTTCCCCGAGGAAGTCGCGCTCGAATATGGCTATGCCGCGACCGAGCGCGTCGTCAATTTTGTCCTCAAGCCCGATTTTCGTCAGATTTCGGTCGAGGCCGAGGCGGGCATCCCGACGCAGGGCGGACAGTTCAAGAACCAGCTCGAACCCGCCTTCATCGCGATCGGCGACAACGGCCGGCTCAACCTCAACGCGAGCTGGGAGCATCAGACAATGCTGCTCGAAAGCGAGCGCGATCTCGTTTACGACGATCCGGTTCTGGCGGCCGGCGCGCCGGCGCGGAGCCTTGCCCCGGCGAGCGACCAATATGTCATCGACGGCACGCTGGTGCGCAACATCGACAAGGTGACCGAGGCGTCGGTCAGCCTGCGTTTCGACCAGACCGACAGCCTGTCGCTGCTCGGCCCGCGGAACGGCAACCCCGACGATCCGCGCCGCCGCGACAGCCGCTCGCAAAACTGGACCAGTTCAGCCAGCGTCAACGGCATGCTCGGCGACTGGCGCTGGTCGGTGACCGGCAATTATGCCGACGCCGACCAACGCACCTTTACCGAACAGGAAAGCGGCGCGCGCGACCGGTTCGACAGCAGCCAGCAGAGCTTCGGCACCAACGCCAATATCTCGGGCAGCGTCGTCGACGGCTGGGCGGGGCCGATCCGCGCCTCGATCACCGGCGGCTATAGCGGGCTGCGCTTCGACAGCCGCACCGAACGCGGCGTGAACATCACGATGACCGAACTGGCGCGCGACACGCCGAGCGTCTTCGGTTCGCTCACCGTTCCGTTGCTCGATCCCGAATATGATGTCGGCAATATCGGCCGCCTGTCGCTGACGCTCAACGCACAGGCCGAGCGGCCGAGCGACTTTTCGGCGCTGACGAGCTGGGGCGCGACGCTGAACTGGGGCATCACCGACAATCTGTCGCTGCTCGGGAGCTTCTCCAGCGACGAAGCAGCGCCCAGCATGACCCAGCTAGGGGCCGCGCCGCTCGAGACCGAGGGCGTGACCTATTATGATTTCCAGACCGGCCAGACGGTGCTGATCAACACGACCACCGGCGGCAACCCCTTCCTGCTCGCCGAGCAGCGGCGCGACCTCAAGGTCGGGCTCAACTGGGAGGTTCCGATGGTCGAGGGGCTGCGCTTTTCGATCAATTACAATCGCAACCAGAGCAACGACACGGCGAACAGTTTCCCGCTGCTGACCCCGGAGATCGAGGCGGCCTTTCCCGACCGGGTGACCCGCGACAACGACGGGACCCTGCTCGCGATCGACCAGCGTCCGGTCAATTTCGAGCGCGCCACCAATTCGCAGATTCGCTGGGGCTTCAATTTCGGCAAGAGCTTCGGCCAGAGCGAAGCGGGTGCAGGCGGTCGTGGGCGCTTCGGTGGCGGGCGGCCCGGCGCCGGGGGCCCGCCCTCCGGCGAAGCGCCGCCGCCGCCGCCGCGCGAGGGCGGCGAAGCCGCGCCGCCGTCCGCCGAAGGGCAGCGTCCCCCTGCCGAGGCGGGCGAGCGCCGCCGTGGCGGAGGCGGCGGGTTCCGTGGCCGCGGCGGGCGCGGTGGCATGTTCGGCGGGCAGCAGCAGCAGGGCGGGCGCTGGCAGGTGTCGCTTTATCACACGATCAAGCTGACGGACAAAGTGCTGATCGGTCCTGGCGTCCCCGAACTCGACCTGCTGAACGGATCGGCGACGGGCGACGGTGGTGGCGCCAAGCGCCACCTGGTCGAACTTGACGGCGGCCTGTTCTACAAGGGTTTCGGAACGCGGGTGAGCGCGAAATACGACAGCGGCAGCAGGATCGTGGGCGGTGCCAACGGCGACCTGAAGTTCCACGATCTTGCGACGTTCAACCTGCGCTTCTTCGCCGATTTCAACCAGATGCCGAAGCTGACCGAGGATATTCCCTTTCTGAAAGGATCGCGCCTGCGCCTGTCGGTCAACAATCTGTTCGACGCGCAGCGCAAGGTGACCGACGCGAGCGGCATCGTGCCGCTGAATTATCAGCCGGGCTATACCGATCCGCTCGGCCGCTACGTCGAGCTGGAGTGGCGCAAGGCCTTTTAGGCGGACGCGCTGCCTCTTGGTCGTCGGCTCCCCGCGAAGGCGGGACGACGATCTATGCCAGCCGCGGCATCGCGGCGGCGTCCGCCGCCGGCCGTGTCGGCAGGAAGGTCAGTGCCTTCACGAATTGCGCGGTGCAGTTGGACCAGTTGTAGCGCGCGCCGAGGGCGGCGGCGTCGCCCCGGTCGCACCTCAGCGCGGCGTCGATCGCGCGGCCGATATCCTCGTCGAGCGCGCCGGCCCCCTCGCGCACGATGTCGGCGGGGCCGGGCACCGGATAGGCGGCGACGGGCGTGCCGCAGCTCAGCGCCTCGATGACCACCAGCCCGAAGGTGTCGGTGCGGCTGGGAAAGACGAAAACATCCGCGCCCGAATAGGCCGAGGCGAGCTTTTCGCCGCCGAGTTTGCCGAGGAAGAGCACGTCGGGATACCGCGCCTTCAGTTCGGCGAGCGCCGGACCGTCGCCGACGACGACCTTGGCGCCCGGCCGGTCGCAGTCGAGGAAGGCGCCGATATTCTTCTCGACCGCGACGCGGCCGACATAGAGCTGGATCGGCCGCGCCAGTCCGTCATATGCGGGGTGCGCGGGGCGATCGGGGCGAAACAGCGCATGATCGACGCCGCGTTCCCACATCATCGTCTGCGTCAGTCCCTGTTCGGCGAGTTCGCGCGCTAGGCTGCGCGTCGCGACCATGATGTGCCGCGCCGGGCGATGGAACCAGCGAATGAAGCGCCAGACGAATTGGGGCGATACCGGCAGCCGCGCCGCGACATATTCGGGAAAGCGCGTGTGATAGGCGGTGGTGAAGGGAAAGCCGTTGTCGAGGCACCAGCGCCGCGCTGCGAGACCGAGCGGGCCTTCGGTCGAGATATGAATCGCCTGCGGGGCAAAGGCGCGGATGTGGCGCCCGACCGCGCGCCGGCCGGCGAAGGCGAGGCGGATCTCGGCATAGGAGGGGCAGGGCACCGAACGGAAGAGGTCGGGCGAGATGACCCCGACCTCATGCCCGGCCCTGCGCAGTTCGCCGATCGTCGCCTGCAGCGTGCGGACGACGCCGTTGACCTGCGGCTCCCACGCGTCGGTAACGATCAATATTCTCATGCGGCGGCCGGTAGCGCGAGCTGGGTCGGCGCATTGCGTGCCGCGACTTCCTTTGCCCAATGGAGGATTTCCATGCGTCCATCGTGATGCTCGACCAGCGCGGTGCAGCCCTCGACCCAGTCGCCGTCGTTGTAATATTCGGTGCCCTCGATCTCGCGCATCTCGGCGCTGTGGATGTGACCGCACACGACGCCGTCGACCCCGCGCGAGCGCGCGGCATGGGCGACGACCTCCTCGTAGCGGCCGATGAACTGGACCGCGTTCTTGACCTTGTGCTTCGCCACCATCGACAGCGACCAATAGGGCAGGCCCAGCTTGCCGCGGACCCAGTTGACCACGACATTGCATTTCATCAGCGCGGTGTAGGCGGCGTCACCGACGAAGGCGAGCCAGCGGTGCGCGAGCATTACCGCGTCGAATTCGTCGCCATGGACGATCAGCAGCTTGCGGCCGTCGGCGGTTTCGTGGATCGCCTCGCGGCGGATTTCGACGCCGCCGAAATCGAAGCCGTCGAAGGGTCGGACCATTTCGTCATGGTTGCCGGGAACGTAGACGACGCGCGTGCCGCGCTTCGCGCGCTTGAGCACGCGCCACACGACATCATTGTGCTCGGGCGGCCAGAAGTGGCGCTTCTTGAGCCGCCAGCCATCGATGATGTCGCCGACAAGGTAGAGCGTCTCGCAATCGACATGATCGAAGAAGTCGATCAGCAGCGGGGCGTTGCAGCCGCGCGTGCCGAGGTGGATGTCGCTGACCCACACGGTGCGATAGCTGCGGCGTTCGCCGATCACGCGTTCGGGAATATGCGGGTCGGTGGTAAAAGGGTCGGGAAAACGGGCGGGGATCGGCAGGGTGGAAATCGATGCCATGTCGCACTCCGAAAGCAGCCTCTAGCTGCCCCCGGCGTAGACACGCAAAATGTTACAGCGCGCGACTCAAACTCGCGACAATTTGAAGAAAGTTTGAAGGCGCTTTGGTGACGTTGCCTATTTGACACATATGTGATTAACCATGATCCAATCAGGTTCGCCGGATCACCAAATTCCTGATTTCGCTCATATCTTCCATCGCAAAGCGCACGCCTTCGCGCCCGAGACCGCTGTCCTTGACCCCGCCATAGGGCATGTTGTCGACGCGGTAGGAGGAGACGTCGTTGACGACGATGCCGCCGACGTCGAGATGATCCCACGCCTCCAGCACCTTGTGGATGTCGCGCGTGAAGATGCCCGCCTGCAGTCCGAACTTGCTGTCGTTGACCTCCGCGAGCGCCTTCTCCCATTCGGTGAACTTCGACAGGATGACGACGGGCCCGAAGGCTTCCTCGCGCACGACGTCGGTGTCGCCCGGGACATTCTCGAGCAAGGTCGCTTCGAGCATATTGCCTTCGCAGCCACCGCCGGCGAGCAGCGTCGCGCCCGCGGCGACGGCATCGTCGATCCAGCCCTTCAGCCGCTGCGCCTCCTTCTCCGAGATCATCGGGCCGATGAAGGTGTCGCGCCGCTTGGGGTCGCCCGATTTCAGTGTCTTGACCTTCGCGGTGAGCATGTCGCGGAACCGGTCGTAGATATCCTCGTGGATGATCGTGCGCTGCACATGGATGCAGCTCTGCCCCGACTGATAATAACCGCCGAAGATGATCCGTGCGAGCGCATGGTCGAGGTCGGCATCCCTGTCGACGATCACGGCGGCGTTGCCGCCGAGTTCGAGCACGACCTTCTTCTTGCCTGCCTTGCCCTTCAAGTCCCAGCCCACGCCCGGCGAGCCGGTGAAAGACAGGAGCTTGAGCCGTTCGTCGGTGGTGAAGAGGTCGGCGCCGTCGCGGCTCGCCGGCAATATGCTGAACGCGCCTTCGGGCAATATGTCGCATTCGGCGAGCACCTCGCCCATGATGATCGCCCCGAGCGGAGTCATCGACGCGGGTTTCATCACGAAGGGACAGCCCATCGCGATCGCCGGCGCGATCTTGTGTGCGGCGAGATTGAGCGGGAAGTTGAACGGCGAGATAAAGCTGCACGGCCCGATCGGCACCCGCTTCCACATTCCCATATAGCCCTTGGCGCGCGCCGAAATGTCGAGCGGCTGCACTTCGCCGTAATTGCGCACCGCTTCCTCGGCTGCGATGCGGAAGGTGTCGATCAGTCTGCTGACCTCGCCCTCGCTGTCGGCGATCGGCTTGCCCGCCTCGACGCATAGCGCATAGGCGAGCTCGTCGAAGCGTTCCTGGAACCGCGTCACGCAATGCGTCAGCACGTCGCGCTTTTCGAAGCTCGCCTGTCGCGCCATCGGCTCGGCTGCACGGACAGCGCCTGCGATCGCCGCGTCGATGACGTCGGGCGTCGCGAGCGCGGTACGGAACGCGACCTCGCCGGTGAACTTGTCGGTCACGACGAGATCGGTGTTCGGCTGCGCCGCCTTGTTGTTGAGGTAGAGCGGATAGACGTCCTTGAGTTTCATCAAATCTCTCCCCCCTTCCGCAAACGGGAGGGGTCGGTGGTGGGTCAGCAGCGGTTCGGATGTCCACCCCGCTGCGACTGGCGAGCAGGCTCGCAAGTCTCGCTATCCCTCCCGATTGCGGGAGGGATGGAAGCTTACAACTCCTTCGACAATTTCTTTATGTCGATGTTCAAAATCTGGTCATTCTCCGAATAATCGACCGGGCAGTCGATCAGGTGCACCCCCGGAGTATCGCGCGTGTGCACGAGAAGTTCCTTCAAATGCGCCGCGCTTTCGACGCGGTGTCCGTGCGCGCCATAGCTTTCGGCATATTTGACGAAATCGGGATTGCCATAGGTCAGCCCCCAATCCTTGAAGCCCATGTTCGCCTGCTTCCAGCGGATCATGCCATAGCTGTTGTCGTTGAGGATCAGCACCGTGATGTTGAGGCCCAGGCGTACCGCGGTCTCCATCTCCTGGCTGTTCATCATGAATCCGCCGTCGCCGCAAATCGCCATGACCTTGCGGTTAGGGTAAAGCATCGACGACATCATCGCCGATGGCAGGCCGGCGCCCATAGTCGCGAGCGCATTGTCGAGCAGCACGGTGTTCGGCTTGCACGCGGTATAGCCGCGCGCGAACCAGATCTTGTAGACGCCGTTGTCGAGGCAGATGATCCCGTCGTCCGGCATCGCATCGCGGATCGACTGGACGAGGTGCGGCGGGAAGATCGGGAAACGCTCATCCTTGGCGAGCGGCGCTGTATGTTCGACCTCGGCCTTGCGATAGGCGAGCAGATGATCGAATTTCCAGCCGCCGTTGGGAACGATATCTTCCTTCATCTGCCACACGGCGTTGGCGATGTCGCCGATCACCTCGATATCGGGGAAATAGACCGGGTCGACCTCGGCGGTCTTGGTCGACACATGGATGACCGTCGGGCCGCCGCGCTGCATGAAGAAGGGCGGCTTCTCGATCACATCATGGCCGAGATTGACGATGCAGTCCGACGCCTCGACCGCGCGGTGGACGAAATCGCCCGCGCTGAGCGCCGCGCAGCCGAGGAATTTCGGATGCCGCTCGTCTATCACACCCTTGCCGAGCTGTGTCGTCAGGAAGGGGATGCCGGTCTTTTCGATGAATTGCAGCAGCATGCGGCTGGTCATCGTGCGGTTCGCGCCGGCGCCGATGACGAGCACCGGCGAGGTCGCATTTTCAAGCGCTTTCACCGCCTCGCGGATCGACTTCACATCGGCGGTCGGGCGGCGGCTGTGGCTGCGCTTGAGGGGAAGGCTTTCGGTATGCTCGTCGGCGATATCCTCGGGCAGCTCGATATGCACCGCGCCGGGCTTTTCCTCTTCGGCAAGGCGAAAGGCCTCGCGCACCCGGCTCGGGATATTGTCGGACGACGCCATCTGGTGCGTATATTTGGTGATCGGCCCCATCATCGCGACGACGTCGAGTATCTGGAAACGGCCCTGTTTCGACTTCTTGATCGGCTTTTGCCCGGTGATCATCATCATCGGCATGCCGCCGAGCTGGGCATAGGCGGCGGCGGTGACGAAGTTCGTCGCGCCCGGCCCCAATGTCGCAAGGCAGACGCCGGTCTTGCCGGTGTGCCGGCCATAGGTCGCCGCCATGAAGCCCGCGCCCTGCTCGTGCCGCGTCAGGACCAGCTTGATCTTCGTTGACCGCGACAGACTGTCGAGGAAATCGAGATTCTCTTCGCCCGGAACGCCGAAAATATACTCGACGCCCTCTTCCTCCAGGCACTCGATGAACAGGTCGGATGCTTTTTTCATGCGTCAGTCGCCCCCTCAGCCACGCATCGTCATGATGCGGCCCCAAGTCATGCCGGCGACCCCTCAGCACTATGTCGTTGCAGCGGCTCTCGTCATAGGCCGCGAGTCCCTGCTGTAACGGGAAGGGTTTGTAACGAGGGGGATAGGGGTTGTCACCCCGACCCATCAACGATCAATCGATGTCGAAGAGGCCCGCGAGCTGCTCGACCATCGTGCCGCCCAGTTGCTCGGCATCCATGATCGTGACGGCGCGGCTGTAATAGCGCGTGACGTCGTGCCCGATGCCGATCGCGCAAAGCTCGACGGGAGAGCGGTTCTCGATCCATTCGATCACCTGCCGCAGATGCTGGTCGAGATAGGCGCCGTGATTCACCGACAGCGTGCTGTCGTCGACCGGCGCGCCGTCGGATATCACCATCAGGATGCGGCGTTCCTCGGGGCGGTTGATGATCCGCTGGTGCGCCCACATCAGCGCTTCGCCGTCGATATTCTCTTTCAGCAGCCCCTCGCGCATCATCAGCCCGAGCGACTTGCGCGCGCGCCGATAGGGCTCGTCGGCGGGCTTGTAGATGATGTGGCGAAGGTCGTTGAGGCGGCCGGGGTGCGCGGGACGCCCCGCGGCGAGCCAGTCCTCGCGGCTCTGCCCACCCTTCCACGTCCGCGTGGTGAATCCGAGGATCTCGGTCTTCACGCCGCAACGTTCGAGCGTGCGCGCGAGGATGTCGGCGCTGATCGCGGCGATGCTGATCGGCCGGCCGCGCATCGATCCCGAATTGTCGATCAGCAAGGTAACGACGGTATCGCGGAAATCGGTATCGCGCTCGATCTTGTAGGAGAGCGACTGCCCCGGCGAGACGATCACGCGCGCGAGGCGTGCGGCGTCGAGCTGGCCTTCCTCCTGATCGAAATCCCATGCGCGGTTCTGCTGCGCCATCAACCGGCGCTGGAGGCGGTTCGCGAGCTTGGTCACCGCGCCCTGCAGATGCGTCATCTGCTGGTCGAGATAGGCGCGCAGCCGGGTCAGCTCATCTGCATCGCACAGCTCGGTCGCGGCGACGATCTCGTCATGCTTCTCGGTGAAGCGCAGATAGTTGAAATCGGGAATGTCGCTCGGCAGGCGGTTGGGGCGCACGGGCAGCATGCCCTCGTCGCCTTCGCCGCCCATTTCGGGCTCGCCGTCGGCTTCCATCTCCTGCGCGTCGGGATCGCTGTCGCCGTCGTCGGCCTGATCGCCCGCCATCTCGGCGCGCGCATCGACCTGGCTTTCACCCGCCCCGCCGTCTTCGCTTTCCTGTTCTTCCTGGTTTTCTTCGGCTTCAGTCTCGTCCTGCTCGCCGCCGTCTTCGCTGCCTTCCTCAAGCGGCTCGTCGCTGTGGATGAGGTCGAGGTGGCGGAGCGCGAGCTTCGCGGTTTCGGCGAAGGCCGCCTGATCGTCGAGCAGCATCGACAGCGCGGTGAGGTCGCCGCCTGCCTCGTTGGTGATCCATTCGCGCACCAGCGACAGGCCCGTCTCGGTGCCCTGCGGCGCCCGGTCGCCCGTCAGAGCCTCGCGCAGCATCAGTTCGAGCGCGCTCGATACCGGTACATCCTCGCGGCTTTGCGCGCGGCTGATCGGGTCGCTGCGCATCCGCATCGCGAGGCTCGACGCAAGGTTGCTGCGCATCCCCGCCATGTGGCGCGCGCCGAGCGCTTCGATGCGTGCGCGCTCCATCGCATCGAATGCCGCCGCGGCGAGCGGTTCGGCGGGGCGCGCCGATGCGTGCAGTTTCTCGCTGTGATGCTTCATGCGCAGCGCATAGCTGTCCGCAAAGCCGCGCGCCTCGGCGACCTGATCGGCGGGCAGCGTGCGCGACGGGGTCGGCACCTTGATCGCCTTGCCGATCTGCGCGGGCGCGTCGGCGGTAAAGCCGACCTCGACCTCGGCATCGCGCGTCACCGCGCGCGCGACGCTCGACAGTGCGGCCTTGAAATCGTCGAGGGGAGATTGGGCGGTCATTTCGAGTCGGCTCTAACCAGCTTTTGCCGTTGAAGGAAGAGTATCGCGAGACGCTCTTTTCAATCGTCGCCTCGGACTTGGTCCGGCCATTCCGCCGGTGTGGCCGTGGACTCCGGACCAAGTTCGGGACGTGAAAGAGGGGATGCAAGCGGCCATAGCTATGCTCGCTTGACCTGAACGGAAGCCGGGCGCATCGGCGGCTTATGTCCTCCCCCAGACTCTCCCCGATGAAAAGCCCTTGGATCGTCATCGCCTGCGCGGCGTTCGTCGTTACGTTGGCGATGGGCGTGCGCCAGTCGTTCGGCCTGTTCCTGCCACAGATGAGCGTCGATATCGGCATCAGCCGCTCGGACTTCGGGCTCGCGATGGCGCTCCAGAACCTGCTCTTCGGTCTCGCCCAGCCGTTCGTCGGCGCGCTCGCCGACAAGCATGGCGCGGGACGCGTCGTCTTTTTCGGCGCGCTGCTCTATGCGCTCGGGCTGATCGGCGCGGCCTTCGCCACCGATGCGATCGGGCTGCACATCAGCTTCGGCCTGCTGATCGGCATGGCGCAGTCGGCGACGACCTTCGTCGTCGTACTCGGTGCGGTCGGGCGCGTCGTGAGCCCCGAAAAGCGTAGCAGCGCGTTTGGTATCGTCACCGCGGGCGGCTCGCTTGGCCAGTTTCTCGTCGTGCCGCTCGCCTCGATGCTGCTCGGCGACATCGGCTATCATCAGACTTTGTGGATCATGGCGGGGCTTGTCGCGCTATGCGGCCTGCTCGCGGTCGGCGTTTCGGGCCGCACCGATACGCCGGGCACGCTCGCCGCCGAGGAACAGACCGCGCACGAGGCACTGCGCGAGGCAGCGGTCCACCGCGGTTACTGGCTGCTCAACGCGGGCTTCTTCGTCTGCGGTTTTCACATCGCCTTCATCGCGACGCATCTACCGGCCTATCTCGACGACAAGGGGCTGGGAATCGAGATCGGCGCGCAGGTGCTCGCGCTCGTCGGCCTGTTCAACATCCTCGGTTCCTATGTCTTCGGCCGTGCGGGCGATCTGATGCGCCAGAAATATGTGCTCTCGGCGCTCTACACCGCCCGCTCGGCGGTGATTGCGCTTTTCCTCTTCCTGCCGCTTAGCCATGCGAGCGCGCTCGTCTTTGCGGGCGCAATGGGCTTCCTCTGGCTCGGGACCGTGCCGCTCACCAGCGGCATCGTCGGGCGCATCTTCGGCATCCGCTATCTCTCGATGCTCTATGGCATCGTCTTTCTGAGCCACCAGCTCGGCAGCTTTTTCGGCGCATGGATGGCGGGGCTCATCTTCGACGCCACGGGTAGCTACAACATCGCCTGGGGTTTCTCGATCGCGCTCGGACTGCTCGCGGGGCTCGTTCACCTGCCGATCGCCGACGCGCCTGTCAAACGGCTGCAATCCGCATGAAGCTGGCGCGGCAGGACTGGATCGCGCTCGCGTTATTTGTCCTGATCGCGCTCGGCGGCTTGTGGCTCTGGACCGGCGAAGGGCCGGTCGTCTGGCTCACCAATTTCGCGATCATGTGCGGCTTCTAGAGCCTCATTGCGGTTCCTCGACTTCGGGCGTCCGGTGGCAGATGACATCGTCGCCGTCCTTGGGCACCGCGGGATCGGGAAGCAGCCGGAAGACGTGCGCCCATGGCGTTGCGACGCGCTCGGGACGCGTGCGCCTGTTCGCGACGACATCGACGAAATCGCGACATACGACCGCACTGCGCAGGAAGTTGCTGTGCCCGGTCGACCCGCGCGAGACATCGGTCGTATCGATGACGGTAAAGCCGGTGCGCGCGGCCGGATAGCAGCGCTCGGGCAGGCCTTTTGCCTTGAGGTCGGCGGCCTCGAACGGATCGAAGCAATAGGGCGAGCCGAGGCGCGGATAACCATGGATCGCGCGCGATGCCGCGAGCGCCTTGTCAGCTCGCGAGACATAGGCGGTAATTCGCCGGTTATTGGCAACGCGCCGCGCCGACAGTACCTCCTCCTCGATATCGCGCTCGAACGTCTCGCGATCGATGTCGGGCGAAGCGAGGATGATGTTCGAGATATTGCTGCTGTCGGCGCTGCTCGACGTGCGGTCGACATAGGAGACCGCCGGGATCACCAGCCGCGCGCCGAGCGAGTGCGACACGATAACGATCTCCTTGACCCAGCCCTGCTCGGCGAGCGTCTTCAGGAAGTCGCGGAAATTGCGGACGTCGTGATACATGTTCGTCTCGTCGACGACATAGCTCAGGATCCTGCCCTGCGACGGCCAGCTATATTCGATGATCGGCCCGTCGAAGCCTGTCATGCGCGCGATCTGCGCCGCGTCCTTCGAGGTCGTCGAGAAATTTTCGCGGTAACCGTGAATATAGAGCAGCACGCGCCCCTGCTTGCGGTCGGTCTCGGCCTGCAGAGCGCGCCACCAGTCGGCCGATGTCTGGAAAGCGATCGGCGCGAGCAGCTTTTTCTTCTTGCCGACGACGACTTCGCGCGGCGCGTTGAAGCGGCCATAGCGCATCTGGTCACCCCGATGCCGGAGCAGTTCGATCTCGCTCGTGCGGCAGTCCGGCAGGCGGCTCGTCGCGAAGAAATAGGGCAAGGCTTCACCATCGACCGCCGCGCCCGGCTGCGCCGTGCAGCGCGGGTCGGCGACATAGTCGGCGTGGCGGACCTTGCCATAATCGACCGCCGCGATGCTGCATCCCGTCAGCGGAGCGATAAGCAGCAGGGTGAGCAGGCGTTTTCGCATGGCGGACTTCATCTTTGAAAAGCCTGATACATTCGTCGACGCTGGCAGAGGATGGCGGCCTTTGGAAGCGGGAAAAAATGTCAGCGAAGAGTGTTGATCGAATAATACACTTCGCCTATCCGATGTCCATGGTCATTCGGTCGGCCTGTCCCGGGGGAGGATTTTTGTGACGGCTTTCACCGCGTTGCTGCTGACGATGAGCGCGGCCGCGCAGCCCGCTTATGTTCCGCCATTCGACCCGCGCGTGCTGAAAGATAATGTCGCGGGCGCGCCCGGCGAATTGCTCGTCCTCGGCACGCCGCATCTGTCGGGTCTGCCCGAGAGTTTCAGGCCCGAGAGCCTCGAACCGCTGCTCGCGCGCCTCGCCGAATGGAAGCCTGCGATCATCACGATCGAGGGGCTTTCGGGTCCCGACTGCGAACGGCTGATCCGCTACAAGCCGCTCTATCCGGGCGCAGCCGATTATTGTCCGGACCCAAGGGGCGCGCAGAAGATCGTCGGGCTCGATATGGTCGCCGCGACGATCGAGGCCGACAGGTTGCTCGGAGCCTGGCCTGCAAACCCGACCCCCGCCGATCGCCGCCGCCTCGCCGCGCTGTTCCTTGCCGGCGGCGAACCCGCATCCGCACTCGTCCAGTGGCTGCGTCTGCCCGCCGCCGAGCGCCGTGCCGGCGAGAGCCTCGACGGCACGCTCGTCGCGGAACTGAACAAGCTGACGACGGGCCGCAACGAGAATTTCCTGATCGGGTCGGTGCTCGCGGCGCGGTTGGGGCTCGAACGCGTCCATGCAACGGACGATCACAGCGCCGACGGGGTGACGGCCTCGCTCGACACCGATCCCGGTTACGGTGCGGCGCTGCAGCGCATCTGGGACAATCCGGTCGTGAAGAGGCGCGTCGCGGCCGACAAGGCGCTGGAAACAAAGCTCGATGGCGAGGGCGTGCTGGCGCTCTATCGAAACTACAATGACCCGGCGACGATGCGCATGGCGTTCGACAGCGATTTCGGCGCCGCGCTCGCTGACGCCAGCCCGCAGCAATATGGACGCCGCTACACCGGCTGGTGGGAAACCCGGAACCTCCGCATGGTCGCGAATATTCGCGCCGCGATGGCGGTGCAACCGGGCGCGCGAACGCTCGCGATCGTCGGCGCGTCGCACAAGGGCTATTTCGAAGCCTATCTCGCCCTGATGCACGACATCCGGCTGGTGGATGCCGAACGGATCCTGAAATAGCGGCTTATTTGCCGATCACGCTCTCGGGCAGGTCCTCGCCGAACACGCGCTGATAATATTCGGCTACGATCATCCGTTCGGCCTCGTCGCACTTGTTGAGGAACGACAGGCGGAAGGCGAAGCCGATATTATTGAAAATTGCGGTGTTCTGCGCCCAGCTGATCACCGTGCGCGGCGACATCACGGTCGAGATGTCGCCGTTGATGAAGCCCTGACGCGTCAGGTCGGCGACCTTCACCATATTGGCGATCGTCGTCTCGTCGGTATCCGGCACCTTGGCAAGAATGATCGCGCTTTCGGTCGCGGCGGGCAGATAGTTTAGCGTGACGACGATGTTCCAGCGGTCCATCTGGCCCTGATTGATCTGCTGCGTCCCGTGATAGAGGCCGCTCGTGTCGCCCAATCCGACGGTGTTCGCGGTCGAGAACAGCCGGAAATGCGGATTTGGGCGGATCACGCGGTTCTGGTCGAGCAGGGTCAGCTTGCCCTCGGTCTCGAGCACGCGCTGGATCACGAACATCACGTCGGGGCGGCCCGCGTCATATTCGTCGAAGACCAATGCTGTGGGCGTCTGGAGGGCCCAGGGGAGCAGGCCTTCGCGGAATTCGGTGACCTGCTGGCCGTCGCGCAGCACGATCGCGTCGCGGCCGACGAGGTCGATACGGCTGATATGCGCGTCGAGGTTGACGCGGATGCACGGCCATTTGAGTCGCGCCGCGACCTGTTCGATATGCGTCGACTTGCCGGTGCCGTGATAACCCTGCACCATCACGCGGCGGTTATATTTGAAGCCCGCGAGGATCGCGAGCGTGGTATCGCCGTCGAAGACATAGGCGGGGTCTAGATCGGGGACGCGTGCGTCGGCCTCGCTGAAGGCCGGGACCTTCATGTCGATATCGACACCGAACATCTCGCGCGCATCGACCTCGGTATCGGGCGCTGCAAGCAGCGTCGAGCCGTGGTGATCGGGAAGGCTGTTCGGGATATCGGTCATGGCAAAAGTCCAGCAAGCAAACGGGGAGAGTCGCCGCCGGGCGGCGCTTCGGCTGTCGCGGTATAGCGACGGGTTGCGCCTTGCAACGCCTTTTCAGAGCAGGCCGAGCGCCTTCATCACCGCCGACTGGTCATAATAGGGACGCTCGCAGACGATCTTGTCGCTGCCCGGCGCGAATTCGAAGCTCGCGGCCATGCGGATGCGGAACGCCTTGCCCGTGGGCTCGATGGTGCGAAGGCCAAGCTTCAGCGGGCCGAGATGCGTGCCGGTCAGCCAGAATTCGACGAGCACCGTGTCCGTGGTCTCGTCCGCCGCGATCGCGATGACCTCGTTCGCCTGATCGGGGAAGGGCTCGCGCGACGAAGCGAAATAGGATCGCACCGCCGCCTCGCCGTCGAAAATGGTGCCGGGTCCCATCAGTTCGTATCGTGGATGATCGAAGGTCGCGAGGACGCCGTCCCAGTCGTGCGTGATCTCGAGCGCCATGTGGCGGCGCACCACCTCGATCCGTGCTTCGTTCAGGTCGGTCATTACGCCTCTCCTATGCGAAGGCCTTGCTCTTCCTCAGCAACTGATACGCTTCGACTACCGCACCCAGCCGCGTTTCGAAACTGCGATCGCCGCCATTCCGGTCGGGATGATATTTGCGCACCAGCTCGCTGTAGCGGCGGCGGAGTGCCGCGCGGTCGGCGTCGGCCGCCAGGCCGAGCAACTGCATCGCGTCATGCTCCTCGCGCGACAGGCCGGGATTGGCGGCTTCGCGCCGCGCCTCGTCCATGCGCTGACGAAAGCGTGCGCCGAGCGCGTCCATCGGATCCTTGAAGTCGGCCCAGCGCGGCGGCAGGTCGGCGCTGCCCGCGGGCCGGAAGGCTCGGCTTTCGGTTTCCCAGCCGGCGGTCGGCGACTGCGCCGCCATGATCTGGTCGGCGCTCATCCCTTCGAAGAAATTATAACCCGCATTGAATTCGCGCACATGATCGAGGCACAGCCAGCGGTACGGCGGCGGGCCGTCGGGCGAGCGGTGCGACGAAACGGGCGCGCGAAACTCCCCTGGCTCGCGGCAACCGGGCGCGGCGCAGCGCTCCTCGCGCGGGACGCGGCCATGGAATCGGGTCGGGCGGGCAGAAGACGGCACAACGGGCTTTCGGAATCGGGGCGGGGGCCTGAACTTTGGGAGGCCTTATAATTTGGCGATGGAGCGGTTATGGTCAACCCCATGAGCAACAAAGGCCCCGTACAGCAAGAGATGGAAAGCCTGCTCGCCGCAGCCTTTCCCGACGCGAACTTCCTCCTCAGCAATGACAGTGCCAGCCATCACGGCCACATGGGCGACGACGGCAGCGGCGAGTCGCATTTCAGCCTCAGCATCGAATGGGCGGGCTTCGCCGGAATGAACCGTGTGATGCGGCAGCGCACCGTCAACAAGGCGCTCGGCGACCTGCCGGGACAGCGCGTCCACGCGCTCGCGATCAAGGCGACCGCACCGGGAGAATGACGATGCCCGACAAGGTCAGCCTCGCCGAAGCCTTCGCGAAAATCCCCGACGCGTGGAACCCGCGCGTCGCGGGCGATATCAATGATTTTCAGGTCAAGCTGGTCAAACTCGACGGCAGGTTCGACTGGCATCATCATGATGTCGAAGATGAATTGTTTCTCGTCGTCGCCGGCCGCATGAAGATGGCATTCCGTGACCGCGACGTGATCGTCGAACGCGGCGAGTTCATCATCGTGCCGCACGGCATCGAGCATTGTCCCGAGGCGCTGGATGGCGAATGCCATGTGATGCTGCTCGAACCGAACTCGACCCTCAACACGGGCAATGTCGAAACCGGAAAGACCCGAAAGACGCTGGAAAGGCTCGACTGATGTTCACAATCATCACTCCCTCGACTCACGACATCGGCGCGTTCGACGTGCGCCGCACCTTGCCGAACAAGGCGCGGACGATGGTCGGCCCGTTCATCTTCGTCGACCAGTTCGGTCCGGCGCATTTCGACATCGGGCAGGGCATGGACGTGCGCCCGCACCCGCATATCAACCTGTCGACGCTGACCTATCTTTTCGAGGGCGCGATCGATCATCGCGACAGCCTCGGAACCTATGCGACGATCCGGCCGGGTGCGTGCAATCTGATGACCGCGGGCCGCGGCATCGTCCATTCGGAGCGCACGCCGCCGGCGGAGCGCGCCACAGGCTCCGGGATTTCGGGCATGCAGACGTGGCTCGCGCTGCCCGACGGCAAGGAAGAGATCGACCCGGCGTTCGAGCATGTGCCCGCCGACAAGTTGCCGCTCGTCGAGGATGGGCATGTCTCGGCGCGCGTCATCATGGGCAGCCTGTGGGGCGCGACCGCGCCGACGACGCAGCACAGCGCGACCATCTATGCCGACATATTGATGAACGCCGGCGCCACGCTGCCGATCGATGCCGAAGCCGACGAACGCGCAGTCCTCGTCGCGATCGGCGACGCGAGCCTCGATGGCGAACCGCTCGAGCGCTACAGCCTCTATATCCTGAAACCCGGGCAGGCGATGACGCTGCGTGCCGAAACCGATGCGCGCGTGATGCTGCTCGGCGGCGAGGCGTTCAAGACGCCGCGTCACGTCTGGTGGAATTTCGTGAGTTCGTCGCGCGACCGCATCAACGAGGCGAAGGCGGAGTGGAAAGACCGGAAATTCCCGCTCGTTCCCGGTGACAGCGAGGAATTCATCCCGATCCCCGAGGTGCCGAAGACGGTGAGCTATCCCTGAGCGTCGATGGGCTGCCGCTTGTTGCAGCTTGTCAGCCGCGCCAATCCCCGCCAACTTGGTTTCGAAACGAAACCAAAGGAGCAGGGTGGATGATCGGCGATTTCGAACAGCAGCGGGTAAAGCTTTCGACCGGGGTCGAGCTCGACGTCGTCGACATGGGGCCGCGCGATGCTCCGGTGCTGATCTTCCTGCACGGCTTTCCCGAATCGCACCGCACCTGGCGCCACCAGTTGCCGCATTTCGCCGACCGCTTTCGCTGCATCGCGCCCGACCAGCGCGGTTATCGCGGTTCGTCGAAACCGCAGGATGTCGAATCCTACACCCCTGACAAGCTGATCGCCGATATCTTCGCGCTCGCCGATGCGCTCGGCGTCGGTGAATTCACGATCGTCGGCCACGATTGGGGCGGGGCGATCGCGTGGGGTGTCGCGCTCGGCGGTCAGCCGGGCGGGCTGCACCCCGCGTGGGCGGGCCGCGTGACCCGCGCCGTCATCGCCAACGCCCCGCATCCCGGCATCTTCGGGCGCCTGCTCGCCACCGATCCCGCCCAGCGCGCCGCAAGCCAATATATCAGGACCTTCCGCGATCCCGCGAGCGATGCGATCATCGAGGAACATGGCATCGCCGGTATCCTCGCCCACGCCTTCGAAGGCCGCGTACCGAGCGGCGGGCTCCAGCCCGCCGACGAGATCGGCCGTTTGCTCAAGGATTGGGAGGATCGCGATGCCTGCCGTGCGATGATCAACTGGTATCGGGGGTCGCCGATCAACGTCCCCGCGATGGACGAACCCTATGCCGAACCGCCCGCCGTTCCGTTTCCGAAACTCGCCATTCCGACGCTCGTCATCTGGGCGCTCGACGATGTCGCGCTGCCGCCGTGCAATCTCGACGGGATGGAACAGCTTGTTCCCGACGTGACGATAGTACAGGTTTCCGACTGCGGGCATTTCGTGCCCTGGGATGCACCGGAAGCGGTTAACCGGGCGATGGATGACTTCCTTGCCAGAAGTTAAGTCAGTGATTTTTACTGATCCCGAAAAAGTGGCGGACGGCGATCGCGCCGTCCGCCGTTGGGGGGGTCTGTTTACTGCGTGTCTGGGGCACGCGTATTAGTCTCGCCCATACGTCATTTACCTCGGTTGCGACTATGGCCGAGGGCTTTGGATGGGGCGATTTAACCATATTATCGCCGAGTATGGCAGGCTTTCACATTCTCCCATTCTTGTCATACTCAAGACATGGAAGTGGGAGGACTCAGGGTCGCCTCGATCGTTGACCGGATCGATGGCCCGTCGAGCTGGACGATCGTGCGCGATGTCCATGTGCTGGTCCTGTATGAGGCGGGGAGCTATCACTGGCTCGAAACCTGGCAGGACGATCAGCGCACGTCGCTTGGCGATCCGCTTCCGGGCGAGATGTGGCTCCTGCCTGCGGCGCGGACCTGTCGCGCCACGGCCAAGGGCGGTGCCGTTCGTTTTACCGAGATCGAAATTCCGATCGCCCGGCTGGCGATCGCCCGCGATACGCGCGCGCTGGCGGCGCATCACGACATGGCGCTGGCGGCGCTCGTGCGGGCGCTGCTCTCGGGCGATGCGTCGGCCGCCGATCCGCTCGTCGCCATCCTCGCGAGGACGCTCGATGGGATGACGGGACGCGCCGAGTCCCCGGCGATTACCCAGCGCATCAACGAGTTGATGGCGTTTATCCAGACGCAGCTCGAATTGCCGCTAACCGTCGAGGATATGGCGGCCGAGGTCGGGATGTCGGTGAACAGCCTGATCGTCCATTTCGCGCGCGCCACCGGGCGCACCCCGGCGCAATATGTACTGCGCCAGCGGCTGCGCCACGCCTGCTGGTTCCTTATGAACCGCCCGCTGTCGATCGCCGAGATCGCCTTTGCGAC
>NZ_JAEMQX010000110.1 GCF_016463645.1 Sphingopyxis sp. | reverse complement strand
GGGGCAGGTCGATCCGGCCGACCTCCATCACGAGCTGCGGCAGCACCGGCATGATAATGCCGAATCCGACCGCGTCCATGAAGATGGTCGCGACGATGAACGGAATGGTTCGCGAAGGCGTCACTTGTTCTTTTTCCCTACTGTCATTAGCGCGACCGATCCCTGCCTCATGCGTTGCCGATAGATGAAACTCGAAATCTCCGCCTCCCTAAATTATCGCCTGTCCGAGCCCGTTGACCTGATGCTTCAGATCGAGGCGGCGAACGGGCACGGCCAGCGCGTCCTTGAGGCCTCGCTCGACCTCGGCGAGCCCGCATTCGTTTCGCGCGTTCCTGCCGCCGACGGCATTTGCGAACCGATCTGGCTCCGCGCCGAGGGCAGCTTGCGGGCCGCTTATCGCGCGCGGGTCGAAATCGACCGGCCCGACGCTGATTTCCGCACCCTCGTCGCCGTCCCGCTTCACCGCCTTCCCGCCGCTGCGGTCCCCTATCTCAACGAATCGCGCTACTGCCCGTCGAACAAGTTCCACGCCTTCGTCGACCGCCGCTTCGGCGAACTCGAAGGCGGCGCAAAGATCGGGCGGATGCGCGACTGGATCGAAAGCCGCTTCACCTATGTCGCGGGCACCAGCACGTCTGAAACGGGCGCGCTCGACAGTTTTGTCGAGCGTCGCGGCGTGTGCCGCGACTATGCGCATGTGATGATTGCGCTCGCCCGCTCGGCACACATTCCTGCGCGCATGGCCAGCGTCTATGCACTTGGCGTGAAGCCGCAGGATTTCCATGCGGTCGCCGAAGTCTATCTGGCGGGCGACTGGCACATGGTCGATGCGACGGGGATGACGAAGCCGTCCGAATGCGCCCGCATCTGCGCTGGCCGCGATGCTGCGGATATTGCCTTTCTTACGGCGTATCGCGATATCCGGCTGGTCAGTCAGGAAGTGAAGGTGGAGCCGGCGTAGACCGGCGTGGCAAGGCCATGTCGTCGATCCTCGCTCTGCGAGGTCGGCCGAACTTTCCCGGATCCCCGATCTAGCTCCGCTAAATCTCCGCGAAAACTGGAGCGGGCGAAGGGATTCGAACCCTCGACCCCAACCTTGGCAAGAAATTACTGCAAATACCCCAGAGCTTCTTTTTCTACGCCAAGGTACGAAAATCCAAGCATTTGTTGACTTCGGCCTACGATAATTTATCCTAGCCCTACCCTGCGAAGCGGTGATTTTCTATTACGTCCTCATTACTTTTCGAATCGGCCACCCTCGCGTAATATGATGGAGGAACTTGTGGCGCTTGCGAAGCTCAATAAGCGGACGGTCGATGCGCTGGCTGCACCAGCGACAGGCCAGGCATTTCTTTGGGATACCGAGATCAAAGGTTTCGGTGTCCGTGTCGGCGCAACCGGGACGAAAACCTTCGTCATCCAGTATATGAATGAGGAAGGCCGGGTTCGGCGAGTGAAGATCGGGCGCTTCGGCGTGATGACGGTCGAGCAAGCCCGCGAGCTCGCGAAGATTCAGTTGGGCAAGGTCGCCTCTGGCGAAGATCCCGCAGAGGAGTCGCGCCGGGTCCGGAAGGATCTCAATGTCGCCGAGATGTGCGAATGGTATCTCGTCGAAGCGCGAGCCGGCCGCATTCTTGGACGGAAGAACCGCCCGATCAAGGACACCTCGCTCAACATGGATGAGAGCCGCATCCTGACGCATATCATCCCGCTGATGGGCAAACGCCTCGTGCGGAAGCTGACGATCGCCGACGTCGAGGCAATGCAAAATGACATTGCAACCGGTCAGACCCGAAAGCCTCCTTCGGGCGGGCGCGGCGGCCGCCCGACGGGCGGTGCCGGCGTTGCCGGGAGGAGCCTCGGCACCCTCCAGGCCATCCTAGGCCATGCAAAGCACAAGGGACTGATTGCGGAACATCCTACGAAGGGCGCGAAGAAGCTCGCGACCAAGAAAAGGACCCGGCGTCTCAGCATCGCCGAGATCGAGCTGCTGGGTCGGGCGATCGGCCGGGCCGAACTGGGTTCCGAGAACCCCGTTGCGCTCGCAATTGTCAGGACGCTCCTTCTGACCGGCTATCGGCGCGAAGAGGCGCAGGCGCTGCAGCGGCAGTGGGTTAACCCCATGGGCGGCTACGTCGCGTTCCCCGACACGAAGAGCGATGCACAATTTCGGGCGATCGGACCCGAGGCGATCAAGATCGTCGTCGCTCAACCCGAAATAGCCGGCTGCCCCTACGTCTTTCCCGCGTCGAATGGCGAAGGCCCGTTTACCGCCGTCAGCGACTGCTTGGCCCGACTATGCCGCTCGGCCGGCATTGAGGGCGTAACGCCGCATACGCTGCGCCACACCTTCGGCAGCATGGCGGGCGAACTCGGCTTCTCCGAGCTCACGATCCGCGCGATGCTAGGCCACGCGTCGCAAAGTGTGACGCAGGACTATGTTCATATCGATGAAGCCGTGAAGCTGGCGGTCAGCCGCACTTCGGACGAGATCGCAAAACATCTTGAGACTGGCGTGCGGAAGGCGGCAAAGATGAAGTTCGCCGCCTGATCAAGGCGGCGAACCGTCGCGCGCCTCCATTTGCTCGAGAAGCTGCACTCCGATGATTTCCAAATCGGACTTGCCGATATCGGCAACTCTCCGGATCGAGAGGTCATGCTTTAGTATGGCAAGGTCCATCATCAGATCGGGCTCGCCATTCTCCTTCACGTAAGTGGGAACCAGAATGAACGAGCCACCCGCGGGATAGTTATCGAGAAAGAACCTCAGATTCGTGTCGGCGGCAGGTTCGAGCAGCTTGAGGCGGCTCGGCATGCTCACCAGCGTACCAGCGAAATCCCCTGGCTCAGTTCCCGCCATCAATAGCACCGCATAGTGGGACGGGGGCCGACCAGGTAGTTCGCGCAAGATCGCGATGTGGATAGCCCCTTTGGCATCTCGTGCGCCGAACCGTTCGCGCCAACGCTCGAAAATTTGGCGTCCCGCCTCGCGATCCTCAAAGTGCAATCCGACGATCGGGAGATCATGCTGCAGACCGAGCATCACGCCGATCCAGCGGGCCTGCTCCCATTGCGGAATGTCCAAGATCGAGCGCACTTCGACGCTGCGGTGATCGCCAGTCGCGTATCGCTCGCTGATTGTTTCTTCTTCGGGATCAGCCTCTGGCACCCTTACAATTACCGGCCGGTCGGCCTTCGGCGGAAACCGCTCGAGCGATAGCTCGTTCCAATCCGTCAGTCGCGACGCTGGACTGTTCATCGCCCGGATGCGGCTGTTCGAACTCGCGACTGCGGCGCTGACGCGCTCAAGGAGTGATTCTTCCCGAAAAAGCTTCTCCAGAGATATTTTTTGCCGGTCGGCGAGTGAGGTCGCGACGAGCATCAGCGTTGAGAGAAGCAGGAATTGGCTATGGGTTCCGCTCTCACCGAGATGATCGGCGGGTGTCGATCCGGCAGGCCAATGAAGTTTGGCGCGCATGTTATTGCCATCGAAATCAACGTTCGGTGCTGTGGCAACATCGCTTTCCACGAGATCGATATCAAAGCGCTCGACGAATGCTCCGATCCGCAGGCCGATAACCGTAGCAAACAGCGTGTCGATAACCGCCAGCAGGGTTTGGCCGGCGAGCAGCGCTGTGTCGCTGCCCGATAGATGCACCGCGACGCGCATGCCGATAACGCGGGTCTCGATGCTGTGCGGTCGCGGGCTGCCGGTAACCAGCGGCCGACCACCGAGGTCGCCCGCTGGCTGGTTGGCCGCGCGCGCGAACATGCCTTCAAGTCCCCCTTCCGGCTCCTCCTCGGGCTGACGTTCACCCAGGCGCTCCGCATAGCCCAAGGCGTAGAGAAGCGCGCCGCAGGACATAGGCAAACCAAGGCGTTCCAGAACCGTCGGGAGGCCCGCCATCGCCTCGAAGTCATCGGCCGAGCTGTTGAGAAACTGGCAAGTGAGGACGCCATCAAATTCCTTCAACCTCTCGTCGACGCGAACCTTCGAAGCGTCGTCGAGCGGCAGCAACTTTCGGCAACCATTCACCATCCGGATCGCGTCGAGCGCCTCGGGCAGCAGCCGCAACTCGATGTCTATCCAGATGAGGAGCATCAACGCGGGAACGAGGGTGACCGATGGATGGCTATCGTGCTCCGAATCTGCAATTATCGATGCGACAGCAAACAGCGCCGCGGCACGCGCAGCCCAGAGCGTACCGGTGCCCCGATAGGCGACCGCGAGCATGTAGCTCGCTTCGATGAGCTCTTCCGCATATTCGCGCTTGGTGAGTTGATGCGTGGCCCGTCCGAGCAGACGAATTATCTCAAGACGGTCCGCATTTGTGTCGAGCCGCCGCGCCCTTCGCAGCAAAATACGTCCACTCTCGCCTTCGCCGACCCGCTTGCCCATGAAGTCTGCGAGCTTGTCGACCAGTTCACCATAGGCCGGATCGTTCCCGGCAAGCGGCCCCACCTCCTCGATCAGCTGCGCGAGCCGCTCGGCATCATATTCAGCGAGCCCCGACGCCGCTTCGAGGATAGCTTCGGCTTCCTGCCAAAAGGGGGAGATTTCGTCGCGTCGATCGAACGCAAGGGAGGTGATCTCGAGCATTAGGGAGGTCGTGCGCGCTTCGAGCGCATTGTTGGGACGGTCCTTCTGACCCGCAAAAAATTCGAGGCGAGCGACCAACGCGGACCGGCGTTCCGAGAGGCGAACCTGTTCGGCTGAACGATAGCCCTGTGCGACCGCCGTAATCAGGCATTGCAGAAGGTTTGCAAGGCGTTCCGCGTGTCGCGCCGCGGGCGAGCCAAACGCGAGTTCAGCGAACGCGTCAAACTCGCGGTCCAGGAGGTCAAACTCGTCGAACCAGTAGAAGGCCGTCCAAAGCCGCTGATAGCGTGCTTCGATCTGCTGGCTGAGCAGACCATGTTGATCGGCGATGCGGATCGCCCGATCAAATCGCCCATGGGTCTCGAAAGGCGGCCGCTCCAACTCCTTCGAAAGCGTCGCAGCGAGCAGGGCGTCGGTCACGCGCTGCGCCTCGATGCCGGCATAAGCGGCAGGGTCCTGGATTGCCTTCTCCAGATCTTCGAGTTGCTGCGACCGCGCGTAGTCGGCTGGCCCGACACGCGCCTTCTCGTTTCGCTTACCGACTCCGAGATAGTCGACAGCGATATCCTGATTTCCGTGCGTCAGAACCCGGTCGATGATCCAGCTTCGGTCGAATATCTCGACGCGAAAGCCGAATTTCTCTGACAGCTCATCCTGAATCTTGGCGACATCTTTGGAGCGGCCATAACGCGAGGTGACGACGAACACCTTCGTATAGGGACGCCCAGTCGCCGCGATCCCCTCGATGTCCGATCGCGCCTTCTGCTGCCACTGCTTCTTCGCGCTGAAAGCAAACGCCCAGCGCTCGCTTCCAGAGTTGGCCTCGCCGACATAGTGAAGTGTCGTAATCTCGTCGGAGACCGCAAAGGTCTCACTGTCGGCCTTGCTGTCACCGCCGCCCTCCGGGCCCGTCGCAGGCTTCAGATTCTTGCAGACGATCCGCTCGCAAAGCTTCCGACAGAAAATCTCGAAATCATGGGTCTCGTTGCGCGCCGTGACATACTCGAGGCGCTGCTCCAGCTCATAGGCTTCGAGGATGAAGGCAGGCTCGGACCCGCTATCGGAAAACTCGTCGGGTCTCAGCTGGCGCATGAATTCCGAGGGAAGGATGGCGCGTGTTGCCGCAAGCTGATCGGCCGAATCGTCGGGCTGGTCCATAGAACAAGTCTAGAACATCGCGATTTCACACGCGAGCGGGAATTCCTTCCGGCCTGCTCCGCTACACTTTCGGGAGAAGCGCCAGAGCGACTCTCAAATCCGCATCGGTCTCACAAGCTTCGATCGGGCGACGACCGGCAAGCTTCGGGTGCGCACTGTTGAGAAAAAGGTGCGCGCGGTCGGGATCGCGGAAGGCCTTGTTGGAGGCGGTCGTGAGCCGCTTGCGAAATTCCTCCGCCGCTTCCGCCGCCAAAACCCGGCGCTTCCTCACGTCCTCGGCGCGCTCGATATGGCTGAAGGCTCGCCAATAGAGATCGTCGCTGCCACACGCCCACTCGGTGATCGGCACTCCATCGACCACCGTCGATGCGAGCCAGGTCTCGGCCTCGTCCTTGAGCGCGTTTTTCGCGGCAATGGCGAAGTTCCGCCGCCGGCTTTCCTTTGCGTCTTCGATCCGCTTGCGCTCGGCGGCTTCCTTCGCCTCGCGCTTCTGTCGGATACCGTCGCGCCACTCCTGAAAGGGCAATCCGCAAAGATCGTCGACGATGGGAAGGTCGCGATAGCTGCGCGACATGTCGAAGATCGCCCGGACCCGCTTGTCCAGCGCGTGAAAATCATCGCCGCCTTCCGCCGCCACCTTCCAAGGATTTCGGCCGTCGACATTATATCGCCGCATCCAGCGCCGGCTGAAACCATCGGGATCGGGATGGCCGGCATCCTTGGCGATGCAGGCAACGGTGCGCTCAAGGTCGTAGCGATTGTGAACGCGGGCATGAAGATCGGGGTCGACATAGAAGCGCTGCTCGTCACGCTCCCACACCACAGCCTGCCGATCGGTGAAGAGATTGAAGAGATATTCGGTCACGGCTTGGCTGGGCGACCCGAAACTCTCCCGCGAGTAGCCGGCCGCTGCCAGCGCGTTCGGTTTGTAATTGCTGAGGTCGGTGCGCAGCATCCATGTCGGCAGCACGCTCTCGAGATTGGCCTCGTTCGGCCACTCGCCATGGATATGGATGTCCGATCCCGCCGAGTATTTGATGCTCGGCGTGTAGATCAGGGCATGCACGAGCGCCGCCTGCCAAAGCTGCGGCCTTACCGTGAACCAATGGCCCATCCGGCTCTTGGCCCCGAGCAGATAGTCCAGTTCGGCATATTGCAGGTCGGCCATGATCTCCGCGACCCATTCGGTATCGACGGGAGGCTTCTGCGGTCGCTCCCGGATATGCCATCGGAGCGCCTCGCCCTTGCGCGTCGCTTCCGCCGTGACCCGCTCGGACAGGCGCTGCGCGGAACGCTCGCGATCCGGATGATGGATCCAGTGCCGCGGTGCGTCGTGCAAAATCTGCTGGTCGAGTTCGGCGCCATCAAGCTGGCGCCAACGCACTCCGTAAAGATCGATCTCGATCATCGGGCAGCCTGCGCGCGCGACCTTCTGCTGCTTCTCCTCATCGACCGCGTGCGACACCTTGAATTCCACCGCGCGGCGATCGGACCCGATCCACACCATGGCATCGGGCTGAAAATCGCCCTCCGATGTCTCTAGCCTCACCTCGTCGAGCGCGAATTGCCCGCCTTCGAAAACGACCTCCTCCAATCGCTCCTCGCGGAGGACAAGGCTTGGCAGGGTGACCCACCGGACAGCAGCCAGCAGCAGCTTGGCGTAGAGATGCAGGGCCGTCTCGCCTGAGCATCGGCTGTCGGACTGGTGCGCGAAATGCTTCCGCATCTTCTTCGGGAGCCGAAGGGTCAGTCGTTCCTTGCATCCAAGGCAGGTAAAGGGGCCGTCGCGGTGCGATACGATCTGTTCGACGTGCCGAACCACGCCATCGCCGCATGCAGCGAATGGCACCCGCAAGCCCGAGGGATCGGGCTTCGTTGTGCAAGGCCGCGGAGGTTGGGTCGGCCGCTCAGGAGCAAAATGCTCGTCCACAGGGCGATCATAATCGACCCTGTGTGCGCATACAAAATACTCTTTACCGCCTAACGCCGCGCCTTCGCAAAACCGCGATCGGTCGCGACGAACCGTTCCAGCATCGGCGGTATGAGCCGTTCGATCGACAACGGCTCCGACAGGCCATTTTCCTTCGCATGTGCCGCGGCATAGTCAGCGAGATCGCGCGCAAGCTTGCCCGTGAGTTCGACAGTAGCCTTGACCGGCTTCTCCTCGACGATCGGCCCAAGTCGCAGCCGACTCATCTCCAATCCGCCTGCGGCTCGAGAATAAGGTCGCGGGTGACGACTACGCGGAGCGCGAAACCCGGCCGGATGGTGAGCGTCGGACGCACCGCCAGTTCGCGCTCGACGATGCGGCGCCCGGCCTGGCTCGTGCTGTCCTGCATCCCGTAGCGGAGCGCCCGGGCGAGTTCGTCGTCGCCGCCGACGCTGAGCTCGCTCCCGACCCCGAGCAGGGTCGAGACGAGCGCGGCGCGGACCATCCGGCCCCAATGATTGTTCACCCGATCCTCCAGCCCCGACATGCCTGCGGCGTCGGCGCCGGGCTGCCGTTCGAGGCGGATCGATCGTCCGCCGGGCAAGATGAGGCGATCCCATGCGAGGAGCACCCGGCTCTGTCCCGCCGCGATCTCGCTGTCATATTCGCCGATCAACCGCGACCCTTGCGGGATGAGCAGGATACGCCCGGTCGGACTGTCATAGATATTCTGCGTCACCTGCGCGCTGATCTGGCCCGGAAGGTCCGAGCGTATGCCCGTGATGAGCGCTGCCGGAATGACAGTCCCGGCCTGGACGATCAGCGCGGAGCTCGGGGCGATCAGCCGCTCGCCACTTTCGAGGGGCCGTTTCGAACCCGATGCCAGAAACTGACGCCGCCCCTCATTGGCCGTGCGAGGCTCCGCCGCCTGTTCGGGCGCGGCCGCCTCGGCGGGCACAATATCTGTTGCTGCGGAACTTGCGGTTCCGCCCCCCAGAAAGAGCCGGCTCGTCTGGGCGCTCTCGCGCTCCTGCAGTGCCCGCTGCCGCGCCTGTTCGGCGGCCGCCACGCGCGGATCGGGAGGATTGCGCCCTTCCGCGCCGATCGGCGGGACGGGGATGGCTTCGCCGCTCCCCTGCGCCGCAACGATCGGCCGGCCAAGGTCGCCGGGGAGCGGCGGACCGAGCTTCGGCACGGCGCCATAATCGGCGGGTGCTCCGGGGACCGCGTCGGGCCGCGCATTGTTGCTCGCTTCATAGAGCTCCCGACGCTCGGCCGGGGCCGGCGTTCGCAGCGCCCACATGAGCGATGCCGCAATCGCAAGACCGCCGGCCCCGCCGATAACCGCCAGCGTTTTCCGTGACAGACGCATGACCCGCGGAGTCTCACCCGCCAAGCGGAACGCATCGGGGCTCGCAGGGGCGATCGGCGCAACCTCGGCCTCGGCGGGCACAGCTTCCGTGCCCGGCTGTTCGGGCGCCGTCACGACCGGCCTCGCGCGCGCGGCGTTTCGCGTTCGATCCGCACGGCCTTGGCGCCGCGCCCGCTCCCCAGCCGGAGTTCAGCGCGATCGAAAAGGCGGTCGACGATCATGTAACGGCCGTCGACCCGGTAGTTGAGCAGCTCCGCCGCGCCTTTCTCGCCGACCGCGAACAGCGGGGGCATGTCCGCGGTTGCGATCGCAGCACCGAACTCGACGAAGAGCTGGCGCCCATCGTCGAAAACGCGCACCGGCCGCCAGGGGACCTTCGCGCCGGAGATGCGATACGCAAAACTCAACGCCGCGAAATCGATCCCGCCTGCAACCGGAGCGAGCCGCGCCTGTTCGGTCTCGGCGGAGCGAAGCGCGATCAGCTCGTCCTGCGGATAGGACCAGGAGACCGCCGCCATATAGGTGGCGGGGGTCGCGCGCAGCTCGATGTGATAGGTCCGACGGCTGGTGTTGATGACCAGATTCGTCATGATGTCGGGGCGCGTGGGCTTCACCAAAATATGGACGCGGCGCGACGCGCCCGTCCCGCTCACCGTATCGCCGATCACCCAGCGCACGGTGTCGCCGGCCGCGACAGGCCCCGGACCGACAAGCTCCTCGCCTTCCTGCAATGCGATGTCGGTGACCTGTCCGGGGGCGGTGTAGACTTGGAACAGCGCGCCATCGGCCCAGGCATATTTCTGGATGGCGTTGAGGAAGGTCGCGCGCTCGGGCTGGACGCGCGCCGCGTCGTTCGCGCGGCCGACCTGCGTGCGCGGATCGGCGGGTGCCGCCTGCGCCGGCAGCGCGAGCGCGGCAGCGCCGAGAAGAAGGGTAAGGCGGATCATTGGCTGAGCTCCTTCGACCAAGAAATAGCGGTGACAAAAACGCCGAGCGGGTTCCGGCGCAGGGCGTCGGGAGTGCGGGGCGGCTGGATCGAGGTGGTCAGGATCGCCGACCAGCGCGACGTCTCGACCAGGCTGCCATCCTGATAGCGGCGCTCGGTCCAGGCGATGCGAAAGCTGTCGCGCGATGCGCGGATGACGCTCGATACATCGACGGCGACCTGCATCTTGCCGACTTCGGCAAAGGGATCGTTCGCGCGGGCGTGATCGCTCAGCGCCTGCGCGCCCTTGGGCGTGGTGAAGTCATAGGCGCTGAGCCAGTCCTTTCGGAGCACCACCGGATCGGCCGGGATCGAGCGGACATGCTCGATGAAGCGCGCGAGATGGAATGCGATCTGCGGGTCGGTCGGCGAAAAGTCGGCATCGGCGGGCGCCACCGATCTTGCCTCGCCGAGCTTGTCGACCTCGACGACCCAAGGGGTGATCGTGCCGCGGAGCGACTGCCACACGAGCGCCGAGGCGAGTCCGCCCGAAAGCGCGAGACAGCCGAAGAAGGCGAGGCGCCAGCTTTTCGCCTGGGTGCGGGCCGAGCCGATGCGGTCGTCCCAGACCTGCGCCGCGCGCTGGTAGGGCGTAACCGGGACCGGGGACTTGCCATAATGTTGGGACGGGCGTCGAAACATGGGTTCAATCCTTCTGGCTGATGTCGGGAGCGGAGCCGGCGCCATGGCTGTCGCCGGCCTTGAGGGTCTGCGAGGCGATGGTGGCGCCCGAGGTGACGGCCTGACGTCGCTTCATGGCGGCCGCCCAGGTCGGGGGCGACGCCGCGCCGTCGCTCGCGGTGGCAGCGCCGGCCACGGACTTGCCCGCCTGCCCCGCGGCATAGCTTTGACGCAGGCGGTCAGCCGCGGCGCGGAGCGGCGAACCCGCGCCGCGCGCCGTGTCACGCGCCACATTGGCGAGCCCCGCACCGAACGCCCGCATCCCGCTCTTCCCGGCCGCGCCCCGGGCATAGGATGCCGAAGCGCTGCCGGACGCGCGCGAGGCGCCGAGCGCGGTGCGACCGACGGCGCTGCTCGCCGCGCCCGCCGCCAGCGTCGCGCCGGCGGCCCCGGCGGCGATCGTGGCGCCGGCCGCGAGGGTCGTGCCTGCGGCGGCGCCTGCGCCGAGCTGCGGGCCGCCCGCCACGATGCCGTTGGCGACGCTCGGACCGAAGATGCCGAGACCGAGCAGGGTCAAGGCGCCGAGGGCGATCGCCATCACCTCGCGGATGTCGGGTTCGGTCCCGAGCCCCGCGTCCATGAAGCGCTGGAAGAGGGTCGTGCCGATGCCGGTGATGACCGCGAGCACGAGCAGCTTGATGCCCGAGGAGATGATATGGCCGAGGACGCGCTCGGCCATGAAGGCGGTACGTCCGAAGAAGGCGAAGGGCAGCAGGACGAAGCCCGCGAGCGTCACCAATTTAAACTCCAGGATCGTGACGAAGACCTGCACCGCGAGAATGAAGAAGGCGATCACGACGATCACCCAGGCGATCAGCAGGATCAGGATCTGGACGAAGTTGGTGAAGAGCCCCACCGGGCCGACAAGATCGGCGGTCGCGTCGAGCAAGGGCTCGGCGGCATCGAGGCCGGTGGACGCGATCATGCCGGGGCGCATGAAATCGCCGATCGCCATCGCGCTTCCTGCCGCTTTCAGGCCCAGCCCGGCGAAGCTCTCGAGCAATATCGTGGCCAGCGCCTGGAAATTGCCGATGATGAAGGCGAAGACGCCGATATAGAGCGTCTTCTTCACCAGCCGCTGCAGCACATCCTCGTCGGTGCCCCATGCCCAGAAGAGCGCCGCGATCGTTATGTCGATCACGATCAGCGTCGAGGACAGGAAGCCGACCTCGCCGCCGAGCAGACCGAACCCGCTGTCGATATAGGTCGAGAAGACCGACAGGAAATTATCGATGACGCCGGTGTCGTTCATGGCTTGCTCTTTTCGGTCCGGAAGAAATGGCGCCGCTTCGCTTCCCAGGCCGCCTCGCATTCGGGATCGGCTTCGGTGGCGGTTCGGCAGCGAC
>NZ_JAEMQX010000217.1 GCF_016463645.1 Sphingopyxis sp. | reverse complement strand
ACCTGTTCCATCATGTTCACCTTGCGACCGACGCGGTCGAAGATCGGCATGATGAAGTTGAGCCCGGGCTGTGCGGTGTGCGTGTAGCGGCCGAAGCGTTCGATCGTATAGGCAAAGCCCTGCCTGACCGGCGTCAGCGCCCAGATCAGGAACACCAGAGCCAGAACCACCAGTGCGATTGCGACTTCCATCGATCATCCCCTCTCTGCAAAAATGGCTTTGCAAACCCGCTTCCTTATTGCGGCAATGGCGGGGTTGCGCCACAGAAAAGCGCATGATGCCAAGCGACCATTCAGCCGCCTATCCGCCGCGCTCGCTGCTCTATGTCCCCGGATCGAACGCGCGCGCGCTCGAAAAGGCGGCGGGCCTCGCCGCCGATATGCTGATCATCGACCTTGAGGATGCGGTGCCCGCCGGTCGCAAGGCGGAGGCGCGCGAGGCGATGCGCGCGGCGGTCACGGCGGGCTATCCCGGCAAGCGCGTCGCGGTGCGTATCAACGGGACGGGGAGCGAGTACCAGGCGGCGGACATCAATGCGCTCGCCGGCCTGCCCCTCGATGCCGTCGTATTGCCCAAGGTTGATGCGATCGCCGATCTGGAACTGGCTCGCGGCCTTGGCCTGCCGGTCCTCGCGATGATCGAGACACCGGTCGCGATCTATGCCGCACGCGAAATCGCCGCCGATCCGGCCGTTCGGGGATTGATCGCGGGGCTCAACGACCTTGCCCACGAGCTCAAACTGCCGGACGGCATGGACCGCGGCGCGATGGGCCATGCGATCCAGGCGATCATACTTGCGGCGCGAGCGGGCGGAGTGTGGGGTTTCGACGGCGTCTATAATGCGATCGACGATGCGGCGGGCTTCGCGGCCGAGGCGGGCGAAGCGCGGCGGCTCGGCTTCGACGGCAAGACGCTGATCCACCCGTCGCAGGTCGATCCGTGCAACGCGGCCTTTGCTCCGTCGGAGCGCGAGGTCGCGGCGGCCGAGGCGCTCGTCGCCGCGGCGACGGGCGGGGCGCAGCGACACGCCGGGCGGATGATCGAAGATATGCATGTCGCGGCCGCTCGGGCGCTGCTGGAACGGGCGGGTCGGGCCTGACGACGCCGTTCGTCGTTCGATGAACGCGCCTTGCCTGCCCGGCGCGGAGATGCCATGCGGCGCCTCCATGAAGAACAGCTCCTTCCGCGCCGCGATCGCGGCCGTCGCCCTCCTGTCCTTTGCGCCCGCCGTCTCGGCCGCGCCTGCCAAGGCCGATGCGCCGATCACCGAAGCCGAGCTGGCTGCGCATATGAAGATTCTCGCGAGCGATGCGTTCGAAGGGCGTGCGCCGGGGACCGAGGGCGAGGATCGCACGATCGCCTATATTGTCGGCGAATGGGCGAAGGCCGGCCTCGAAGCCGTGCCGGGCAGCGCGACCCCCTGGCTTCAGCCGGTGCCGCTGGTCGAGACGCAGGCGCTCGGCGGCACGGCGAAGTTCAGGGTAAGCGGACGCGACTTCGCGATCGAGGATGACGGTGTCATCCTGACCAGCCGCGATGCGTCGGCCGTGTTCGCCGACCTGCCCGCGGTGTTCGTCGGCTATGGCATCGATGGCGCGGGCCAGGTGAATGCCGACGTTCGCGGCAAGCTCGCGATCATGCTGTTCGACAATGTTCCCTTTGGCGACAAGCTGCCGCGCTATCGTGAACGACGGCAGATGCTCGCCGATGCCGGGGCAAGCGCGGTGCTGGTGATCGCGACCGATGCGGTGCCCTGGACCGCGCTGCGCGAAAGCGCGGGGAGCAAGGCGGTGCGCCTTGCGAGCGCAAAGGCCGGAGCGCCGGTCAGCGGCTTCCTGTCGCTCGAGGCCGCCGATGCGCTGCTCAAGAAAGCGGGGCAGGATGGCGGCGCGCTGCGCGAAGCGGCGAAATCGCCCGATTACAACGGCGTCGCGCTGCCGGTGACGGCGGACCTTTCTGCGAAATCGACAACGCGCCCGTTCGCCAGCAGCAATATCATCGCCAAGCTGCCCGGCGCCAGGCCGGACGGCAAGGCGGTGCTGTTCCTCGGCCATTGGGACCATCTCGGCATTTGCGAAGCTGAAGGCGCCGCCGACCGCATCTGCAATGGCGCGGTCGACAATGCGAGCGGCATCGCCGTGTTGACCGAGGTCGCCAAGCGGCTCGGCTCGGGCGCGCGTCCCGACCGCGATATCTATTTCATGGCGACCACCGCGGAGGAAAAGGGCCTGC
The DNA here is from genome assembly GCF_016463645.1 of Sphingopyxis sp. GTDB lineage: Bacteria > Pseudomonadota > Alphaproteobacteria > Sphingomonadales > Sphingomonadaceae > Sphingopyxis. The sequence continues at coordinate 847 of NZ_JAEMQX010000217.1, read as the reverse complement.
TCGGCGCGCATTATTTCGCCGACCATCCCGTGGTGCCGTTGTCCGACATCACCGTCGCGCTCAACATCGACACGATCGCGATCTCGCCGCGCGGTACCCCGGTCGCGACGATCGGTCGCGGCAAACCCGCCTATGATGCCGTCGTGCGCGAAGCGGCGACCAGACTCGGTCGCAAGCTCGACGAGGATGGCGAGGCCGATGCATTCATCCAGCGGCAGGACGGCTGGGCGCTCGGCGCGAAGGGTGTAACGTCGCTGATGGTCGGCGGCAGCTTTTCGGACATGAAGCTGCTCGAGGCTTTCCTCGGCAGCGACTATCACAGCGCCGCGGACAATTTCTCGGACAGGATCCCGCTCGGCGGCGCCGCGGAAGATGCCGACCTGCATGTCGCGCTCGGCCGGGCGTTCGCCGATACCAAGCGGTGGCCGGCGACAAATAAGCCCTGAAAACTGTCATCGCGAGCGAAGCAGCCGGGGCGGTTCACGCCACTCCGGATTGCTTCACTTCGCTCGCAATGACGGAGCTTTTTACGCTGCCTGCTTGGCGCGGTCGGCCATTTCCTGATTGAGCATCTCCGCCAGCAGAAACGCAAGTTCCAGCGATTGCCCTGCATTCAGGCGCGGGTCACAATGCGTGTGATAGCGGTCCGCGAGATCCATCTGCGTCACGTCCATCGCGCCGCCGGTGCATTCGGTAACGTTCTGGCCGGTCATTTCGATATGGATGCCGCCGCCATGCGTGCCTTCGGCGCGGTGCACCGCGAAGAAGCCGCGCACTTCGGCGAGGATTCGTTCGAACGGACGCGTCTTGTAGCCGTTGGGCGTCTTGATGACATTGCCGTGCATCG
>NZ_JAEMQX010000109.1 GCF_016463645.1 Sphingopyxis sp. | reverse complement strand
GGGGTCGGCGCCGGCTGGCCTCGCCGCTCGCCCGGCGCGACCGGCGGCAGGCCATTGTCCGACGGTCCCTGCACGCCCGGGGTGCGCCCCTCGTCGGGAGCCGGCGGCAGGCGGAAATCGATCGGGCGCGACGGCGTCGCCGCGTCCTGCGCGGCGACGGGCACGCCTGCGGCCAGCATCGCCGCGGCCAGCGCATAGGCCGCCGCCTGTTGTCGCCCGAAGTTACGCACCGTCATCTTGTCCGCGATCCCACACTACCCATATGCCGCCCGCGCCGCTGAATTGGCGCTGAACCCTGCGGTCGACCCGTCCCGGAAAGCATTGGCCCGGATGACATAGGCCGCGCTGCGCACTAGAGCCTTTCCATGACCGATTCCAGCCCCACACCGCTCGCGCCGAAACATCTCGGCCAATCCAGCGAACTTCCTGCCTCGCCCGAAGCGGCGGTTCTCGACTATGTGCCCAATCCGCGCGCCGGCGATCTTTATCTCGTCCGCTTCGCCGCGCCCGAGTTCACCTCGCTCTGCCCGGTGACCGGTCAGCCCGATTTCGCGCATCTTGTGATCGACTATGCGCCCGGACAAACGATCGTCGAATCGAAGAGCCTCAAGCTCTTCCTCGGCAGCTTCCGCAATCATGCCGGCTTTCACGAGGATTGCACCGTCGGCATCGGGCGCCGCCTGTTCGACGAGATGCAGCCGCGCTGGCTGCGCATCGGCGGCTACTGGTATCCGCGCGGCGGCATTCCGATCGACGTCTTCTGGCAATCCGGCGCGCCCCCCGCAGAACTGTGGCTCCCCGACCAGGGCGTCGCGCCCTATCGCGGACGCGGTTGACCATGTTTCTGTCGCAACAGCCGGAATTTCATCTTTCCGTCACGAATTGTTGACACTAGTGTCAACGATATGAGCACCGCCGCCCTGCCCCATGACCACGACATCAAGGTCGGTCCCGACGTGATCGACTTCATGGGTCATGTGAACAACGCCCATTATCTGAGCTGGGTGCAGGAAGCGGTGCTGGCGCACTGGCGCCAGATCGCGCCGCCGGAAGCTGTGGCGGCGCATCTGTGGGTCGCGCTGAAGCACGAGATCACCTATCGCCGCCCGGCCTTTCTCGACGATCAGGTCATCGCGACCGTGATCCTCGAAAAAGTGCAGGGCGCGCGCGCCTTTTATGAAACGATCATCAAGCGCGGCGAGGATGTGCTCGCCGAGGTCAAATCGAGCTGGTGCTGCATCGACGCCGAGACGCTGCGGCCCGCGCGCCTCGCGAGCGACGTGATCGCCCGCTTCTTTCCGGGCGAAAAGGCTTAGCCGGGCGATACGGGATCGTCGTCGCCATCGTCGTCGACGACCAGCCAGATTCCGCCGCCGATGATCGCGAGCCCGAGAACGATCGCGACCCAGCTCGCGCCTTCGAGTTCATTCTGGTCCTCGGTGATCGAGACCGCCTGAGCGGCGTTCCATGCGGGCGCCGCGGAGGCGGCCACCGGCGCCAGAACCATCGACGTCGCGGCGAATGAGACCGCGGCCTTCTTCCAGAGATTCATCGCAAGCTCCTTTTTCAGAAGCCTAAAAACGCCGCTGGAAGGCGATTGTTCCCCGGCCCCGCGCCGAAACGGAGCTAGGCGGCCGCGAAGCGGATCGGAAGGCGCTTCAATCCGCCGACGAACACCGATTCGACGCGCGCCGGCTCGCCCGCCAGTTCGAGGCCCCGGAGCCGCGGCAGCAACTCCTCCATCAGAATGCGCATCTCCATGCGCGCCAGATGCTGGCCCAGGCAGACATGCGCGCCGAACCCGAAGGCGATCTGCTGGTTCTTTTCGCGGTCGGGATCGAAAGCGAAGGGGTCGCCGAACACCGCCTCGTCACGGTTCCCCGAAACATAATTGAGCATCAGCCAGTCGCCCTCGCGGATCGTCTGCCCGCCGATCTCGACATCCTCTTTCGCGCTGCGCATGAAATGCTGGACCGGCGTCGTCCAGCGGATCGCCTCCTCGATCAGCCCCGCCTTGTCGCTTTCCGCGTCGCGGAAGCGCCCGAACAGCGCGGGGTTCCTCGCCAGCTCCATGATCGCGCCGGCGGTCGACGCACTCGTCGTGTCGTGCCCCGCGGTCGCGATGATCATGTAATAGCCTGCGAGTTCTCGGTCGGGGATCTGCTCGCCACCGACCATGGCATTGGCGATCACGGTCGCGATATCCTCGCGCGGGTTGGCGCGGCGGTCGGCGGTGAGCGCGCCGAAATAATTCTCGAAATCGGCGATGACATAGTTGAGCATCGCGATCGCCTGCTCGGCGCTGGTGATCGCCTCGCGGCTGCGGTTCAGTTCGGGATCGGTGGGGCCGAAGAGCTGCTGCGTCAGCATCAGCATCCTCGGCTCGTCCTCGGGCGGCACGCCCAATATGTCCATGATCACGCGCAGCGGATAATGCGCCGCGACGTCGCGCGCGAAATCGGTCTCGCCATCGCCCGCGAGCATATGATCGACCGTCTCGCGTGCGAGCTGGCGGATGCGGTCTTCGACGATCTTCAGATTTTTGGGCATGAACCAGCTCTGCGTCAGCAGTCGGTATTTCATGTGATCGGGCGCATCCATCTGGACGAGCGAGCGAATCAGATGGCCGTCGCCTCCCGGCGTCGCGGCGCGCGCCAGCGCCTCGCCGTCGCGGTTGGTGAGCACGGTCGGACGGATGCCGTTCGCGAAGCGCTGCGGATCGCGGCTGATCGCCATGATGTCGGCATGTCGGGTCACGAGCCAGAAAGGATCGTGGTCGTGGTTTTCGGCCACCGCGAGCGGCGCGTTGGCGCGCGCCCAGGCAAGCTGCTCGTGCAGCGGATCCCATTGGCCGTATGCGACAGGATCGACGACGGCGGCGGCTACCTCTCCGGGCAATATAGGTTTTGTCATGCAACCAAAGCTGCCCGATCGCGTGCCGTCTGTCGAGCCCGGACGACGGCCTGCCGAAAGGGGGCGTTGCCGGGGCACGCGCATGCGCCTAGCCCGGGCAGCGGAATCATACCGGGGATCGCAACCATGAAATTTTCGACTCGTCATTTGCTCGTTGCCGCCGTCTCGTCGCTGGGCCTTGCCGCCTGCGCGGCGCAGCCGGGGATCGGATCGCCGACCCCCGTTGCCGCAGCGCCCGCCCTCACCGGGGCGCCGCTCGACACGAGCGTCCCGAGCCAGCTCCCGCGCGTTGCGCGCCCGCTGCATTACGACATCGACGTGACCCCCGACGCGAGGGCGCTGGGCTTCGCCGGCGAGGCGCGAATCGATGTCGAGCTCTACGCACCGTCGGCGACGCTGACGCTCAACGCGCTCGACCTCGGCTTCGCGAGCGCCAGCCTGACCGGCACCGACGGCAAGGCGATCGCCCTGACGGTCGCAACCGATCCCGAAGCGCAGACCGCGACCTTCACCGCCCCGGCCCCGCTCGCGCCCGGCAAATATCGCCTGACGACCAGCTACACCGGCGTGATCAACACGCAGGCGAACGGGCTTTTCGCGCTCGATTATCCCGACAAGGCGACGGGGAGCGAGGTGCGCGGACTGTTCACCCAGTTCGAGGCGCCCGATGCGCGCCGCTTCGTCCCGAGCTTCGACGAGCCCAGCTACAAGGCGACCTTCACCCTTTCCGCGACCGTCCCCGCGGGCGACCTTGCGGTGAGCAACATGCCTGTGGCCAGCGAAACGCCGCTCGCGAACGGGCTGAAGAAGGTGAGCTTCCGGATTTCACCCAAAATGTCGTCGTATCTCCTCTTTTTCGCGACCGGCCCCTTCGAGCGGCTCGCCGCGAAGAGCGGCAGCGGCGCCGAGGTCGGCATCGTCTCGCCCAGGGGATCCGGCGAACAGGCGCGCTTCGCGCTCGACAGCCTCGGCCCGCTGCTCGGCTATTACAGCGACTATTTCGGTCAGCCCTATCCGCTGCCCAAGCTCGACAATGTCGCGGGGCCCGGTCAGTCGCAATTCTTCGGCGCGATGGAAAACTGGGGCGCGATCTTCACCTTCGAGCGCATCCTGCTCGACGATCCGAAAATCACCAGCGACGCGACGCGCCAGCAGATCTATTCGACGCAGGCGCACGAGGTCGCGCATCAATGGTTCGGCGATCTCGTCACCATGGCATGGTGGGACGATCTCTGGCTCAACGAAGGTTTCGCAAGCTGGATGGAAACCAAGGCGAGCGACCATTTCCACCCCGACTGGCAGCCGCTGCTCGAGCGCGTCGACGGCCGCGAGCGCGCGATGGGGCTCGACGCCTTCGCGACGACGCATCCCATCGTCCAGACGATCCGCACCGTCGAGGATACCAATCAGGCGTTCGACGCGATCACCTACCAGAAGGGCGAGGCGGTCATCACGATGCTCGAATCCTATGCCGGCGAGGCCGTATGGCGCGAGGGTCTGCGCGCCTATATGGACAGGCACAAATATGCGAACACGCGCACCGACGATCTGTGGAACGCGGTCGAGGCGGCGGGCGCGAAGGGGCTGACCGCGATCGCGCATGATTTCACGAACCAGCCGGGTATCCCGCTGCTCCGCGTCGGTGGCGTGACCTGCGCCGGCGGCAACACGAAGGTCGAGCTGACGCAGAGCGAATTTTCGCGCGACCGCAAGGACAGCATCGATGCCGCCGCGCGCCGCTGGCGGGTGCCCGTCCTCGCACGCGCCGGCAACGGCGCGGTTGCGCGGCAGGTGATCTCGGGCGGCACCGGAACGCTGAGCCTGCCCGGCTGCGGCGCGGTGCTGATCAACGCCGGTCAGGCAGGCTATTATCGCACGCTCTATTCGCCCGCGGCGCTGACCGCGCTCCGCGGCGATTTCGCGAAGCTGGCGCCGATCGACCAGCTCGGCCTCCTCGGCGACAATTTCGCGCTCGCCTATGCCGGCTATCAGCCGATGGGCGCCGCGCTCGACCTGCTGGCAGCGGCACCCGAAGATGCGAACCAGAAACTGCTCGGCGACGTCGCGGGGCGTTACACGGCGCTATACGGCTATTTCGACGACCAGCCGGCAGTGCAGAAGCAGATCGCGGCGCGCGGCGCTGCGGCGCTCGCGCCCGCGATGCAGCGCCTCGGCTTCGACGCGCGCGCCGGCGAACCCGCGCTCGACAGCATCCTGCGCTCCGAACTGCTCGGTGCGCTCGGCACGCTGGGCGACGCCAGGGTGCTGGCCGAGGCGCGCCGCCGCTTCGCATTGCTCGACGGCAATCCCGCGGCGCTCGACGGCCCGCTGAAATCGCGCTGGCTCGACATCGTCGCGGCGAACGCGAGCGAGGGCGAATGGAACAAGCTTCGCGCCTTGGCGAAGGGATCGAAATCCGCGGTCGAACGCAGCGCCTTCTACACCTTCCTCGGCAATACGAAGAACGCGGGGCTGGCGAAGCGCGCGCTCGACCTCGCGCTCACCGACGAGCCCGGCAAGACCGTCAGCGCCTCGATCATCGGCGCTGTTGCCCGGAATCATGCCGGACTCGCGGTCGATTTCGCGCAGGCCAATCAGGCCGCGGTCGACCGGCTGATCGACGCCTCGGCGCGGGCACGCTTCCTCGCCGGGCTCGCGGCCGCGTCGAACGATCCGGCGATGATCGCGAAGCTCGAACGGATCGCCGCGCCGCTGCCCGCCGACGTTCGCAAGCCTTATGACAAGACGCTGGCCAGCCTGAAGGAACGCAGCGTCAGCCGTCCGCGGATCAGGGGCGAGATCGCGAGCTGGCTGAAAGGAAAGTAGCGAAAAGAGCTGCAGCCGGTCAGTCGGCCGGCTGCGGCGCCCCCGCAGGCATCGCGCTTTCCCATTCGGCGCGCGCCTTGCGGATCATCGCCTTCAGCGCATCGGCGTGGCGCTGCCACGCGGCGGCGGTGTCCGCGCTCCAGGCCGGGCCCGCCGCGGCGCCCACTTCCTCGACCGTCATGTCGATGAAGGCGTCATATTCGGTGATCGGCAACGGCCCATAGGCGCGGTGGGTGAAGACAAGCTCGGCGACGAGCGGCCACACCCAGCTTTCCCCCTTCGCCAGTCCGAGCATCATCTGCAGCGTCTCGTCGGTCATCCGCACCGACGAGGCATCGACGATCATGAAGCTCGCGCGGCGTTCGGGAAAGACGGCGAAGAAGCGATCGAACAGCGCGTGGCGGATATCGATGCCGGCGTCGGCGACGGCGGCGAGGCTCGCCTCCATCGCCGCGGCGTCGCTCACTTGAACAGGCTGCCCAAAATGCCGCGCATCAGCTGGCCGCCGAACTTGCCCGCGACCTGCCGGCCGAGGCTCGTCGCCGCCGACCGCGCCGCCGACTGCACCATCTTCTCGGCCATCGAGGGTTTCGCCGCTTCGCGCGCCGCCGCCTTTTCAAGGCGGATGCGTTCGCGCTCCTCGGCCGCCTTGCGCTTCGCCTCTTCCTTCGCGGCAATCGCGGCCTGCTTGTCGGCCTCGACCTGCGCCTTGGCCTCGACGGCCGCGGCCTGCGCCTGCTCGGCCTTGGCGGCAAGCAGTTCCTCGGCGCTCTCGCGGTCGACGGGCGTGTCATATTTGCCCTCGACCGGCGAGATCGACCTGATGATCGCCCGCTCCTTGGCGTCGAGCGGTCCGGCGCGCGAGCAGGGCGGCTTGATCAGCGTGCGTTCGACCGGCGACGGCGCGCCGTCGGCCATCAGCAGCGAGACCAGCGCCTCGCCGACCTTGAGTTCGGTGATCTCGCGCGCGACATCGACCTTGGGATTCGGACGGAAGGTTTCGGCGGCGGCCTTCACCGCCTTCTGGTCGCGCGGGGTGAAGGCGCGGAGCGCGTGCTGGACGCGGTTGCCGAGCTGGCCCGCGACATCCTCGGGAATGTCGATCGGATTCTGCGTGACGAAATAGACGCCGACGCCCTTCGAGCGGATCAGGCGCACGACCTGTTCGATCTTTTCGGCGAGCGCGGGCGGCGCGTCGTCGAACAGCAGATGCGCCTCGTCGAAGAAGAAGACGAGCTTGGGCTTGTCGGGGTCGCCGACCTCGGGAAGCGTCTCGAACATCTCGCTGAGGAGCCAGAGCAGAAAGGTCGCGTAGAGCTTCGGGCTCGCCATCAGCTTGTCGGCGGCGAGGATATTCACATAGCCGCGCCCATTCTCGTCGGTGCGGATCATGTCCATGATGTCGAGCGCGGGCTCGCCGAAGAAATGGTCGCCGCCCTGGCTTTCGAGCGTGAGAAGCTGGCGCTGGATCGTCCCGACCGTCGCTTTCGACACATTCCCGTATCTGGTGGTCAGCTCGTCGGCATTTTCGGCGCACCACGACAGCATCGCCTGCAGGTCGCCGAGGTCGAGGAGGAGCAGATTCTGTTCGTCGGCGACCCGGAACGCGATGGCGAGTACGCCCTCCTGCACCTCGTTGAGCCCCATCAGCCGCGCGAGCAGCAACGGCCCCATTTCGGAAATCGTCGTGCGGATCGGATGCCCCTGTTCGCCGAACAGGTCCCAGAAGATCACCGGATTGTCGCGATAGGCCCAGTCGCTGTCGCCGATCTCGGCCGCGCGCGCGGCGAAAATCTCGTGCATCTTCGACGTCGGGCTGCCCGCCATCGCCATCCCGGCAAGGTCGCCCTTCACGTCGGCGACGAACACCGGCACGCCGACGGCGGAAAAACCCTCGGCGAGCCCCTGCAGCGTCACCGTCTTGCCGGTGCCGGTCGCGCCGGCGATGAGCCCGTGACGGTTCGCGCGCCTGAGCACGAGCGACTGGCGCGGACCATCCGCCGCGCCGCCCCCGCCAAGGCCGATATAGATTTCGCTTGCCGTGCTGCCATCGCTCACGCTGCATTCCTCCGCTGACCCAAATCTGGTCCGGTCTAGAACGGCGCGAAAACTCAGGCAATCGGCAACTCGGCCATTCCGCCCCGCCATCCATCATTCGCGCTTGACTCATTTCGATGTTTAGCTAAATATCACATCATGAGTTCGATCTTCAAAGCCCTCTCCGACCCCACCCGCCGCCGGGTGCTGCAGCTGTTGCAACGGGGACCGATGAGTGCCGGCGAGCTCAGCGAACAGTTCGACGTGTCGAAGCCGACCATGTCGGCGCACTTCGCGGTGCTGAAGGAAGCCGACCTGGTCCATGCCGAGAAGGACGGAAAATCCGTCATCTATCACCTGAAGCTTTCGGTTCTCGAAGAAGCCCTGCTCGGCTTCGTTCACTCGTTCAATCCCGGTGCTGCCGCAGCACCGGTGGATCAAAAGGACAAGACATGATGCAACAGCAGTTGAAGGCGGATATCGCCTGGGGTGGCGGCATCGTCGTGCTGGCGCTCGCCGCGACCGCCGCGCTCCAGCTCGGCTATATCGACGGCGACGATGCGACGCGCATCGTCCTCGGCGCGACCGGGATCATGCTCGCCTGGTACGGCAACCGCATGCCCAAGATCCTGACCCACAGCGCCCATGCCCGCCGGGTGAACCGCGTCGCGGGATGGTCGATGGCCCTCAGCGGGCTCGTCTATGCCGTGCTATGGGTCTTCGCCCCGATGACCATCGCGCTGGTCGGCGGTTGCGGCGCCGTATTGGCCGGGATCGCGGTGACCTTTTTCTATTGCCGGTCGCTGCCGTCGAACGAAAGGCCGGCCTAGCGCGCTTTCCCGGCCGCGCCCTCACCCCATGATGAAGGCGTTGAGCTTGTTGCCGTCGGGGTCGCGGAAATAGCCCGCATAAAATCCCTCGCCGCGCGGTCCCGGAGGGCCTTCGCAGGTGCCGCCGTTCGCCAGCGCGATCTCATGGAGCCGATGGACCTGTTCCCTGTCCTTCGCCTCCAGCGCGACCATCACACCGTTGCCGACCGTCGCGACATTGCCGTCGAAGGGGCGCGTCAGGCCGATCCCCGCGCCGCCGCCGGGCTTGCCCCACGCGATGAAACCGTCGAATTCCATCATGCGCGGCGTATCCAGTTCGGCGGCGATCGCATCGTAAAAAACCGCCGCCTTTGCGAGATCCTTCGTCCCCAGCGTCACATAGCCAATCATCATCTTTCTCCCGACTCGATATTATGAGAACATAATATGAACGAAGGGTGCGGCGCGCAAATGAAAAGGGCGCCGCTCCCGAAGGTGCGGCGCCCCCTGATGTCGGGCGATAAAGCCCGGGCCTATTTCACGCGAACCGCGACAAAGGCCGACGGGCCGCCACGGCGCAGGATTTCGAGCAGCACCGCATCGCGGCCCGCCTTCTTCGCGTCGGCGACCGCCTTGGCGAGCGTCTCGGCCGTCGTGACCGGCGTGCGGTTCACGCTGAGGATCACGTCGCCGCGGCGCAGGCCCTTGCGGCCGGCATCGCTGTTCGCCGAGGCGGCGCCGATAACGAGGCCCTTGGTCCCCGCATCGACACCGACCGCGCGCGCGATATCGGGGGTGACGATCTGCACCGACAGGCCGAGCTCGTCCTGGATCGCCTTGTCGGCGGCGCCCGTCGGATCCTCGGGCTCGGTCTGCTCGGCTTCGGGGTCGAAGTTCGAACCGGTCAGCTCTTCCTCCGGCGGACGCGTGCCGACGACCGCCTGGACCGTCATCGTCTTGCCGTCGCGGATGATTTCGAGCGGGATGCGCGTGCCGGGCTTGGTGTTCGACACGATGTAGGACAAGGTCTGCTGCGGCGTGACCTCCTTGCCGTTGACTTTGGTCACGACGTCGCCGCGCTTGAGGCCGGCCTTCGCCGCCGCCTGATCGTCCTCGACGCGCTGGACGAACTCGCCGCGATCCTTCGGCAGGCCGAGCGCCGCGGCCAGATCCTCGTCGACCGGCGCGATACCGATGCCGAGATAGCCGCGCTGGACCTTTTCGCCGGCACGCAACGCCTCGATCACGGGAATCGCGGCATCGGCGGGGATCGCGAAATTGACGCCGATGTTCGCGCCGACGGGCGAGATCAGCATATTGTTGATGCCGACGACATTGCCCTGCAGATCGAACAACGGGCCGCCCGAGTTGCCGCGGTTGATCGCGGTATCGGTCTGGATATAGCGGTCATAGGCGCCGCCCTGCCCGATATTGCGCTGGACCGCCGAGATGATCCCCGCGGTCACCGTCGAGCCGAGACCGAGCGGGTTGCCGATCGCGACGACCCAGTCGCCGACGCGCGCGGTGCCGCCGTCGGCGAATTTCACGAACGGCAGACCGCTCGCCTCGATCTTGAGCAATGCAAGGTCCGACGCCACGTCGCGGCCGACGATCGTCGCCTTGTATTCCTTCTGGTTGGTCAGCGTCACCGTGACCTGGTTGACGGCCTCGCCGCGCGGGCCGCCCGAAATGACGTGATTGTTGGTGACGATATAGCCGTCGGCCGAGATCAGGAAGCCCGAGCCGCCGCCCTGCTGTTCCTGCGTGATCGGCTCGCGCGTCCCGGCAAAGGGGTTGAGGCGAACGCCCAGCGTGACTTCCTGCTTGGTCGAGATGTTGACCACCGCAGGCTGCAACTGCTCGACGAGGTCGGCGAAGCTTTCGGGCGCGCCGGCACGCGGCACGGCCTTCGCGATTTCGCTCTTTTCATTCTGCGCGACCTGCGCCCCGACGGGCGACTGGGTGACCAGCGCCAGCGCGGTGCCACCCGCCAGCAAGGCCGAAGTGATGCCATAAACATAACGCACGATCGGAAATCCTTTTCTCTTGCGAAAAACTCTCTGCCCCGGCGGCGGTTATCTGCTCGCCCGCGGCTGAACGCTGTTTGAACATGAACGACGGTTGCACAAACCGTTCATCCGCCGTCCCGTTCCAGATCAATTACCCTTGAAACGCTTCAGATACTCGTTGTCCGCAGACATGACGATCGACGTCGCGCCCTGGTTGTTTTCACCGAGGAAGGTCTGCCGATAGCTTTGCATCGCGCGGTAGAAATCATAGAATTCGGGGTCCTTGCCAAAGCTCGCGGCATAGATGCGCGCCGCTTCGCCGTCGGCGCCGCCGCGAATGATCTGCGCTTCCTTCTGGCCCTCGGCGCGGATCGAGATCGCCTCCTGCTGCCGCGCGGTGCGCATGCGGTTGTACGCGGCCTCGAGCGTCGCGCCCTCGGGCAGGTCGGCGCGCTTGATCCTGACGTCGATGATCTCGGCGCCATATTTGTTCGCCTCGCGGTTCAGTGCGATCTGGATATTGTCCATCACCGCACCGCGTTCGGCCGAGAGCAAGGTCGCGAAGGTCCGCTTGCCGAGCTCGTTGCGCAGCGACGAGCCAAGGATCGTCGCGAGCTGCTGCTGCAGCCGTTCCTCGGTGCGGATCGCGGTATACATGCGCACGGGATCGGTGATCCGGAAGCGCGCGAAGGCGTCGACCTGCAGCCGCTGCTGGTCGGTCGAGAGCACCTGCTGGCGTTCCATGTTCACACCGAGGATGCGCTTGTCGATCAGCTGGACCGAATCGGCGAAGGGCAGGGTGATCAGCACGCCCGCACCCGAACGGCCGAATTGCTCGCCCTTCTTGTAGGCATTCTTCGTGCCGTAGATTTCACCGACGCGCAGGATGACGGCCTGGCGATCCTCGGGAACGATCGTCACCGTCATCATCAGCACGACGAGTATGGCGACGATCCCGACGAGCAGGCGCACCGGATTGCGGAAAAGCGAATCGAACATCATTCGCCTCCCTTCGTGGCCGCTTCGGGCGCCTTGAGTCGTTTCTGGACTTCGTTGAGCGGCAGATACGGGGTGACCCCGCGCGCCTCGACGATCGTCTTGTCGACGTTCGACAACACGGCCTCCATCGTTTCATAATAGAGACGCTGACGGGTCACCCCGGGCGCCAGCTTGTACTGTTCATAGATCTTGTCGAACGCCGCGGTGTCGCCGCGCGCGCGCTCGAGCACCTGCTGCTGATAGGCGCGCGCGAGGTTGATCGCCGATTCGCGCTCCTGCCGCGCCGCGGTGACTTCCTTGAACGCTTCGTCGACCTGGCTCGGCGGGTCGGCCTGACGGATCGCGATCCCCTGAATCGTCACCCCCGCCCGATATTCGTCCAGCAGCGCCTGCATGCGCTGCTGGACCTGTCGTTCGATCTCGACACGCCCGGGGCCGATCGCCTGGACGAGGTCGAAATTGGCGACCGTCGCGCGCATCGCGCTTTCGGCGACCTCGCGGATCGTCTCTTCGGGATTGGCGAGCTGGAAAAAGAAAAGTTCGGGGCTGCGAACCGACCAGCGGACCTCATAGGCCAGATCGACGATGCTCTGGTCGCGCGTCAGCACGAAATTCTCGTCGGTCGCGTTGGGCG
>NZ_JAEMQX010000003.1 GCF_016463645.1 Sphingopyxis sp. | reverse complement strand
CAACAAGGGGTTCGAGCCCTATATCGTGCCGATCGCGCTCGCGATCCTGATCGGGCTGTTCGCGATCCAGTCGCGCGGGACGGCGAAGGTCGGGATGCTGTTCGGGCCGATCATGCTCGCCTATTTCACGATGCTGGCGATCCTCGGGATGATCCATATCGTCGACCATCCGGGGATCATCCTCGAAACGCTCAATCCGCTGAACGCGCTCCGCTTCTTCTATGTCGACGGTTTCACCGCCTTCATCGCGCTCGGCGCCGTCGTGCTCGCGGTGACGGGGGCCGAGGCGCTCTATGCCGACATGGGGCATTTCGGACGCGGGCCGATCGGGCTCAGCTGGCTGGCCTTCGTGCTGCCGGCGCTGATGCTGAATTATATGGGGCAGGGCGCGATGGTGCTCGAGGCCGAGATGGGACCGCGCAGCGACCTGATCGCCGATCCCTTTTTCCAGATGATGCCCGAGGCGTGGCAGGTGCCGGTCGTGATCCTTGCGATCCTCGCGACGATCATCGCGAGCCAGGCGGTGATTTCGGGCGCCTTCTCGCTGACGCAGCAGGCGATCCAGCTGGGCTTCATGCCGCGACTGCGCGTCGAGCATACCAGCGCCTCGGCGCAGGGGCAGATCTATATCCCGATGGTCAACTGGGGACTGATGGTGATGGTCATCCTGCTCGTCCTCGGTTTCGGATCGTCGAGCAACCTCGCCGCCGCCTATGGCATCGCGGTGACGGGCGCGATGTTCATCGACACCTGCCTGATGAGCGTCGTGCTGTTCACGCTGTGGAAGTGGCCGGCGTGGAAGGCGTTGCCGATTCTCGCGGTGTTCTTCATCGTCGACATCGCCTATTTCGGCGCGAATCTGATCAAGGTTCCCGACGGCGGCTGGGTGCCGCTGGCGATCGGGCTTACCATCTTCACCCTGCTGACGACCTGGTCGCGCGGGCGCAAGCTGATGCAGCAGGAAATGGCCGAGGGCGCGATGCCGATCCCGGTGTTCGTGAAGTCCGCCGCGAACAGCGCGACGCGCGTGCCCGGCACCGCGGTGTTCATGACGTCGAGCGCCGACGGCGTGCCGCACGCGCTGCTCCACAACCTCAAGCACAACAAGGTGCTGCACGAGCGGATCATCCTGCTGACGATCAAGATCGCCGACGTCCCCTATGTGCGCGCGGAAAACCACTGCGCGCTCGACGATCTGGGGCAGGGGTTCCACCGGCTGATCCTGAACTATGGCTTCATGCAGCCGATCGACGTGCCCGATGCGCTGAAACGCGTGACGAGCTGCGGCGGCGAGTTCAAGATGCTCGAGACGAGCTTTTTCCTGTCGCGCCAGACGCTGATCGCGGCCAGCAAGCCGGGGATGCCGATCTGGCGCGAAAAGCTGTTCGCGTGGATGCTCCGCAACTCGGAAAGCGCGATGGAATATTTCCGCCTGCCGACGAACCGCGTCGTCGAACTGGGAAGCCAGGTCGCGATCTGACGTCGCGCGCCGGATTAACTTTCCGACATCCGGCAATAAGCGTTTGAACATTGCGGCCGGTCTTGCGATGCAGGGGCGAAGCTGAAAAGGCCGGGCAAACATGACTGTCGGTGACCGCGACGCGCTGATCCTGCCGGTTCCGCCGGAACCCTTCGCCCTGATCGTCGGGGCCGCGATGCGGGGCCGATCGGACGCAGCGGTCGAAGCCGCGCTTCGGCACATGGGGCTGCGGCCCGAGCGCGTGGAGGCGGCGGGCTCCGCGATGGCCGAGCACATCGGGACACCGCATTTCCGCCTGGCGTTCGGGTCGGTGTCGGTCCTGGCGGGCCCTGCCGCCGACGCGACGCTCGACCTCGCCGATCCCGAAGACCCGACCACCAGCCTGCTCGCCGCCAGCCTGCCCCGGCAGTGGCGCGCGAACGGCGCGTGCTGGGTGTTCATCCCCGAACGCGCCGGAACGCCGCCCGCACCGGGCGAGAAAACGACGGCGATGCGCGAATTCTTCAAGCTGATGGTGCTGTTGATCGACCTGTTCGACGCCAGCCATATCTTCTGGTCGCCCGCGCGGCTGTGGTCCGATGCGCCGCAATTCCGCGCCTCGATCGCCGAAATGCTGGCGAGCGGCATGCCGCCGGTGCTGCACCTCGTGGCGTTCCGTCGCAAGGATCTGGGCGATAGCGCCGCGATGGGAACGCGCGGGCTGGCGCTGTTTTCCGGGCAGGAGCTGGAAGCGCGGATTCCGGGTGGCTGGACCGCCGCCGAAATGGTCCGGCGATTGTCGCGGCTCGCGCTCGACATGATGCTCAATGGCCCGGTCCGCGAAGCGCGCACGATGCGCGGGCTCGAGGCGGGCGAGTGGATCGAGCTGCTGCCGCCGCCGGACGGCGCGCGACAAAGATCGACCGTGGTCGTCGAGTTCGGTCGCAACGGTTGAGGGCGGCGCGAGGGTGGCATGGCGCGCCGGCGGCGCGGGCCGGGTTCCAGCGCCATCACCTCATTCCCGTCAGCCTGATGCAGCGCCCGCAGATGGCGGCGATGTTCGAACAGTTGCGGAGCGAGGGTTTGGCGCTCCATCATTTCGGCCGCAACGGGCTGCTGCTGCCAGCGTGCGAGTCCGCAGCGCTGCAATCGGGCCATGCGCTGCACCGCGGCCCGCATCAGGGATACAGCGATGTCGTCGCGGCACGTGTCGAGACGATCCGGGTGCATTTTGCCTTGCAGGCGCCCGCCGGCCTGCGCGCTGCGCGCCGCGTTGCGGCGATGCGCCTGCGGTTGTTGCAGGACACGACCCGGCGTGCGCTGACCGACCGGCATGGCGCCGGTTTCTGGCTCAATCGGCGCGATCCGATGCGATTGTTCGTCGATCGGCCCTATCTCGACGAGGCGATCGACAAGCTGTTCCGCGAATAAGGGGCAGCATCGCGGATCGCGTGCGCCGGGTCGGCCGGTATCTAATCCGCGCCCGACCGGACGAAACGCATCGTCCCTTCGCTGCGATGCAGGGTGAGGCCGCGATCGGTCTTTTCGGCGCAGGCGCCGTCGAAATCGACGACGCCCATATCGTTGGGCTCGATGATCACATGCAGCTTGCCGCTGTCCGCTTCGGCCAGTTCGAAGCGCGGGGCGGTGATGCCGTAAATCGGCTCGCGAACATCGACCCAGCGCGGGATGCGCTTGTCGTCCCCGGGCATCGTCCAGCCGTCATATTGGGTATAACCGTCTATCGGTGTGCCGCTGTCGAAGCCGATGGTGAAATCGACGCCGGCGATGGTCCGGCCGTTCGGCCAGGTAACGACGATGGTGGGAATCGCGCCGTCGATCTCGCCGGGCTCGCCCTTCGACATCGCCGGCGGCACGGGCTTGGGCTCGGTCGTCAGGCAGATGGTTTCGCCGCGGATCTCCCAGCGCCCCTCGGCACGTTCGTCGAGCGCGCCCGCGGCGAGTACATACTGGAAGCGCCCGTCGTTCCGGATGAGCAGCCCGCCGCCGACGTCGGGCCCCTCGGCGAGGCTGTATTCGCCGACGAACGGCGAATCCTGTGCGGCCGCAGGGGCGGGGAGCGTCGCGATCAGCGCGGCAGCGAGGAGCAGGGTTCGCATGACGCGATCATGCGTCCGCCGGCGCGGGGACGCCAGCCCCTTTCCACATCTCGCGCCACCTGCTAGGCGCCCGCGCCATGTCCAAGCATCCCGACCGCCGTACCTTCGCCATCATTTCGCACCCCGACGCGGGCAAGACGACGCTGACCGAGAAATTGCTCGTCGCGGGCGGTGCGATCCATATCGCGGGCGAGGTCAAGGCGCGCGGCGCAGCACGGCGAGCAAGATCCGACTGGATGAAGATCGAGCAGCAGCGCGGGATTTCGGTGACGTCGTCGGTGATGACGTTCGAGCATGCGGGACTGATCTTCAACCTGCTCGACACGCCGGGGCACGAGGATTTCAGCGAGGACACCTATCGCACGCTGACCGCCGTCGACAGCGCGGTGATGGTGATCGACGCCGCGAAGGGCATCGAACCGCAGACGCTGAAGCTGTTCGAGGTGTGCCGCCTGCGCTCGGTGCCGATCATCACTTTCATCAACAAGGTCGACCGCGAAGGCCAGACGCCGTTCGAACTGCTCGACGAGGTCGCCGACCGGCTCGCGCTCGACGTCTGCCCGATGAACTGGCCCGCAGGCATGGGGGGGCAGTTCGAGGGCATTTACGACCTGGTCGATCCCGCGCTGATGGTGCCCGGCGGCGACGCGTCGCGCATGTATGAGGGCGAGCGGATCGCGGTCGAGGGACTCGACGACCCGCGCCTCGCCGCCAGGCTCAGCGCCCCCGCGCTCGCATTGCTCAGGGAAGAGACCGAGCTGGCGTCGGCCTGTTACGCGCCGTTCGACGCCGCCGCCTATCGGGGCGGCGATCTGACGCCGGTCTTCTTCGGCTCGGCGCTCAAGGAATTCGGCGTCGTCGACCTGCTCGCGGGGCTCGCGAACCATGCGCCCGGGCCGCAGCCACAGCCCGCCGAGCCCGCGCCGGTCCGGCCCGATGACGACGCCGTCACCGGCTTCGTGTTCAAGGTGCAGGCCAATATGAACCCCGCGCACCGCGACCGCATCGCCTTCATGCGCCTCTGTTCGGGCAAGTTCGAGCGCGGCATGCGGCTGATGCAGGGCGGGACGGGCAAGGCGATCGCGATCAGCCGCCCGATGCTGTTTCTCGCGCAGGACCGCGAAATGGCCGAAGAGGCGTTTCCGGGCGACATCATCGGCATTCCGAACCACGGCACGCTGCGCGTCGGCGATACGCTGTCCGAACGCAGCGACATCACGATCACCGGGCTGCCGAACTTCGCACCCGAAATCCTGCGCCGCGTCGCGCTCGTCGACCCGACGAAGACCAAACAGCTCCGGAAAGCGCTCGACGACATGGCCGAGGAGGGGATCATCCAGGTCTTCTATCCCGAAATCGGCGCGAACATGATCGTCGGCGTCGTCGGCCAGCTGCAACTGGATGTGCTGATCAGCCGTCTGGAGGCCGAGTACAAGGTCGAGGCGAAGCTCGAGCAGTCGCCGTGGGACACCGCGCGCTGGATCGCGAGCGACGACGCGGCGGTGCTGAAATCCTTCCAGGCCGACAACCGCGGCGCCGCGGCGACCGACCGCGACGGTGCGCCGGTGTTCATGGCGAAGGACGCGTGGGAGGTCGGCTATGTGACCCAGCGCAATCCGTCGATCCGTTTCACCGCGACGAAAGAGCGGGTTTTCGCCAACGCGGGTTGATCGTTCCCCGCAACTCCGCCACCATGACGTCACTGTCAGCAAAGGTGGGGGTATCGATGCGCGGATGGATTTTGGCGCTCGCGACGATCGCGGGCAGCGTGCCGGTGGCGGCGCAGGGGATCAGCCTTCCGGTCGCTCCGGGGTTCTGGACGAACGACACCGAGAAATGCGCGACCGTTCATCACGGTTATGTCTTCGACGGAAAGCGTTGGGGTGCGCTCTATTATTACGGGCCGGGCGGTTCGATGGGGCCGGCCGCCGAGCTCGAGCCGATCACGCAGACGCGGGTCGTGGCGGACGGCTTCACCCAGATGCAGTTCGGCGGCTATGACGGCGCGGGCTATTTGCGGATCAAACCGCTCGGCGCCGACCGGGCGCTATACCGGGTGGGGGCGCCATTTCAGGACGACATCCAGGAAACGGACGAAACGCTGATCCGCTGCAGCCTCGCTTCGCTGTCGCCGAAGATGAAGGCGGCGATGAAGCGCTTCGCGCCCGCCGTCGTCAGATAAGGCTGAGGAGGTCGGCGGGCGCCGCTGCCGCGCCGTCTTCCTCATCCTCTTCGCCCTCGAACTTGCTGAGCGTGACCCCGAGCAGGCGGATGCCCTGTTCGGTGGGGAGCAGGGGCGCAAGGATCGCCTCGCCGGCCGCGAGCAGCGAAGTCCCGTCGAGGATGGGGGCGGGGACCGACTTCGCGCGCGTGATCGTGCGGAAGTCGGCGTAGCGGAGCTTGAGCGTCACGGTTCGCCCGCGCGCGCCTTTCTTCGCCGCGCGGTCCCATACGACAGTGCAGACATGCGCGAGCGCCTCGCGGATTTCGGTGTCGGTGACGAGGTCGTTGAAAAAGGTGCGCTCGCCGCCCAGGGATTTCAGCGGCCGGTTCGACCTGACGCGGCGATGATCGATCCCGCGCGCGAGATTGTGGAGCCATTCGGCGCTGTTGCCGAAGTTTTCCGCGAGCCATGCCATGTCCTTCGCGGCGAGATCGGCGCCCGAAAACACACCGAGGCCCTCCATCTTGGCGGCGGTCACCGGACCAATGCCGTGAAAGCGCCGGATCGAGAGCGTCTGGACGAAGGCGGCACCGCGGCCGGGCGGGATGACGGTGAGGCCGTCGGGCTTGTTCTGGTCCGACGCCAGCTTTGCGATGAACTTGTTGTACGAGACGCCGGCCGAGGCGGTGAGGCCGGTTTCGGCGCGGATTCGCGCGCGGATCAGTTTCGCGGCGGCGGTCGCGCTGCCGAGTCCCGCCTTGTCGGCGCTGACGTCGAGATAGGCTTCGTCGAGCGACAGCGGTTCGACCTCGTCGGCATAATCGCGGAAGATCGCGCGGATCTGGTGCGAGATGTCGCGATAGACCTCGAAACGCGGGGGCACGAAGACAAGCTCCGGGCACTGGCGCCTGGCGGTGATACTCGGCATCGCCGAGCGGACGCCGAACTTGCGCGCCTCATAGCTGGCGGCGGCGACGACGCCGCGCCGCGACGAGCCGCCGACCGCGACGGGCTTGCCGCGCAGCGAGGGATCGTCGCGCTGTTCGACCGAGGCGTAGAAGGCGTCCATGTCGACATGGATGATCTTGCGGTTGGCTGGCGCTGCCTCTTTCTGGTGACTCAAGTGCATATCTCGTGACCGGCTTTTGCCTGCGCGGGGCGAAAGTCCCCGCCGATTGCCGCATCGAGATTAGCTGACGATGGCCCAGGAAGCCAGCAGGAAGAAGAACAAACCAAGAATTCGCGGTGGTGCCGATCTGCCGCGCCATCCGACCGGCAAGCTTTGCAAACGCTTGCTCCGCGACGGCTATTGGTCCGACCGGAAAACCGCCGGCCGGTGGTTGCTCCAGCCCGGCCTCCGGGCAAACGCCCGGGTTGGTGGTCGCGATGCCGGGCGGTGCCCACGGCCCGCGCATCCTGTTGCCGCCAGGGCTTTGGCCAATCGCCAAACGCCGGGTCTGGCGGCGCGATTACCCGTCGGCGATCGCCAGCAAGCGTTCCGCCAGCAACAGTACCGATGGCCGGCTTTCGTGTTCGTGCATGCAGATATAATGTCGACGCGGGTTCGGTATCGCTCGGTTGCTGACCACCACCAGCGCTCCGCTATCGACCAGCGGCCGAGCCAGCGGCAGGCGCAGCAGCGCGATGCCAAGCCCGGCGCCGGCCGCGGCAAGGACGCTGTCGTAATCCTCGAACCGCCGGTCCTGCCATCGCGGACTGTAGCGAAGCGCGTCTTCGCGAAGCCACGCCCGCCATTGCGCGACGTCGGAATCATGGATCAGCGCAAGATCCGGCAGCAGCCTCTTCGCCAGCGCCGCCCGTGCGACCCCGGCGAGGCCGGGCGCACAGGCGGGGACGAGGGTTTCGGAAAAGAGCAGTCGTGCATCGACGGCTTCCCAGCCTCCTCCGCCATAACGGATCGCGAGATCGGTTTCGCGCGGGCTCAGATCGTTCGGGCGATGATCCACATCGAGTTCTATGCGCAGATCGTCGCTCTCGAGCGCGGCAAGCCGGGGGAGCAGCCATAGCCGGGCAAATGAGGGAACGGCGCTGAGGCGGACCGTCTGGCGCCCGGCACGGGGCCGCCACTGTTCGGTGCTGCTCGTCAACGCATCGATCGCGCGACCGGCTTCGGACACGAACCGCTGGCCGGCGGGGGTGAGGCGGACGCCGCGCCCGTGCCGCTCGAAGATCGCGGTTCCCAACCAGTGTTCGAGCGCGGCGACACGCCGGCTGACCGAGCCGTGGGTGAGGGAAAGCGCTTCGGCCGCCTGACTGAACGAGCCGTGCTCGGCGGCGGCGAGGACGGCGATCGCGCCGTCGAAGGGAAAGGAAAGCTGCAAGCTGTGCATGATATGCACATCATCATGGCGATCGTTGCGCTATGTCAACAGGGCATCGCCTGTCAGCTTCGCGCCCATGATCAGTAACGCAGCATATCCTCCCCTTGTCGGCCGGGCGCGCAACATGACGGACGATCTTCTCAGGGCGAGCGGAATCATGCTCGCGGCCAGCATCGTTCTTGTGGCGGACGATGCCCGCGCGCAGCGCGCCGACGACAACGCCATCGCCGATGCCGAGGACGCGTTCGGTTCGAACGACGGCGGTGAGGATCTGGGGCTCTACGGCCCTTTCGATGTCCGCGGCTTCTCTCCGATCGACGCCGGCAATGTGCGTATCGAGGGTGTCTTTTTCGACCGGCAAGGCGACCTGTCGCTCCGGCTGGTCGAGGGCAACCGCATCCGCGTCGGACCGTCGGCGACCGGTTATGCGTTTCCCGCGCCGTCGGGGATCGTCGACTATCGCCTGAGGACGCCGGGAAGCGAGGCGTCGCTGAGCGGTGTTGCGCAGGTCAACAGCTTCGGTGGCGCACTGGTCGAGATCGACGCCGCGCTGCCCGTCACCGACCAGTTTGGCATCGGCGGCGGTTTCAGCGCGAGCCGGAGCGAATATGCGTCGGGGAACAATGCGGACATCACCAATATGGCCGCTGTCGCCGCCTGGCGGCCATCGACGGATATGGACGCGAAGCTGTTCTGGAGCCGGACGAGGATCGCCGACGAGGATATTTTTCCCATCATCCTCGGCGACGGCCGGACGACCCCGTCACGGCTGGTGCGGCGGCGGTTTCTCGGCCAGCATTGGGCCGATGTCGAAACCGAGCGCTTCAACTATGGCGCCATCGTCCGCACGACCGTCGGCGGTTTCGGGGTTCGCATGGGGCTTTTCCGGTCGGTCAACGAGGTGCGCGAGGGTCACAATGTGTTCCTCCATGCGGCGGCGACCGGCAGCCCCGCCGCGCGCACGGTCAGCGCCTATCCGGGGCGCCATGGCGCATCGACGAGCGGCGAGATCGGCATCGCCCGCGAATTCGCGACGGGGCGGCTGACCCATCGCGTTCAGTTTATCGCACGCGGTCGCAAGCAGGATCGGCGCTATGGCGGGGGGCAGGGCATCGAGCTGCCCCCCGCGCCGTTCGGGCGGCCGTATTACGTCGAGCGGCCCGTCTTCCGGTTCGCGTCGCAGACCACCGACGCGGTGCGGCAATGGTCGGCGGGTCTTTCCTACCAGGCGGATTACAGCGAGGTCGGAGAGCTCAGCCTGGGAATTCAGAAAGTCGGTTATCGCAAGAGCGTCACGACCGCCACCGGACCGCGCCCGGTATCGCGCGACAATCCCTGGCTGTTCAACGTCGCTGCCGCGATGAATGCAACATCCCGGCTGTCGCTGTTCGGCAGTTATACGCGCGGGCTCGAAGAGAGCGACGTCGCGCCCGAAATCGCGCTCAACCGCGACGAAGCGCCGCCGGCGTTGAACACGCGGCAACTCGACGCCGGAGCAAAGCTGCGCGCCGGCCCGATCAACATCATCGCGGGGGCGTTCGACATTCAGCGCCCCTATTACGGAGTCGACGGTGCCAGCATTTTCAGGCGGCTCGGCAAGGCGCGCCACCGGGGCGTCGAGGCTTCGCTGTCCGGGCAGCCGCTGCCCGGACTGACCGTCGTTGCCGGTGGAACCTTCCTGCGCGCCCGGTTGTTCGGTGATGAAGTCGCATCGGGTGCGATCGGAAACCGGCCCGTCGACGTGCCCGCCCGCAAACTGGTCGTGAGCGCGGACTGGAGACCCGTTTCGTCGGCGACCTCGATCGACCTTACGGTGGAGCATGTCGGGCCCAATATCGGCGACACGCGCAACGAGGTGCGGGTGCGGCCCTATACGACGGTCGATATCGGGCTTCGGCATCGTCTCACCATTGCCGGCGCACCGGCGGTAATCCGCGTGCAGGCGACGAATGTGCTGAACAGTTACGGCTGGGAAGTCGCCGGCGACAACGCGTTTATCTATACCCAGCCGCGGCAGGTGATCGCCCGGCTGGCGGTCGATTTCTGACGCGCGACACGGTCCGGCCGGTCCGGATCCGCGCGTGAAATATCCAGCCAGGAGGTTTGAGCGCCATGACGAAATCACCCGAGAGCGTCCGGAAGAGCGAATTGTCGGCGATGCGGACCCCGCCGGTCGTGCCGGCCGAGGAATGGAAGGCCGCGTCGCAGCGGCTGCTTGCGAAAGAAAAGGAGCATGGCCGCGCGCACGACCGTCTGGTCGCGGAGCGTCGGCGGATGCCATGGATGGCGGTCGAAAAAGCCTATGGGTTCGTCGGCCCCGACGGGGAGCTGAGCCTGCTCGATCTGTTCGAGGGCCGCCGTCAGCTGATCGTCTATCGCGCCTTTTACGAACCCGGCGTTGCCCGCTGGCCGGAGCGGGCCTGTATCGGCTGTTCGATGGTCGCCGATCAGGTGGCGCATCCGGCGCATCTGAACGCCCGCGATACCAGCCTCGCGTTCGTGTCGCGCGCGCCGCAACCGGACATCGCCCGGCTGAAGGCGAAAATGGGATGGGGGCATATTCCCTGGTACACGCTGACCGACGATTTCGACGCCGATTTCGGCGCAAGCGAATGGCACGCCACGCTCGCTTTCATTCGCGACGGCGACCGCGTGTTCCTGACCTATTCGACCCACGGCGGCCGCGGCGACGAGCAGATGGGGAATACGTGGAACTACCTCGATATCACCGCGCTCGGCCGTCAGGAGGCGTGGGAAGACTCGCCCGAGGGATATCCCCAGACCCCGGCCTATGAGTGGTGGGTCTGGCACGATGACGGGATGACCGATCCCGATCGCGAGTAATCCGGTCGAGCGGCGAACCGTACATATTCGCATCGCTGCGCAGGAGGAAGAGACATGAGCGGGGATATTGCCGGCGAACGGGCCGGCGTTGGCGCACTCGCCGTTGCCGATTGGCTTAGCCTGTCCGGCGCGCCGGTGTTTGCGATCATGGCGCTGCTGACCGCAACGAACGATGGCGGCCCGGCGGGCAGATTGTGCGGGGGCGCCGGCCAAGGCCTGTCGCCCAGCGGGATGACATTGATGTATCTTCTGATGTTCGTCATCCATGTGGCGGCCTGGTTGAGGCTGATTTCGAGGAAATCGCAAAAGCGCCCGCATGGTCCGCCGTCCGGCACAGCGCATCTCTGACATCTTGCCGGGATGTTCTCCATGAGTCGGCTTGACGGCCGCCCATCAAAATGGCAATCGCCGCCGACCTTGGAGATGCGGGTATAGCATAGTGGTAATGCTCTAGCCTTCCAAGCTAGCTAGGCGGGTTCGATTCCCGCTACCCGCTCCACCTTCCCGTAACGATGCATTCCTCCAGCGCCAGTCCTCCCGCGATGTCCCGCGATGCAGACTGTCGCATATTGTTAGGCTGGACAGCACTTAGGGTATAAGACCGGTTGCGAGGCAAATCCCGGGGAGGGTGAATGAAGCGATGGGTTGCTCTGGCGCTGCTGGCGGCGATGATTCCGACCGGTAGCGCGGCCTTTCAGGCGCGCGAAAGCCTCGCGCGTGGCGGTTCCTATTTCAACCAGTGCGTGGCGAGCGCGAAGGATTATAGCGCCTGCATCGGATATTTCATGGGCATGGCCGATGCGCCGGTAATGAACGCGGACAAATCCGCCGAGGAGGCGGTCTACTGCCTGCCGGCGGGCGCGACCTACGAGCAGAATCGGGACGTGTTCCACAAATATCTGCGCGAGAATCCGCGGGTGCGGAATGTGTCCACGCACATGCTGTTTCTGATCGCGATGAACGCGTCCTTCCCCTGCAAGAATTCGCCCAAGCTTTCGGTCGATCCGGCCACCGGCGAAGTGTTCATGTCGGCGTCCAGGCCGTCATAAGGGCGCGGGCCGGAACATTCCGGCCGGTTCCGTCGATGTCAGCCGGCGGGTTCGATACCGAGCAGCTCGACCGTGAAGAGCAGGGTTGCGCCACCGGGGATCGGTCCCTTGCCGACGGGGCCATAGGCGAGCTGCCAGGGAATGGCGAGTTCCACCTTGTCGCCGATGCCCATCAGCGCGACGCCTTCCTGCCAGCCTTCGATCACGCGATTGAGCGGAAAGCTCGTCGGTTCGCCGCGGCGGATCGAACTGTCGAACTCGCTGCCGTCGGCGAAGGTGCCGACATAATGGACGGTCACTTCGTCGGTCGGGCCCGGGTGCGCGCCGCTGCCGTCGCCCGCGATGCGGCGCCAGCGCAGCCCGCTCGGCGTCACGCGCCAGCCGTCGGCGCCGTTTCGTTCGGCAAGCGCGGCCATCTGCCTGTTGAGCCAGGCGGTGCCCTGCGTCGGCGCGGCATCGCCCGGCTGGGCGCCGGCCGAAGCCGGAATGCAAAGCGTCAGTGCGGCCGCAGCGAGCAGCCGGTTGGGCGATGAAATGCGCATGAAATCTCCCTCGAACGATGTCCGCATAAACGCATCGCGCGCGCGATGCGCAAGAGGCTATCTGCCGGACGACAGGAACTTTCGCGCGGCGGTATCGTTGTGCCTCTGTATCGACAATCGGTGATCTGAAGCGCGGCCACCGGCCGTTTCCCCCTCGAAGGCCACGGGTTCGAAGCCGGTGCCGCGCGCCAATGCAAGGAGACGTCAGATGTTCAAATGGGCTTTGATCTTTGCGGTGATCGCGCTGCTGGCCGCCGTTCTCGGCTTCGGCGGTGTCGCGGGTGCCGCGGCGGGGATCGCCAAGATCCTGTTCTTCGTCGGCCTTGCGCTCGTCGTGCTGTTCCTGATCCTCGGGTCGGCCGCCGCGCGCAAGGTGACGTAAAAAGTTTTGCGTGGCGGGAACCATCGGGGACCCGTCGCGTTTCATTTATCTGCTTGATCGAAAGAACGAGTGGAATTTGACTTCTGTCTTCGGACGAAGTCTAGGGAGCCCCGCCGCAGAAATGCGACGGGGCTTACCCGTTTCTAGGCCGGAAAGGCCGCGCGGACGCGGCGTTCGAGTACCGCAAGCGGGATGCGTCCCGCCCCCAGCACCACATCGTGGAAACGCTTGACGTCATAGCCCGGGCGCTTCGACACTTCATCGCGCGCCCGGCTGATTGCGATCTGGCCGACCTTGTACGCGCACGCCTGCCCCGGATAGACGATGTAGCGGTCGATCTCGGTCCGCGACGCGCTCTCCGAGTTCGAGGAATTCTCGACCATATAGTCGATCGCCTGCTCGCGGCTCCACCCCATCGAATGGAGGCCGGTGTCGACGACGAGCCGCGACGCGCGAAACGCATAGGAGGCAAGATAGCCGATCTTGCCGAGCGGGTCGTCCTCGTACATGCCGAGTTCGTCGGCCACCTGTTCGGCATAAAGGCCCCAGCCTTCGCCATAGGCGGTGACCGATGCGGCCTGGCGATAGAGCGGAAGGTCGGCATCCTCGAACTTCAGCGCCCCCTCGAACAGATGTCCCGGCGCGCCTTCGTGATACGCCAAAGTGGGAAGCGTGTAGCGCGGCCATTCGGCGGTATCGCGGAGGTTGATGAAGAAGATGCCGGGGCGCGAGCCATCGGGGGTGCCCGCCTGCGCCGACCCGCCGGGCGCGCCGATCTCGATCTCGGGCGGCACACGGCGGATCTCGTAAGGGGCCTTGGGCAAGCGGGTGAAGACCTGCGGCAGGCGGGTGCGGACCTTGCCGAGCAGGCCGTTCAGATAGGCGAGCATCTCGGCGCGCCCGCCGTCGTCATTGGCGAAGAGCTGGCCCTCGGCCTTGCCGAGCGCGTCGAGCCGCTCGCGGATGCTGCCCTTGGTATAGCCCTGAGCCTTCAGCAGCACGTCCATTCGCGATGTCAGGTCGGCCACCTGTTCGCGGCCGATACGGTGGATTTCGGCAGCGCCGAGGTCGGTCGTGGTGTGCTGCGCGAGCGTCGCGGCATAATAGGCCTCGCCATCGGGGAGCCGTGCGACGCCGGCGTCGTTCCCCGCGCGCGGCAGAAGTGCGGTCAGCGCGTCGATCTGGCGCGTGAGCGCCGCGCGGATCGGCCCTTCGAAGATCGCCGCCGCGCGCTCGCCATAACCCGAAAGACCGATCGCGGCGCTGCGCCGCGTAATCGAGGCGACCAGCGTCTTGCCCGCGACGTCGCCGTCACGGAGGCGGCCAAGCTGTTGCAACGCCTGATCGAGGATGAAGCGCGGCGCGACGACCCCCATCGCGGCGTTGGCCCTGACGATTTCGGTGTCGGCGTCGAACAGCGCGGGGATCGCCTGCAGACGGAGCATATAGGCGTCGGCATCGGCCCGCGTCGCGACGGGGTGCTGGCTGTCGAGGAAGGTGCTGACCCCCGTGTAGAAGCCGCCGAGCTGGGTGACGCCATAGGGGCCGGGGCGGTGGCCGAACCCGCCCGTGTGGTAAGTGAAGCGCGCGAGCCGCTGGCGCGTGACAAGGTCGAATTCGGCGCTGTCGTGCGCGATGCGGGCCACATCGCCCAGCGTATCGCCCTTGATCGCGCGGACCGCGGCGAGGTCGCTGTCGATCTGGCGCGCCCGCGCGGCGCGCGCAGCGGGCGACCAGTCGGGAAATTTCGCGCGGAGCGCGGCGCGATCGCCGGTATCGATTCCGATCGAGGTCGCGCGCGTCGGGTCGTCGCGCAGCCCCTGTTCGAATTGCGCCGACAGCAGCGCGTCGAGGCGCTCATCGGGGCTTTCCTGCGCCGCGGCCGGACCCGCGAGTCCCGCGACGGCAAGGCCGCCCATTGCTGCGATAATGGTCCGGCGATCGGGTCCGGCGTCGGTCATGCGATTCTCTCCTGTCGATTTTCGAGGGAGCCTAGAAGCGCCGCGCGGGCGCAGCAACATGCTGTCGTACAGCAAGGTTTTGGTCGGAACGGCCGGGTTCCGCGACGAATGCGGCGATGGCGCGGATCGATCGGCCGCGCCCGTTCGTAGATCAGGCGCGGTAGGGAATCCCGGCAATGGAGAATGACATGCAGAGGATCAAGAAGGCGGCGATATCGTTTGCCGCGCTATCGATCGTCGCCGCGCCGGTTGCGGCATCGGCGGCGTCAGGTGCCGCCGGCGCCGCGTCGGTTACCGCGGGCCAGAGTCAGCTCGAAGGCAATTCGAGCTGGATTATCGGGCTTGTCGGCCTGTTGGTCGGTGTCGGTGCGATCATCCTGATCGCGGAAGATGACGAGGATTCGCCCGTCAGCCCGGGCTAAAGCGACAACGGGCGGCTGCGCATGGTTTTGGCCAGCGCAGCCGTTTCCGCTTGCCGCCAAATGAACGGCCGACCGTTTCTGCGACATTTTGCGACAATTTTTCGTTCATCCGGCAACGGGCTGGGACAAATGGAGCCCAGAACGGCTTCATCGGGACCCCGTTCTCTCCCCCGGCAGGTCCCCTGAAGGAGTTCGTGACGTGAACAGGAAGATTGTTTTTCTGACCCTGGGTGCCGCGCTCGTCGCCGCGCCCGTTCTGGCCGCCCCCGGCGGTGCCGACCGCAATGCGACCCAGACCCGCGCCGAGGTGCAGACCAAGGCTGCGGAGATGTTCGCCAGGATGGACGTCAACAAGGACGGCAAGCTCGACGCCGCCGATCGTGCCGCGAAGCGTGCCGAAATGCAGGCGAAGATGTTCGAGCGGCTCGACGCCGACAAGGACGGCAGCATCAGCAAGGCCGAGTGGGACCAGCACGGCGCCGACCGGGCGGCGAAGCGCGGCGAGAAGCGCGCCGACGCCGGTGCCGCCGGCGAAGGCAAGCGCCACGGCATGCGCGGCCATCACGGCAAGCGCGGCGGCCATCATGGCATGATGATGGGCAAGGCCGACACAGACGGCGACAAGGCGATCAGTCAGGCCGAGTTCCAGACCGCGGCGCTCGCGCGCTTCGATGCGGCCGATGCGAACAAGGACGGGCAGGTGACGCCCGAGGAACGCAAGGCGCAGCGCGGCGCATGGCGCGCCAAGCGCGGCGGCACGGCTCCGGCCGCGCCCGCCGGCGAATAAGCGATTTGGCAGGGGCCATCAGGTAACGACAGGCCATCCCCCTCCCGGCATTGCCTTTGCCGCCGGTCCCTGCCAGCTATCGCCCACCGGTCCCCGCGGCCGGTGGGCGAACCAGCATCTGACGGAAACATGATGAGCGATAGCGATATGCCCCGTATCCTGCTGATCGACGACGAACCGTCGATCCGCGAGCCGTTGGGCGAATATCTGACCGCGCAGGGCTTTGCGGTGACCGACGCCGCGAGCGCCGCCGAGGCGCGCTCGGTGCTCCGCGCGCAGTCGGTCGATCTGGTCGTCAGCGACATCATGATGCCCGGCGAGGACGGTCTGTCGCTGACCCGCCATCTGCGCGAGACGAGCAGCATTCCGGTGATCCTGCTGACCGCGCGCGCCGAGGATACCGAGCGGATCATCGGGCTGGAAATCGGCGCCGACGATTATGTCGTCAAACCCTTCAATCCGCGCGAGCTGGTCGCGCGCATCCGCACCGTGCTGCGCCGCACGCAGCAGGGCGGACGCGCGCTCGACGGCGGTGGTACCTGCTATGTCTTTGGTGACTGGGTGCTGCGCGAGGTCGAGCGCGTTCTGGTCGACGGCGAGGGCAATGAGGTCGCACTGTCGTCGGGCGAATATCATCTGCTTCACGCGCTGGTCCGCCATCCGCGGCAGGTGATGAGCCGCGACCGGCTGCTCGACATGGTGCGCGGGCGCGAGGCCGATATCTTCGATCGCGCGATCGACAATCTGGTCAGCCGCCTGCGCAAGAAGATCGAGGTCGACGCCGCGCACCCGCAGATCGTCAAGACGGTGTGGGGCGGAGGCTATACGCTCGCCTGTGAGGTCAAGCGGATGGGACCGCCCGCGTGAAATTGCGCCTGTGGCCCCGGAGCCTGATCGGACAGCTCGTATTCGCGGTCGCGGTGATGCTGTTCGTCGCGCAGGCGGTCAATTTCGTCCTGCTCTCGCGTAGCCAGAAACAGCAGACGCTGGCGCATGGGGGCGGTATGGCGGTGGCGCGGATCATCGACGCGATGGACCGGCAGCAACGCGGCCTGCCCGACGCCGAAGGCGGACACGAGGACCGGCGCGGTTCGCGGCGCGAGCCGAAGCTGTGGGTCAACGCGGCGCCGCCGCCAGTGCCGCGGCGCGCGGTGCCGCTTCCCGATCTTGCCGCCTATGTCGGTAACCTGCTGACCGAAGCGAATATCCCGACCGAAGAGGTGCAGGCCTGGGCGCTGCCGCAGCGCCCGCGCCTCGGCCGGACGCGATTGCCCGGACGCACGGTGCTGGTCGCCGCCAAGATCGAGGGGCGCTATTATGGCGTGCGCAGCCGCGTCCTGATGGGCGGGGCGCGATTGCAGGGATTCCTCGTCTGGCAGACATTGTCGCTCTATCTGCTGCTGCTCGTTCCGGTCATGGTGATCGCTTGGCGCGCGGCGCGCCCCCTTCGCGACCTGACGCGCGCCGCACGGGCGAATCCGGCGACACGCGACACGCCGCCGCTCGACGAGGAGGGGCCGTCGGACGTCCGCGACCTGATTGCGGCGTTCAACGCCTATCGCGCGCGGATCGCGACGATGCTGTCGGACAAGGACCGGATGCTCGGAGCGGTCGGGCACGACCTGCGCACGCCGCTTGCGAGCCTGCGCGTGCGTGTCGAGCAGATCGACGACGAGGCGCTGCGCGACAAGATGATCGCGAGCATCGAGGAAATGACCGCGATGCTGACCGACATTTTGGCGCTTGCGCGGTCGGGCGCGGGAACCGAGCTGCCCGAGCGGATCCCGCTTCGCGAACTGATCGGCGAGCTCGCCGCCGACTATCGCGAGCGCGGCCAGGACGTCACGATCGCCAATGTCGCCGACGTCGCCGTCGTCGCGCGGCCGATGCTGCTGAAGCGTGCGCTGCGCAATCTTGCCGACAATGCCGTGGCCTATGGTACGCGCGCGCGGCTGTCGGTCGCGGGCGAAGGCGCGCGCGTGCGAATCATCATATCGGACGATGGCCCCGGCCTGACCGACGAGCAGATCCGGACGCTGATCGAGCCCTTTGCCCGCGGTGAGCAGTCGCGCAACCGGGCGACCGGTGGTGCGGGGCTGGGTCTGTCGATCGCGCGCGATATCGCCGAAGGCGAGGGTGGAACGCTGACGCTGGCCAACCGGGTGGACGGCGGGCTCGATGCGGTGATCGAACTGCCGCTGGTCGCCTAGGCGTAGATCGCGATCGCCTGACTGCCGCTGAGGACCGGTTCGCCGGCGCGGTTCCACAGCATCATGTCCTGCACCGACAGACCAAGTCGCGCGTAGCCGGTCTTCGCCGACAGCAGCCACCAGCCGTCGTCGGTTCGCGGGTTGCCGGTGAGCATGTTCACGGTCCAGTTCATCGAGCTGATCGGCCCGAACTGGCTGAACAGCGCCATCGCCGCGGGCGGCAGCGCATCGCCCATCGCGAGCAGCGCGACCGCGGGGTGACATGCGGGCTCCTCGACGAAGCGCACCCATGTCAGATATTCGCCGACCTCGCTCTTCCACGCAAAGCGCGGGCCGGTGGTCGGACGCATGTCGAAATGGCGCGTGAAAGACGGGCGCGCGTGATGCTCGGGAACCGGCTCGAGCGTTTCGGGATCGGGGACGTCCGGCATGGCGAGGCGGTTGTGGTCGAGATGGCTTTCGCGGTCGCCCGAGAAGGCGAAGACCGCCGCGGTACCGAAACCCTGATCGCTCGACACGCCGGCGTCGATGAACAGCGAGGATTTCGACTGGCGCAACACGCGCGTTTCGACGGTGCAGTCGCCGCCAACGGGGCCGACGAAACTGATCTGCGCGTAGCGGAGCGGCGTTTCGGTCGGATGGAGCGCCATCGCGCCCGCGAGCGCGACGGCCGAGCTGATCCCGCCATAGGCGGTGCGGCCCTGCATCCAGCCTTCGTCGATATGAACCCTGGCCACACCGCCTTCGGTGCGCAGCGTCGAAAGCAGCGCGTCGAGCGCGCCGGGGGAGGTCGTCATTCGGTTCCTATTCCTCGATCCGGAAAGTCAGTCCGGCGTTGGCGGTCAGGCGTTCGATCAGCGCGTCGCCGAGCAGTGCGCCGGGGGTCCAGACTCCCCCCGCGCCCTTGTTTTCAAGCAGCGCGATGCCCGTTTCGGCGAGCATCTTCGACGTCGAGCCATAGCCGGGGTCGCGGTCGCCCTGAACGCTGGCGCGGACGCTCGTGCCGTCGGGATATTCGCCGACGAAGAGGATGTCGTAGAAGCCGTTCTCGCGCTCTTCCTTGCTCGGGCCTTCGCCGGGCTTGATGCTCGGGTCGAACGGGTTCGCCTTCGCCATCGCTTCGGCCATCGCCTTGCCCGCGTCGCCGATCGTCGTCATCACCATCTCGTCGTACACGAGATCCTCGCCCCATGGATGGCCGAGCAGGAAATTGGTGCGGTGGACATTCTTGGTGTTGATCGGCGCCATGACGAAGGGTGCGGTCCAGGTTCCCGTTGCGCCGTCATATTCCGGGATCAGCCCGGTCGGCTGCGAAGGGCCTTCGAACCCCGGAGTCAGGGCGAAGCTGGATTTGAGCAGGAGGGCGAGCGACGGTTTCTTCGCGATGGCCTTGAGCGTTTCGGTGAGGCTGGCGATCGTGCCGCCCGACGCCCCGCCCGCCATCTTGCGCACGCGGCCCTTGACGCGCGGGGCCGGCCTGCCGTGGCGCTTCACCGCCTCGGCCTGGAGGAAGGAGACGCCGAGGTCGAAGGGGATCGAATCGAACCCGCAACTGAAGGTGATGCGCGCGCCCGACGCCCTGGCTGCGGCTTCATGTTCGTCGATCATCCCGCGCATCCAGCCGGGCTCGCCGCACAGGTCGGCATAGGCGGTGCCCGCCCGGACGCAAGCGGCGACGAGTTCGTCGCCGTAGAGCTGGTAAGGGCCGACGGTGGTCAGCACGACCCTGGTGCTTTCGGCCATCCGGTCGAGGCTCGCCGGATCGCTCGCGTCGGCGACGATCAGCGGGGTTTCTTTCCCGGCGCCGATGAGGTCGCGAACCTCGGCGAGCTTGTCGAGGCTGCGCCCCGCCATCGCCCACCGGGGCGCGTCGTTGCGGCCCTTGTAATGGTGCGCGAGATATTCGGCGACGAGGCGGCCGGTAAAGCCCGTTGCGCCGTAAACGACGATGTCGAGATTGCGGGACGCCATGGCAAACCCTCCCTTTACGTAAACGTTAAGTGAAGGCTAGCGCAGACGGCCCGCAATGCCAAGCGCGAAGGTCTATCGGCGCCAGAAAGGGCGTTTTTCGACCACGGCCGGCGTCCCGACAGCTTCGGCGCGGCCCTCGGCGCGTGCGGCGCGCAGTTCGGCGTCGGTCGCATGTGCTTCGGCCCGATGCGCGGCAAGTTCGTCGCGGCGGCGCGCGCGCAGCGCGTCATAGCTCCAGCGCGTGTGGCCATAGCCGAAGAGACAGAGCAGGCCGCCCGCGATCGCAAGGTTCTTCATCGCCGCCATCGCCTGTACGGGATCGGTAAATTCGCGGTGGAAGAAGAGGATCGTCAGCAGGACGAAACCCGCGAGCAGGATCGACCAGAGCCGCGTCGCGATCCCCAGCGCGAGACAGATGCCGGCGATCAGTTCGAACAGGCCGGTGGGAATGGCGAGACCGCCGGGCAGGCCCGCGGCGGAAATCATTGCGCTGGTGTCGTTTGCGTGGATCAGCTTGTTGACCCCGGATACGACGAAGATGACGGCGATGAACAGGCGACCGAAAAAGACGGCGATCATGGACATGGCATAACTCCACTGCGCGCCCCGTCCGCTGTGCAGAGAGGACGCGCGGGGAGGAAATGGGTTCCCGTCCTAGCGCGGGGTGAAGATCAGTCCGGCGACCTCGCAATCGCCGCAATCGAGCGCACGGAGCGTCGCGGCGCCGGGGCCGGCGGGCAGGTCGACGTCGGCGAGCCTGACCACCTGCCAGGCGGTGCCGGCCGGAACGGCAACACCGTGCTCGTCGATCCCGATGCGGCCACCCTTCGCCGAGCGCACGCGCGCGGAGACGCTCCAGCGGCCCGCTTTTGCGACATTGGCGCTGTAGCGCATGAATTCGCCCGTGACGAAATCGCTGACATAGGGCGTCCCGTCGGCTTCGCGAGCGATATCGACGCCGTCGTTGCGCCAGGTCGTGCCATTGTTCCACGGCGTCCGCTCGCCGCCGGTCGCGACATGATAATTGGCATCGACGCTGTCGTGATAGGCGACGCCCGGCGGGCCGAAGTCGTAGTCGGCGGCGGCGATCTCCAATGGTTTTGCGCCCAGCGTGCGAGCGACAAAGGGACGGTAGCTCGCGTCATGCGGCTGGCGGAACATCGCGTCGATGACGTCGGGTTTCGGGATATTCCTGTCGAACCGCGTGTTTGCGGCGAGCTGCATCATCGCGGCAAACGCTTCGTCCGCGCCGGGCTTGGGACCCTTGCCGGTCATCCACGCCACGATCTTCATCCAGCCGTCGCCGGCGACGATCTCGAGCGGCTGGTTGAAACCGATCTTCTTCAGCGGCCAGAAGTTCCAGCCGATGCCGTCGCCCTCGACCAGTGCGATCGCGTCGCGGTACCAGCCATTGCTGTTCTCGCCCGACTCGCCGAGCCAGATCGGGCGGTCATAGCTGGTGCGCAGCGCCCTGATCTCCGCGATGCTCGCCGCGTCGTTGCGGTTCCAGTATTTGTGGAAACTCAGCGCCATATTGGCGTCCCACGCGGGGGGCAGGCCCTTGTAATTATTGCCCCAGCAATTACCCTCCACGATCACGACATGCTTTCGGTCGACCGCGCGGATCGCCTTGGTGATGCGCCGTTGCAGCTCCCAGATCGCCTTGTTCCCGGTCTCGTCGCAGCCATTGCCCTTGCCGGGGGTCGCAAAGCTCCAGTTGGGTTCGTTGATGAGGTCGTAGGCGCCGATCCACGGCTCGTCCTTGTAGCGCGCCGCGAGCTTGCTCCACAGCGCAACGGTCTTGCGCTGGTTCTCCTCGCTTTGCCACAACGACGGCCTGGCGGGGTCGCGATCGGATATGGCGAGGTCGTTGCCTTGGCCGCCGGGCGCGGCATGGAGGTCGAGGATCAGCCAGATGCGGTTCGCCTTGCTCCATTCGAGCAGGCGGTCGATGCGCTGAAACCCTTCCTCATGCCATGTGTCCTCACCGGCGTTCGGTTCCTTGTCGGCGGGCAGGGTGAGCTGGTCGAAGTGGATCGGCAGGCGTACCGAATTGAAGCCCCATTTCGCCATCTGGTCGATGTCGGCGCGGGTTGTGTGGTTGTCGAGCCAGGCGCGATAGAAGGTCGCTGTGCGCTCCTCGCCCACGAGTTCCACCAGTTTGGCGCGGATTTTATGCTGCTGCCCGACCTCGCCGAGCTTCAGCATATAGCCTTCCTGGAGCATCCAGCCGCCGAGCCCCATTCCGCGAAGGATGACCGGCTTGCCCGATCCGTCCACGATCTGCGTTCCTTCGACCTTCAGAAAGCCGTCGGCATGCGCGGCGGTGGAGGAAAACAGCGCGACGAGAGCGAATGCGACAGCACGGAAGTTCATGACCTCGTCCCCATGTTATGATTTGTGGGAACGTTATCAATTTTCGTGCGCGGAGCAAGCGGGATGGAGCAGGTCGCGGTATCAAAGCCTGGGCAGCGTGACGCCCTTTTGCCCCATATATTTGCCCGCGCGGTCGGCATAGCTCGTCTCGCACGGCTCATTGCCCTGCAGGAACAGGAACTGGCACGCGCCTTCGTTGGCATAGATCTTGGCGGGCAGGGGGGTGGTGTTCGAGAATTCGAGCGTCACATGGCCTTCCCAGCCGGGCTCGAGCGGAGTGACGTTCACGATGATGCCGCAGCGCGCATAGGTCGACTTGCCGAGGCAGATGACGAGCACATCGCGCGGAATGCGGAAATATTCGACCGTGCGGGCGAGCGCGAAGCTGTTCGGCGGGATGATGCACACGTCGGTCTCGCGGTCGACGAAATTCTTGGGATCGAATTCCTTGGGGTCGACCGTGGTTGAATCGATGTTCGTGAAGATCTTGAATTCGGGCGCAACGCGCGCGTCGTAGCCGTAGGAGGAGAGGCCGTAGCTGATGCAGCCGTCGCGACGCTGCGCCTCCACGAACGGTTCGATCATGCCCTGCGTCCGGGCGGCTTCGCGAATCCAGCGGTCTGAAAGAATGGCCATGCGTGTCTCTTGTAAGGGCGGTGCGTTTTGCGCAAGCGGTCAGTCGATGAGGCCGAGATCCTTGGGTCCGAAAGCGGCGGGAAGCAATTCGCTGAGCCGGTACGTCTTGACGGCGGTGCCGTCGCCAGAGGCGCAGTGGACGAGGATATCGGTCTTCGAGCGCTCGGCGGCTTCGTTGAGAATCTGGCGACAGCGGCCGCAGGGGTTGACCGGGGCGCCGCCGAGCAGCGCGTCGCCGTCGGGACGCCCGCCGACGATCGCGACCTCGGCGAGTTCGCCGATCCAGCCTTCGTTGGCGATCTTTGCCACCGCCGCGGTCTCGGCGCAGAGGGTCAGGCCGTAACTCGCATTCTCGACATTGGCGCCGGTCACGACATCGCCGTTCCTGAGCAGTAGCGCGGCACCGACGTGAAAGCCAGAATAGGGCGCATAGGCGCGGCTCGCGGCATCGCGCGCCGCGTCGATCAGCGCGTCGCGGTCGTTCGAGGTCTCGGTCATCGCATCTCTCCTTGCGGGCGCAGCACGTTCCAGCCGACGGGCCCCTCGGCGCCCGGGACGCGCACATAGTCGTTCGCCTGCCACATCGCCCAGGGATGCGCGCCATAGTCGGGCTCGAAGAAATCGCGGCGAAGCCAGGTGGTGCGCGCGATCCCCCGCGTTACCTTGTAATCGCTCTCGAATGCCGGGCCGGGCGCGATCAGGCTCCGCTTGCCCATATGCGCCTCGATCTGGGCGAGGAAGGTCGCGAGTTCGGAGAGCAGGAGTGCGCGCGTCGGCCGGTCGGGGCAGCGATCGTCATAATCGAGCCAGACGACGGCGGGCAGCGCGTCGGCGCGGCGCGGGACGTGGCGGATGAAATTGGCGGCCTGATCGGTCGCGAGCTGGCAGAGGCTGTAGCGGTGGATCGCGCCCGCCTGAATCCCCGCATCGCGCGCGCCGGCCATGTTGCGCGTGAATTCGGGGTCGATGCCGGCCGACCCGTCGGTTGCCATGACATAGGCGAATTCGGCGCCGGCGGCCTTGATCGAGCCCCAATGCACATCGCCGTTGCGCGCGTCGATCGTCACGCCTTGTGTCGGATAGATGGCACGGTCGGGCGTCCAGCGCGCAGCCCACCAGAGCGCAAGTCCTGCGGCAAGCAGCAGCACCACGATCGCGGCGCCGATGCGGCGCAGCGTGCGCGTGATCGTGGCGCGCCACGTGGCCAGCGTCCGCGCTGCCTTTCCGCCCCTGATCGCCCCCGCCCGCATCTTCAGCCCTTGATGTGCAGCACGCAGATCAGCGTGAACAGCCTGCGTGCGGTCGCGAAATCGACAGCGATCTTGCCGTCGAGCCGGTCCATCAGCATCTCCGCCGCCTCGTTGTGGAGGCCGCGGCGCGCCATGTCGACGGTCTCGATCTGCTGCGCGGTCGAGGTCCTGATCGCCTGATAATAGGAGTCGCAGATCGCGAAATAGTCGCGGATCGGGCGACGGAAACGTCCGAGCCCCAGGATGATCGCCTCGAGCGGCGAGCTATCTTCGCGGCTGATTTCAAAGATCAGGCGGCCTTCCTCGACACGTAACATCAAGCGGTAGGGACCGGCATAGCCATCGGGGTGACCGCGCTGCGGCACGAACTTGTTATCCTCGATCAGATCGAAGATCGCGACGCGGCGTTCCTGCTCGACGTCGGGATTGCGCCACACGATCGACCCTTCGTCGAGCTCGACCGAAATGATCCGCTGTTTGGAGGGGGCTGCGTCGCTCATGCTGTCCGTGCTTCTACTTGGCCGCGAGCGAAGGGCAAGGGGGAGGACTTATTCACAGCAACCCACAACTATGATAGCTTCGCCGGTATCGCCTGTTGCGCCGCCGGGGGCGGCATCGCATGAAGGTCGCCATGCCAGAACTAGCCTTGATTCCGACCCCGGCCAACGCCGGGGATGAACGCCAATTACCCCGCAATATCGAGGCCGAGGCCGCGTTTCTGGGCGCGATCCTGATCGACAACCGAGTCGTCGAGGATTTGCCCGTTGCGCTCAATCCCGACCATTTCTTCGAACCGCTCCACGGCCGTATCTTCCAGCAGACGATGGCGCTGATCGAGCGCAACAGCATCGCGACGCCGGTGACGCTGAAACCCTATTTCGAG
The DNA here is from genome assembly GCF_016463645.1 of Sphingopyxis sp. Taxonomy (GTDB): domain Bacteria; phylum Pseudomonadota; class Alphaproteobacteria; order Sphingomonadales; family Sphingomonadaceae; genus Sphingopyxis. The sequence continues at coordinate 97,824 of NZ_JAEMQX010000003.1, read as the reverse complement.
GCCGACGAGGCGATGAAGGCGGTCGGTGGGGTCGGTTATCTCGCGCAGCTCACCGGCAGCGGCGCCGGGCTGATCGGCGCGCGCGACTTTGCGCGGCAGATTTTCGACCTCGCGCTGCTCCGCGAACTCGCCGGCGTCGGGCGCGCGCTCGTCGACAATGCGCTCGATACGAGCGAGCGCGTCGACCCGCAGGCGCAGATCGAGGAGGCCGAAACCGCGCTCTATCGCGTCGCGGGCGGCGAGGCCGAGATGGGGTCGGTCAAGAATTTCAGCCAGGCGAGCCTGACCGCGCTGCAGGCGGCCGAGCGCGCGCTGAATTCGGGCGGGCACCTGTCGGGGATCACGACCGGGATCGCGAGCATGAACGCCAAGATCGGCGGCATGCACAATTCGGACTTGATGATCCTCGCGGGCCGTCCGGGCATGGGCAAGACATCGTTCGCCACGAACATCGCATATAACGCCGCCGAACGCTGGCGTCGCGACGAGGAGGACGGCATCCCGCCCGAGAAGAATATGGGCGCGAAGGTCGCCTTCTTCAGCCTCGAAATGTCGGCCGACCAGCTCGCGACGCGCGTGCTCGCCGAGCAATCAGGGGTGTCGGGCGAGGCGCTGCGCATGGGCAAGATCAGCAAGGAGCAGTTCCAGCAGCTGTCACGCGCAGCACAGGCGCTCCAGACGCTGCCGCTCTTCATCGACGATACGCCCGGTCTGACGATCGCGGGACTGCGCACGCGCGCGCGGCGATTGCAGCGGCGCCACGGCATCGGCTTCATCGTCGTCGACTATCTCCAGTTGCTGCAGGGGTCGTCGAAGAGCGGCGACAACCGCGTTCAGGAAATTTCCGAAATTTCGCGCGGTTTGAAGACGCTGGCGAAGGAACTGCATGTACCGGTGATGGCGCTGTCGCAGCTCAGCCGTCAGGTCGAAAGCCGCGAGGACAAGCGTCCGCAGCTCTCCGACCTTCGTGAATCGGGCTCGATCGAACAGGACGCCGACATGGTGCTCTTCGTGTTTCGCGAGGATTATTATGTTGCCGCGCGCGAGCCCAAGCGTCCGGTCGAGGGCGACGATGTCAAGATCCACGCACAGCACGAGGAATGGGCGGCCGAGATGGAGCGCGTCTTCGGCCTGGCCGAAGTGATCGTCGCCAAATCGCGTCACGGTTCGACCGGCAAGGTCCGCCTGCACTTCGAGGCGAAGACGACCAAGTTCAGCGACCTTGCCGACGACAGCATGGCATATGACGATTATGAATAGAGCCGCCTAGAACGCCGGATCGTTCGCCGGGTCGTCGTCGATCGGCGTCACCGCTTCGTGAATGCCGCATTCGGTCTTGTCCCAACCGCGCCAGCGGCCCGAGCGAGGGTCTTCGCCCGGCTGGACCTTCGACGTGCAGGGCGAGCAGCCGATCGACGGATAGCCCTCGGCCTCAAGCGGGTGTCGGGGCAGGTCGTGCGTCTCGAAATAGGCGTCGAGCGCTTCGCGCGTCCAGTTGGCGAGCGGATTGAACTTGAGGCGGCCGGTCGCGCCGTCGAGCTCGAAGCGGGCTAGGCCCTGCCGCGTCGACGACTGGAAGCCCTTGCGCCCGGTGATCGAGGTGTCGAAGTCGGTCAGCGCCTTTTCGAGCGGCTTCACCTTGCGGATTTCGCAGCAGCCGTCGGGGTCGTAGGACCAGCGCAGCTCGGTCGCGTCCTTCTTTTTCAGGTCCTCGGGATCGGGCGTCAGATTGACGATGTTGAGCTTCAGCCTCGCGGCCAGCTCGTCGCGATAGGCGAGCGTTTCGGGGAAATGCTTGCCCGTGTCGAGGAACAGCACCGGCATGTCGGGCGCGACGCGGCTGACGAGATGGAGCAGCACTGCGCTTTCGGCGCCGAAGCTGGAGACGATCGCGGTCTCGCCGAGCAACCCCGCGCCGATCACGCTCGCGACCACCTCGGCGGCGTCCTGGCCGCGGAAGAGGTTGTTGAGGCGGATGACATCGGCCTGCGTAAAGCGCGGCGCGACGTCGATCCGGTCGCGGGTGCGGTCTTCGGGTACGGATTTGCTAGCCATGCCGCAGCTTCCAGATCGGCACCGCCTCGTCGGTCGCATTCTGATAGACGTGCGAATAGCGGTTCAGTGCCGCCTCGACATCGGCGGGATTGAGCGAATGCTGCGACACGAAGCTGTCGAAGCCGCAGCGCCGCATGAAGAAGAGCAGATCGATCAGCACGTCGCCTTCGGCGCGCAGTTCACCCTTGTAGCCCGCCTCGCGCAGGATGCGCGCGCTCGAAAAGCCGCGCCCGTCGCGAAAGCGCGGGAAGGAGATTTCGATAAGCTGCAGCCGATCGAGAAAGGGGATCAGCCGCCGGGCATCCTCGCCCGCCTCGAGCCGCACGGCGGTCGCGTCGGGCTGTTCGAGAAATGCGTCGAGAGTGACCGCCGGCTCTTCGTGCGGCTGGTCGTCACGGTAACGGAAATCAGCCATAAATGGCCTCCTTGAAGGGATCGAGGCCGACGCGGCGGTAGGTATCGAGGAAACGTTCGCCGGGCTCGCGCAGCTCGCGATAGCGTTCGACGGTGCGCTCGACCGCATCGACGATCCCGGCTTCGTCGAAGCCCGGTCCGGTGATCTTGGCCTGCGACGTGTCCTCCGCCCCCGAGCCGCCGAGCAGCAGCTGGTAATTCTCCGTGCCTTTGCGGTCGACGCCGAGGATGCCGATCTGGCCGGCATGATGGTGACCGCAGGCGTTGATGCAGCCCGAAATCTTGATCTTGAGCTCGCCGATATCGAGCTGGCGCTCCATATTCGCAAAGCGTTCGGAGATTTTTTGCGCGAGCGGGATCGAACGTGCGTTGGCGAGACTGCAATAATCGAGCCCCGGGCACGCGATGATGTCGGTGACGAGGTCGAGGTTGACGCTCGCGAGACCCGCGGCGTCGAGCGCCTGCCACACAGCGTAGAGGTCGGCCTTGCGGACGTGCGGCAGAACGAGGTTCTGCGCATGTGTCGCGCGGATTTCGTCGAAGCTGTAACGCTCGGCGAGGTCGGCGACGATATCCATCTGCTCGGCGGAAATGTCGCCGGGGATGCCGCCGATGGGCTTCAGGCTGATGTTGGCGATCGCGTAACCCGGCACCTTGTGGGCCACCACCTGCCGGTCGACCCACAGCGCGAAGTCGGGATCGCTGCGGTCGATTTCGTCACCGAGGCCCGTTTCGAACGGCGGTGGCGTGAAATAGGCCGCGATACGGTCATATTCGGCCTGCGGAAAATCGGTGGCGAGCGCGAGGAAGGTCTGGAATTCCTCCTCGACCTGACGGCGGAACTCTTCTTCGCCGAGTTCGTGGACGAGGATCTTCATCCGCTGCTTGTGAATATTGTCGCGCCGCGCGTGGAGGTTCCAGACGCGCAGGATCGCCTGCAGATAGGAGAAAATCTGCTGTGCGGGCAGGAAGTCGCGGATCTTGTACGCGATGAACGGCGTGCGCCCCATGCCGCCGCCGGCATAGACTTCGAAACCTTCCTCGCCCTTGCCGTTGCGGACGATGCGCAGTGCGCAGTCGTGCCAGCGCAGCGCCGCGCGATCTTCGGGGGCAGAAATAACCGCAATCTTGAACTTGCGCGGCAAATAGCTGAATTCGGGATGGAAGGTGGTCGCCTGACGGATCAGCTCGGCCCACGGACGCGGGTCGCAGATCTCGTCGGCGGCGGCGCCCGCATATTGGTCGGCCGAGATGTTGCGGATGCTCTCACCGCTCGTCTGGATCGCGTGCATCTCGACCGTCGCCAGTTCGGCGAGAATGTCGGGCGCTTCTTCCAGCTTGATCCAGTTGTACTGGATGTTCTGTCGCGTCGTGAAGTGGCCGTAACCGCGGTCATATTTGCGCGCGATGTCGGCGAGCTTGCGCATTTGCACCGAATTGAACGTGCCATAGGGAATGGCCACGCGCAGCATATAGGCGTGGAGCTGGAGATAGAGGCCGTTCTTCAGCCGCAGCGGCTTGAACTGGTCGTCGTTGATGTCGCCCGCGATGCGGCGGCGCACCTGATCGCGGAATTCCTCGACGCGCGCATCGACCATGCCCTGGTCGTACTTGTCATATTGGTACATGTCAGATCACCCAGTCGCCTGCCGTCGGATCGGCCGGTTTCAATGTCAGGTCGGGGCGCACGGTGGGGCCGAGCGCGCGGATGCGGTCCTTGATATGCGCGGGGCGCGGCCCTTCGGGGGTCGCCTCGGCATCGACGATATAGCCGCCGTTGACGCGCCGCGCGCCATCCTCGGCGGCGAGCACCGCCTCGCCATGTTCGCCGACGTCCACGGCGTCTTCCACATGGAGCGACCAGTCGTGGCCGGTCCACCAGATGACAGCTCCTGATTTCAGGTCGTTGCCGGTCAAGATTCGCATGCAATATCCTTCAGGGAATGGACGACGCCGGGAGCGCCGAGGCAGTCGAGCGCATCGGCGCGCGCCGCGACCTTGCCGACGATAATCAGCGCGGGGCTGGCGACCTTTTCGCGCACGACGAGGTCGCCGAGATCGGTGAGGAGGGTGCGGAGGACACGCGCGTCCCTGGTGGTGCCGCGTTCGACGACGGCGACCGGCAGAGCAGGGGATACGCCGTCGGCGATCAGCTTGTCGGCGATGGCCGATGCTGTCGCGAGGCCCATGTAGATGACGAGCGTACGGCCGTGACCCGCAAGCCCCGACCAGTCCTGATCGGTCAGATCCTTGCACTGGCCTGCGACGAAGCTGACCGCGCTCGCATCCTCGCGGTGGGTGAGGGGAAGCCCCGCCTGCGCCGCGCAGCCCGCCGCAGCGGTGATGCCGGGGACGACCTCGACCGCAACGCCCGCCGCGCGTGCCGCGTCGAGTTCCTCGCCGCCGCGCCCGAAAATGAAGGGATCGCCGCCCTTGAGGCGCACGACCTGCTTTCCGGCCTGCGTTTCGCGGACGATCAACTCGTTGATCAGCTCCTGCTTCATCGTGTGGCGGCTGCGCTGCTTGGCGACACTGATCCGTTCGACATGCGGCGGGATCAGCGCGAGTACGCCTTCGCCGACGAGCCCGTCATGCACGACGAGATCGGCGCTTGCGAGCAGGCGCGCAGCACGCAGCGTCAGCAGGTCGGGATCGCCGGGGCCGGCGCCGACGAGCCAGAGCTTGCCCGCGGAAGGGAGAGGCTTTTCCATGCAGGATAGATGATCGCGCCGGCCGTGATTGGCAAAACAGGCTTTATTGACGATGGTGAAGGTAAAATTGCCAGCCGATTGTCGCCGCGCACCATCGCGGGCGTAGCGAAGCCACGACGTACCTAGAGATACTTCTTCGTCACCAGCTGCAATCCTTCGGGATCGCGCAGCCCGACGCCGATCGAGGCGCGCATCGCGTCGCTTTCGGACGATGCGACCGGATAGGCGCAATAGTCGGCGGCGTAGAAGGCGCTCGGCCGGTGATTGCCCGAAAGGCCGATGCCGCCGAAGGGGGCGGCGGACGAGGCGCCGTTGGTCGGGCGGTTCCAGTTGATCACGCCCGCGCGTGCATTGGCCCAGAACTGGTCGTAGAGTTGCGGCGTGCCCCCGATCAGCGAAGCCGACAGACCGAAGGCCGTGTTGTTCGCCTCGGCGATCGCGGCTTCGAAACTGTCGACGCGGACCACCTGGAGCAGCGGGCCGAACAGCTCGATATCCGGGCGCTCGGACATCGCGGTCACGTCGATGATTCCGGGCGTCAGGAAAGGACGGCCGGCGACCGGCCGCGCCATATGGCGGATCACCTTGCCGCCGTTCGACATGAGGATCAGGAAGCTTTCGGTCAGCCCGTCGGCCGCCTCGTTGTCGATTACCGGCCCCATATAGGGTGCCGGGTCGGCGTGTGGATGATCGACGATCAACCGGTTCGCCAGATCGCACACCTCTTCGCTCAGCCTGTCAGCGAGCGTGTCGCGGACGATCAGCCGCCGCGCGTTGCTGCAGCGCTGTCCGGCACTGAGGAAGGCCGACTGCACGACAATGATCGCCGCAGTGCGGATATCGGCGGTATCCCACACGACGATCGGGTTGTTGCCGCCCATTTCGAGCGCGAGCATCTTGCCCGGCTGGCCAACGAACTGGCGGTTGAGCGCGAGGCCGGTGCGCGCCGATCCGGTGAAGAGCAGGCCGTCGATGCCTGTGTGGCCCGCGAGTGTCTTGCCCGTTTCGGGGCCGCCGATGACAAGGCGCAATACCTCTGGCGGCACGCCGGCGCTGTGGAAGAGCTCGACGAGCTTCGCACCGACCGCGGGAGTCTTTTCGGACGGCTTGAACACGACCGAATTTCCCGCGATCAGCGCGGGGACAATGTGGCCGTTGGGCAGGTGCGCGGGGAAATTATAGGGGCCGAGTACCGCGAGCGTGCCGTGCGGCTTGTGGCGCACCGCGTTGCGCAGTCCCATTGCGCCCTCGATGCGGCGATTGGGCGTACGCTCGGCATAGGCCTTGACCGAGATGTCGACCTTGTTCGCGACCGATTCGACTTCGGTCCGCGCTTCCCACAGCGGTTTGCCGGTTTCGCGCGCGATCAGGTCGGCGAGCGCTTCGCTTTCGGCCTTCACCCGGTCGGCGAAGCGGCGCAGCGTTTCGGTACGGAAGGTGACGGGCTTCGACGCCCATTCGGGCCACGCGCGCCGGGCGATTTCGACCTCGGCATCAACATCGCTGACCGGCCCGCGCCAGAGCTCTTCGCCGGTTGCGGGTTCGAAGGAAATCAAAGGCTCGCTCATGGTCGTCCGCGTCTTATCGGCGAAAGCGGGCAGGGGCAACCTGCGCCGCATCGGTGCCACGGATTGCTTGCGCCGCGCGGCGCGGTTGGCGATAGACAGGATCGAGTCCCGCGCAGGGGACGTGCGGGACGAAACAAAGCAAGGGGACGTGCCATCTTGGCCCAGCAGGATGCAAAGCAGGAGGGGCGCCGCGACTGGTCGGACCAATATTGGTGGTCGCACGACGGCGTCCGGCTGCATGCGCGCGTCTATGCCGGGCCCGAGGGCAGCGAGCGCGCGCCGCCAGTGCTGTGCATGCCGGGACTTGCGCGCAACGCCCGCGATTTCGAGGCGCTGGCGCCGCATGTGGCACGATATCGCAAGGTGATCGTCATCGAATTCCGCGGGCGCGGCGACAGCGCCTATGCGAAGGATCCGATGACCTATGTTCCGCTGACCTATGTGCAGGATGTCGTCGCGTTGCTCGACGAACTGGAGATCGAGCGTTTCGCGGCGATAGGTACCTCGCTCGGCGGGCTGGTGGCGATGCTGATGGCGGCGAGCCTGCCGGGGCGTCTTGTCGGTGCGGTACTCAATGACGTGGGGCCCGAGCTCGAGACCGCGGGGCTCGAGCGAATCCGCGATTATATCGGCGCGGGCGGCAGCCAGCCGACGTGGATGCACGCAGCGCGCGCCTTCGCAGATCTCAACGGCGCCGTCTATCCGGACTATGGCATTCATGACTGGCTGCGGCTGACCAAGCGCACGCACAGGCTGACGCCCGAAGGGCGGATCGTAACCGATTATGACAAGCAGATCGCGGCGCCGCTGCGTGTGCCGAACGGCGGCGATGCCGGGGTCGACCTGTGGCCGGCGTACCGCGCGCTCGGCGATGTGCCGGTGCTGATCCTGCGCGGTGCGCTGTCGGACATATTGGCGCACACGGCGGGCGAGAAGATGGCGGCCGGGCTGCCGCGTGCCCGGCTGGTCGAGGTGCCGGGGGTCGGGCATGCACCGACGATGGACGAGCCCGAAGCGCGCGCGGCGATCGACGCATGGGCCGCGGAGCTTCCGCAAGCGTGAGCGTCGCCGAGCCCGGCACGCCGTGGCCGATCCGTATCCTGCATCTTCATTCGAGCTTCTCGCTTGGCGGCAAGGAGGCGCGGGCGGTCCGGCTGATGAACCTGATGGGGGACCGCGCACATCACACGATCCTGTCGGCTATGCCCGAAGCGCTCGGCGCGCGCGAGGCGATCGATCCCGGGATCAAAGTCGATTTTCCGGAAGATGCGCCGCCGCTGCACGGCAAGCCGGCACCGGGCCGATACCGCGATCTCGCGGACTATATGACGCGGTTCGAGCTCGTGCTCAGCTATAATTGGGGCGCGATGGACGGGGTGATGGCGCGCCGGGTTCATGTTTCGCGCCTCTGGCACAGCATGCCCGAGCTGATCCATCACGAAGACGGGTTCAACGAGGACGAGAGCGTCCGGCGCAACTGGAAGCGCAATCTTTTCCGCCGGGTCGCGTTGCGCACCGCACAGTCGGTCGTCGTCCCGTCGACTTTGCTGCAGCGGATCGCGACCGATGAGTGGAAGGCGGGCGGCCGCACCCACCTGATCCGCAACGGCATCGACGTGGCCGCCTATGCCAAAGGGCCATCGGTGCCGATCCCCGGCTTCGAACGGCGCAATGGTGAAGTGGTGATCGGCACCGTCGCCGGGCTGCGCAAGGTCAAGGACTTGCCGCGCCTCGTGCGCGCCGTGGCTGAACTACCAGCGAACGTTCGTCTGGTGATCGTCGGAGAGGGGCCCGAGCGCGATGCGATCGCCGCCCAAGCCGCGGCGTGCGGCATCGCGGACCGGGTCGTCATGCCCGGCTTCATGGCCGAACCCGCGCGCTGGATCGGTCATTTCGATATGCTCGCGCTCTCGTCGCTCAGCGAACAGGCGCCGATCGCGGTGATCGAGGCGATGGCGGCGGGGCTGCCGGTGGTGAGTCCGGTGGTCGGCGACGTCGCCGCGATGGTGTCGGACGCGAACCGACCCTATGTCGCGGCGGACGAGGCCGCTTTCCGGATTGCGCTGGCGCAAATGGCCGAAAGTGCCGCGCTGCGCGCCGAGGTCGGCGCGGCGAACCGGCGCGCCGCGGGCGAACGGTTCGACGAATCAATTATGGTCGGCGCCTATGAAAAGCTCTATGCTCGTGCGCTTGAAGGTTATGGGCCGTTCAGCGGCCGCTGGGTCGGCTTTGATTGACAAAAGGGCCGAATTTCCGCTTACGCAAGCGGCAACGGGGGCTGGTTCGCAGGCGCGAACGGGCGGAGAGAGAGAAGGTTTAGAGTGTTCAAAGGTTTGAAGCCCATCCTTTATGGCGGGCGTGAAGTCTGGCCGCTGGTCGAGGGCGGCAAGGGCGTGTCGGCGACCAACCATATGTCCAGCGGCGCCTGGGCCGCGGCAGGCGGGATCGGCACCGTGTCGGCGGTCAACGCCGACAGCTATGACGCCGAAGGCAAGATCATTCCGCAAATCTATCGCGCGCTGACCCGCAAGGAACGCCACGAAGAGCTGATCCAGTATGGCATCGAAGGGGCGGTCGCACAGGTGAAGCGCGCCTATGACGTGTCGGGCGGCAAGGGCGCGATCAACATCAATGTGCTGTGGGAAATGGGCGGCGCGCAACAGATCCTCGAGGGCGTGCTGGAACGGACCAAGGGTCTTGTCGCGGGCGTCACCTGCGGCGCGGGCATGCCGTACAAGCTCAGTGAAATCGCCGCGCGGCACAATGTTCTGTACCTGCCGATCATCAGCTCGGCGCGCGCCTTTCGCGCGCTGTGGAAGCGCGCTTACAGCAAGGTGCCGCACCTTCTGGGCGCGGTGGTGTACGAAGATCCCTGGCTTGCTGGCGGCCATAATGGTCTGTCGAACGCCGAAGATCCGCTGGTGCCCCAGGATCCTTATCCGCGCGTCGCGGCGGTTCGTGAAACGATGCGCGCCGAAGGCATTTCCGACGATGTGCCGATCGTGATGGCGGGCGGGGTCTGGTATCTGCGCGACTGGGAAAACTGGATCGACAATCCCGAGCTTGGCCAGATCGCATTCCAATATGGCACGCGGCCGCTGCTGACCGAGGAAAGCCCGATCCCGCAGCAGTGGAAGGATCGTCTCCGCACGCTCGACGACGGCGACGTGCTGCTCCACCGCTTCTCGCCGACGGGCTTTTATTCGAGCGCGGTGCGCAACCCGTTCCTCCGCGACCTCGAAGCGCGCTCGGAGCGCCAGATTCCCTATTCGAAGCAGGAAGCCGGCGACCATATCGTCCAGCTCGACGTCGGGGTGAAGGGCAAGAATTTCTGGGTGACCCCGCACGATCGCGCGCGCGCGCGAGACTGGTTCGCCGAAGGCTATACCGAGGCGCTGAAGACCCCCGACAATACGGTGGTGTTCGTGACCGAGGCCGACAAGGCGATGATCCGCCGGGACCAGACCGACTGCATGGGCTGCCTGTCGCATTGCGGCTTTTCGTCGTGGAAGGACCATGACGATTACACGACCGGGTACCTCGCCGATCCGCGCAGCTTCTGCATCCAGAAAACGCTGCAGGACATCGCGCACGGCGGCGATGTCGAGCAGAATCTGATGTTCGCGGGCCACGCCGCGTTCAACTTCAAGACCGATCCGTTTTATTCGAACAATTTCACCCCGACGGTGAAGCAGCTCGTCGACCGGATTCTGACGGGAGATTGATCTGCCCGCCGGGGTTGGGTTCAGGCCCAGCCCTCCAGCACCTGATCGGGCGGACGGTGGCCGTCGCACCAGGCGCGGATGTTGGCGATGACCTTTTCGCCCGAAGCTTCGCGCCCCTCGATGGTGGCCGAGCCGAGGTGCGGTAGCAGCACGACATTGTCGAGCGCGAGCAGGGTGGGGTCGACAGCAGGTTCGTGCGTATAGACGTCGAGCCCGGCCCCTGCGATGCGGCCGGTCTGGAGCGCCGCAATCAGCGCCTTTTCGTCGACGATCTCGCCGCGCGCGGTGTTGATGAGATAGGCGGTCGGCTTCATCGCGCCGATCCGCGCGGCATTGACCATCTCGTGCGTTTCAGCCGTATGCGGGCAGTGGATCGTGACCACGTCGCTGATGCGGAGCAGCGTGTCGACACTGGCGTGATAACTCGCGCCAAGCTCCTCCTCGATCGCTTGCGGAAGGCGCTTGCGGTTGTGATAGTGGATCGACAGGCCGAAGGCGCGCGCGCGGCGCGCGACGGCGAGACCGATGCGCCCCATGCCGATGATGCCGAGCAATTTGCCGCCGACGCGGTGGCCGAGCATCGTGCTCGGCGCCCAGCCCTGCCATTTGCCCGACCGCATCAGCTTTTCGCCCTCGGCCAGCCGGCGCGGGACGCTGAGGATCAGCGCCATCGTCATGTCGGCGGTGTCTTCGGTAAAGACGCCGGGCGTGTTCGAAACCATGATGCCTTTCGCGCGTGCCGCGGCGAGGTCGATATGGTCGACCCCGGCGCCGAAATTGGCGATCAACTTGAGTCGTTCGCCCGCGGCATCGATGATGTCGGCATCAATCTCGTCGGTCACCGTGGGCACGAAGACGTCGCAGTCGGCAACCGCCGCTTTCAACTCGTCGCGGGTAAAGGCGTGATCATGCGCAGAGAGCGCAACGTCGAACAATTCGGCCATGCGGCCTTCCACATGCGGCATCAACTGGCGGGTGACGACGACGCGCGGGCGTTTCGGGCGGGATGAATCGGGCATGGCCGCCGATAGAGCGCGCCCGCGCACGGTGGTCAAGAGCGCGGCGGGCGAAAAAGGCTGGGGACGAACGCAGCCTTTTGCGCGGCGAATGGTTGAAATGCCGATATGAGTTTGACAAGGCAGAGCGATGACCAGCCGCCATATCTTGATCGCCGCCGCGCTGATGGCTTCCGTGGGACCGGCCGCCGCTCAATCCGATGTCGAAGTGCCCTATTGGGCGTCGATCAATGTCGACGAAGCGCGGATGCGTAAGGGGCCGTCGCCCGACGTGCCGGTTATCTGGGAATATCGGCGAAAGGATTTGCCGGTCAAGGTCGTTGCGCGGTTCGAGACCTGGCGCAAGATCGAGGATCCCGACGGGACGCAAGGCTGGATGGCGGCGCGGCTGCTGAGCCGCACGCGCACCGCGATCGTCACCGGTGAAGTCCGCCCGATGCGCGAGGATGCGAGTGTGTCGGCGGCGGTCGCCTATCGCGCCCAACCCGGCGTCGTCGGGAGGATCACCGATTGCAAGAACGGCTGGTGCCTGTTCGACGTGAAGGGACGCAAGGGCTGGATCCAGACCGACCATATCTGGGGCGACTGAGTTCGCTTCCGGATAGCGGCCGGGCGCGCACGGCCCGGGTCAGCTCTTCTTGGGCGTGACGGTCACCTTTGTTCCTTCAGGGTTCGTTGCGGTAAAGCTGCCGTCCGCCGCAACGGGCGACAGGCTCCAGCATTCCTCGGCCTCGTCGCCGTCGGGATCGAAACAATCCTTGCCGTCCTTGTGCGCGAACTTGCCTTTTTTGACGACTTTTCCTGTCGGGTCGGTATCGGTATAGGTTCCGTCGGCGTTGATAACCGTGGAACCGACAGTGCCGTCGGCCATCTTGACGTCATAGTTGCCCGGCGCCGTCCCGGCAGGCGCGGCGGGAGCCGGCGCGGCGGTTTCTGTCGGCGTCGCCCCGGCGGCGTCTTTCGATTCTTCGGTTTTTTGCGAACAGGCTGACAGCGCGGTGAGCGCCGCAAGCAGAACCAGCTTTTTCATGTCGATTTCTCCCCACAAGAACCCGTGCAGGCTATGCCCTTCGCGGGCAAGCCGCAACGACAATCGCCGGCCGCAAAAAGGGCCGATGGTTGCCCATCGACCCTCTTTGAAACGAAAAGATATTATCGTTTAGCGGCGCCAGTTGAAGTGGTTCCGATAAACCTTGACCACGCGGCCGTTGCGCTCGTTGACGAGCAACAGGTCGTTATAGTGGCGGACGTAGGTCAGGTTACGGCCGGCCCGCGGCACACCCCAGCGGCTGTCCCATGCCGGGCGATAGGCCGAGGTGTAGTAGTTCGAGCGAAGGGTCGAGCCGACGCGGAACTGCTGATATTTGAATGGCGCACGATAATTCTGGTAGCGCGTGTCGCGGCGCCAGTCGCGCTGGCTTTCGCGCAGGTCCTGCCGCGCGTCGCGCACGTCGCGGCGAGCGTCGCGAACGTCGCCGCGGTCGCCATAGCGCTGGGCGTTGCGCAGGTCGCGCTGTTCCTCGCGCAATTCCTTGCGGTCGTGGCGGATTTCGCGGTTCTGCGCCTGCGCGACAGCCGGAACCATCATCGCGGCGATCAGGCCGGCGGTGAGAAATTTCATCTTCTTCATTGTGCCATTCCTTTGCATCGTCAGGGGGGAGGGGATTTCGCCCGATGACAGGAATGGTTTAGGCGAGCCGGTTTGAACCGAACCGGAATGCGTCGTTTATTTTCAGGTCATTAGTGTCGCAATTTGTCGCGTGCATAACGACGAAACGGCGCCGTCTCGCGACGGCGCCGTGCAACTTTCGCCAGCTTGTGATCTAGATCAGTTCGACCGCCACCGCCGTCGCCTCGCCACCGCCGATGCAGAGGCTGGCGATGCCGCGCGTCTTGCCGTGACGCCGGAGCGCCGCGATCAGCGTCGTGATGATGCGCGTGCCGCTGGCGCCGATCGGGTGGCCGAGCGCGGTCGCGCCGCCATGGATGTTGATCTTGTCGTGCGGGATGCCGAGGTCGTGCATCGCGAACATCGCGACGCAGGCAAAGGCTTCGTTGACTTCGAACAGGTCGACGTCGCCGATCGACCAGCCGGCCTTCGCCAGCACCTTGTTGATCGCGCCGACGGGGGCGACGGTGAAATCCTTCGGCTCCTGCGCGTGCGCGGCGTGCGCGACGAGCTTCGCGACGGGCTTCGCACCCTTGGCGTCGGCGACAGACTGGCGCGTCAGCACGACCGCGGCGGCGCCGTCCGAGATCGATGAGCTGGTTGCCGCGGTGATCGTGCCGTCCTTGGCGAAGGCGGGCCTCAGCGTCGGAATCTTGTCGGGATTGCCCTTGCCGGGCTGTTCGTCGGTGTCGACGACTACCTCGCCCTTGCGTGTGGTCAGCGTGACGGGGGCGATCTCGCCCACGAAGGCGCCGTCGGCGATCGCCGCCTGCGCGCGCTTCAGCGATTCGATCGAATAATCATCCTGCGACTGGCGCGACAGCTGATAGGCGTCGGCGGTATCCTGCGCGAAAGTGCCCATCGCCCGGCCGGCGTCGTAAGCGTCTTCCAGCCCGTCGAGGAACATGTGGTCATAGGCGGTGTCGTGGCCGATGCGAGCGCCCGAACGGTGCTTCTTGAGGAGGTAGGGCGCGTTGGTCATCGATTCCATGCCGCCCGCGACGACGAGGTCGATGCTGCCGGCGGCGAGCGCCTCGGCGCCCATGATCACGGTCTGCATGCCCGATCCGCAGACCTTGTTCACCGTCGTCGCCTGCACCGACTTGGGGAGGCCTGCCTTGATCGCGGCCTGACGCGCCGGTGCCTGACCGAGGCCGGCGGGGAGCACGCAGCCCATATAGATACGCTCGATATCGTCGCCGCTGACGCCCGCGCGCTCGACCGCCGCCTTGACAGCGGTCGCGCCGAGATCGGTCGCGCTCGCATCCGAAAGCACGCCCTGCATGCCGCCCATCGGCGTACGCGCGTAGGAAAGGAAGACGACGGGATCGGTGGCGGTCATATCGAGAGACTCCGTAGGGGAAAGATACGTCGGCGGGTCGCTTAGCGGTTTTGCTGCACTTGCGAAAGGGGCTGGACCCAGATGGGTAGCCGGTTTCATCTTGCAACCCGCTGCGCGGCATGATCAAACGTCGTCGGCGAATTATAGGGGAGACGGGTGATGGCCACCGCAATCAAGCAGGATATTGCCGGCGAAACCGCGCGGATGCACGAAGTACTCGCGGCTCAGAAGGCGAGCTTTACCGCGGCGATGCCCGAGAGCCTTGCAGTGCGCACCGATCGCATCGATCGCGCGATCGCGTTGCTCGTCGACCATGCCGAAGAATTTGCGAAGGCGGTGAGCGAGGATTTCGGCCATCGCAGCCGCGAACAAACGCTGATGACCGACATCATGCCTTCGGTCAGTGCCTTGAAGCACGCGAAGAAACATATGGCTGCGTGGTCGAAGGGCGAGAAGCGGAAGCCCACCTTTCCGCTCGGCCTGCTCGGTGCGAAGGCCGAGGTCGTCTATCAGCCGAAGGGCGTCGTCGGCGTCGTCGCCCCGTGGAACTTCCCCGTCGGCATGGTCTTCGTGCCGATGGCAGGCATCCTCGCCGCGGGCAATCGCGCGATGATCAAGCCGAGCGAATTCACCGAAAATGTCTCGGCGCTGATGGCGCGGCTCGTTCCCGATTATTTCGATGCGACCGAAATGGCTGTCTTCACCGGCGATTCCGAGGTCGGTGTCGCCTTTTCGAAGCTCGCTTTCGACCATATGATCTTCACCGGCGCTACAAGTGTGGGTCGCCATATCATGCGCGCAGCCGCCGACAATCTGGTGCCGGTCACGCTCGAACTCGGCGGCAAGTCGCCGACCTTCATCGGGCGCAGTGCGAACAAGGACCTAGTCGGCCAGCGCGTTGCGCTCGGCAAGATGATGAACGCGGGGCAGATCTGCCTGGCGCCGGACTATCTGCTCGTCGCCGAGGACGAGGAAGGCGCGGTGATCGACAGCGTCACCAAAGGCGCGACCGCGCTCTATCCGACCTTGCTCGCGAATGACGATTACACCTCGGTCGTCAACACGCGCAATTACGACCGGCTGCAATCCTATCTCGCCGACGCGCGCGAAAAGGGTGCCGAGGTGATCGAGGTCAATCCGGGCGGCGAGGATTTCGCCAGCTCGAACGGTCACAAGATGCCGCTTCATATCGTGCGCAACCCGACCGACGACATGAAGGTGATGCAGGAGGAGATCTTCGGCCCGATCCTGCCGGTCAAGACATACAAGACGATCGACGATGCGATCGATTATGTGAACGCGAACGACCGTCCGCTCGGCCTCTATTATTTCGGGCAGGACAGGAGCGAGGAGGACCGCGTGCTGACGCGGACCATCTCGGGCGGGGTGACGGTCAATGACGTGCTCTTTCACAATGCCATGGAGGATCTGCCCTTCGGCGGGGTCGGCCCGTCAGGCATGGGCAATTATCACGGGGTCGACGGTTTCCGCACTTTCAGCCACGCGCGCGCGGTCTATCGCCAGCCCAAGCTCGATGTCGCGGGGCTCGCAGGATTCAAGCCCCCCTATGGGAAGGCGACGGCGAAGACGCTGGCGAAAGAGCTCAAGAAATAGCTTGGCAAAATACGGCGCTTCGCCCTAGGGGAAGCGCCGCGCTTTCGCGCCCACGGGCCCCTGTGGTGAAATTGGTAGACGCGCTCGACTCAAAATCGAGTTCCGCAAGGAGTGCTGGTTCGAGTCCGGCCAGGGGCACCACCGCCGATCGAGGGCGGCCTTTCTAAATCAGGCTCTTCTGTCTCAGGCGGGCAGAGGTTCGAGCGTTCCCAGCCATGCGACCAGCGCCAGTACAACCGCGGCGGCCAACATCTCGACCGTCAGGCTCCGCTGTATCGCGCGCCGTGCGGCGGCGGGATCGACGCACTCGTCCGCAAGAACAGGGGTGAGCCGCCAGCGGTTCGCGGCTGCGAGCGCCAGCATGAGGGCAAAGAACAGCAGTTTGACAGTGAGAAGCTGGCCATAGGGTGCGTCGATCGCGCGGTCGACATTGTTCAAACCGATAATGATCTGCGTGTTGATCAGCCCGGTTGCGGCGATGACCAGCACGCAAACCGTGCCGACATGCGCGAATCGTTCGAGACTGCGCGCCACCATAGCCGGCGATACCGAAACGATGCCGTAGCGCGGGCGCAGCAAGATCAGAAAAGCGCCGATCGCGCCGATCCAGACGGCGGCGGCGACCATGTGGAACGTGTCGCTGATGCGGTGGATTGACCCGGTCAGGCCTTCGCTTGCGCCGGCATGACCTGCCCACATCAGCGTCGCGAGCGCTGTCGATCCGGCGATGACGATCGTCGAGGCTGCGGTCATCGGCCGCTTGCCAAGATGTGCCGCAGCCGCGAGTGCCGCGCCAAGCGCCGCCATGCGAACGAGCCAGGCGGTGCCGACGTCGGTTTCGCGAATTACCGCCGCCAGCATGGCGGGATCGATAGCGAGGAGGGCTACACCCTGCATGCTCGCGGTGAGTTGGGCGATGCCGATCAGCGAAACGATCAACCCCAGCAGCGCGAGCCAGCGTTGCGGCGCCATCACGGCCTCGATGACGCGAAGGTCCTGCCGCTCGGCGCGACGGAGGGCATGGAGAGGAAAGGCCGCCAGCCCCGTGAGGAGAAGCAGGTCGGCATAAAGCGCGAACCGGATGCCGGTCGCGAGGACGTCGGTCACCGGTCTATTTCACAATGAAGTGGAATTCGCCGCCCATGCGGTGCGTATCCGCGCCCGCGGCCGACCATTTCACCCTGTATGTACCGGGGCCGAGCGCGCGCTTGAGTTTCAGTGTCATCGACGCCCCGTCCTTGCCCATCGCCGAAGTGAAGGGGATCGGCATCGGTGGATGATCCTTCATGCGCGGCATGCCGGTCATCACCAGCTCGGTCTTCACGGTCGAGGCGATGAGCCTTTCGTTGAATTTCAGACTGACGGCCGTCACCTTCGATACGGTGGCATTCGCGGCGGGGGTCGACCCGACAAGTTTCGTATGCGCCAGCGCCGGGGCGGGCGTCAGGAACAGCGCGAGCACGGCGGCAACGGAGGGCAGGTGTGTCTTTTTCATAAAAAACTCCAAATATATGCCTGTTCTGATAGGTACGCGGCGCGTCGCGATGGCCCTTGGAAAAAGAAAATATCCGCTTGATATGTGTCGGTGGTCGAGGGGTGGCGTGCCGGGGCGCGTATACGTCTGGAAGGATTGGCAGGACGGGCCATGGACGATGAACTTCGGATACTGAACACGGCGGCGATACCGGCGGCGCTCGATGACCTTGACGCGCGCGTACTGGATGCGCTCGCATCGCAGCGGCGCGAGGCCGTCGCGATGCGCGGTACGATCGCACTGGCCGCGCTGGTGGCGCTGGGCGGCGGAATTGTCGCCGGTAGTGCTTTCGCGCCGGTTGCGGTCGCTGCAAGCCCGCTTACCCCGCTCGTCCCCGTAAGCCCGCTGGCGCCGTCGACTCTGCTGGATTCGCGCTGATGATATCGTCGCGCCGTTTGCTGATCATTGGCCTGATCGCCTTTGTGGCAGCGCTCGCCGGCGTATTCGTCGGGCGCGTGCTCGTCGACGCGCCGCGCGCCAGCGAGACCGAGCTGCATGCACTCTTGCACGGCGAGCTGGACCTGTCGGCGGCGCAGGAAAGCCGACTCAAGCCGCTCGAAACGCGTTTCGCGGCGCGGCGTGGGGCGCTCGAACTGGAAATGCGCGCGGCCAATGTCCGCCTTGCGCAAGCGATAGAGGCCGAACATGGCTATGGGCCGCGCGTCACCTCGGCGATCGACGAGACGCACGATATCATGGGTGCGCTCCAGAAGGAGACGCTCGAACATCTATTCGCGATGCGCGGCGTGCTCGATCGCGATCAGGCTGCGATTTTCGACAGGATCGTGGTCAAGGCCCTGACCGCCGATGCGCGGTGAGCTCCGGGCTTGCGCAATGCAGCGACCGCGACCTTGCCGCGTTCGCCCTCGCCGGCCGGCAGGACGCCTATCGCGAATTTCTCGCGCGCCACAAAATACCGGTCTTTCGCCTGATCCGCAGCCATGTCGGCGATAGCGAGGAGGCGATGGACCTGACGCAGGAAGCCTTCGTATCGGGCTTTGCCGCGCTGTCGCGCTATGACGGCGAGCGGCCGTTCCGCATCTGGATTTCGCGGATCGCGATCAACAAATGCCGCGACTGGGCGCGGCGCCGCGCGGTGCGCGCCTTCTTCAGCCGGGCGCGGCCCCTGGATGAGGCGGTGCACGTCGCGGCCGGTGAGCCGGCCCCCGATGCAGAAGTGGGCGATCGTGAGCAACTCGCGAGGGTACGGCAGGCGATATCCGCACTGCCGCAAAAATTGCGCGAGGTGCTGATCCTTCGCGGAGTCGAAGAGCTCGGGCAGGCCGAAACGGCCGAATTGCTGGGGATAAGCGAGAAAGCCGTCGAGACGCGGCTCTACCGCGCCCGGGCGAAGCTGCGCGCGCTGCTGGGTGATGATTCCGAAATCCTGTGAGGGTTTGGGCCCCGTCACGCGTATGGCCTTTCAGAGAAACAGCGACAGCCAGGATTTTATGCCGATTGAAAGACGTACGTTCGTGACCGGGGCTTTGGGCGGTGGAGCGCTGGCCGCGCTGTCCTCATGGTATCCGGCGTGGGCGCAACCGGTATCGTCGGGTATCGCCTCGACCCTGCCGACCGTAGAGGGGAGCGACATCACACTGCGCATCGCTCGGCAGACGATGCGGATCGACGGCAGGGTCAGCCGGGCGATCGGGATCAACGGCACCGTGCCGGCGCCGCTGGTGCGGCTGAAGGAAGGGCAACAAGCCCGGCTCAGGGTCGTAAACGATCTGGATGAGGATAGCTCGATCCACTGGCACGGGCTGATCCTGCCCTTTCACATGGACGGCGTGCCGGGGGTCAGCTTTCCCGGTATCAAGCCGAGGTCGACCTTCGTCTATGAATTCCCCGTCGTCCAGTCGGGGACCTATTGGTATCACAGTCATTCGGGCTTGCAGGAACAGCTCGGCCATTACGGTCCGATCGTTATCGACCCCGCGGGCGCCGATCCGATCGGCTACGACCGCGAGCATGTCATCGTGCTGTCGGATCACAGCCGGCTGTCGCCCGAGGAAATCTTTCGCAAGCTCAAGGTCAATCCCGGCCATTTCAACATGCAGCGCCAGACGCTCGGCGGGCTGCTAGCGGGCAAGGACCAGCCGCTGAAGGACCGGATCGAATGGGGCGCGATGCGGATGGATCCGGCGGACATTGCCGACGTTAACGGTTCGACCTACAGCTTCCTGATCAACGGCCATGGCCCGCGCGACAACTGGACGGGGCTCTTCCGTCCCGGTGAGCGCGTGCGGCTGCGCATCATCAACGCTTCGGCGATGTCGATCTTCAACGTCCGGATCCCGGGGCTCCGGATGACGGTCGTGCAGGCCGACGGGCTCAATATCGTGCCGGTCGAGATCGACGAATTCCAGATCGCCGTTGCCGAAACCTATGACGTGATCGTCACGCCGGTCGAGGACCGCGCCTATACGCTGGTCGCTGAAGCGAACGACCGTTCGGGCATGGGGCGTGCGACGCTCGCGCCGCGTGCCGGCATGGTCGCCGAGGTGCCGCCGCTCCGCGAGCGCCCGCTCGCGACGATGAAGGATATGGGGATGGGGGCGATGGCCGATGGCGGCGATGCGTCGTGCACCGCCGAGCATGCCGCGATGGGGCACTGCACCCTCCCAACAGACGGCGCGGCCGTCGACCATGCAGCGATGGGGCATGGTTCGGGCGGCATGAATCACAGCATGCGTGACTTCAGCGTCGCGCCGCAGGTCAAGCGCGATCCGAGCGTCCAGTCGATCTCGCCGATGCCGGTCGACCGCATGGGCGAGCCGGGACAGGGGCTGGAGGATGTCGGCCACAGGGTGCTGACCTATCACGACCTCGTCGCGCTGGAACGCAATCCCGACGTGCGCGCCGCGTCGCGCTCGCTCGACATCCATCTCACCGGCAACATGGAGCGTTTCATGTGGTCGTTCGACGGGGTGAAGATGTCCGACCATCACGAACCGATCCCCTTCACCGAGGGCGAGCGCGTCCGGATCAACCTCATCAACGATTCGATGATGAGCCATCCCATCCATCTGCATGGTCATTTCTTCGAGCTGGTGACGGGGAAGGGCGACCGGTCGCCGCGCAAGCATACGGTACTCGTCCAGCCGGGTGGAACCGCGAGCTTCGACCTCACCGCCGATGCGCTCGGAGACTGGGCGTTCCACTGCCATCTTCTCTATCACATGCACGCCGGAATGATGCGCGTCGTCAGCGTGCGTCCGAAGGAAGAGAGCGAATGACCCGAACCGCGCTCCTCCTCGCCGGCGTCGCGCCCTTCCTTTTCGTCGTCCCGGCTGCGGCGCAGTCGACGGATCATTCGATGCACGGCTCGCAGCCCGCGCCGGAACCCGCGCCCGAAGCGCCCGCCTGCACGCCCGAGCACGCCGCGATGGGCCATTGCATGCTCGACAGCGCGCCACCAGAAAGCGATGCGCCCGACAAGAAGGCCGATGACAGCAAAATGAAGGCGATGGATCATGGCGCATCGGCGCCCGATCCCGACTGTCCCCCCGAACATGCGCGCATGGGGCATTGCACGCCGAAACAGGCGGCCACGCACGACATGGCACCCATGCCCGAAATGGCGGGAGCCAGCGGCACCGACCTCCCGCCAGGCGATGCGCCCGCACCGCCGCCGCCCGCCGACTGGTATGCCGACCGCGTTTTCCCGAAGGATGCGATGGAGCATTCGCGTCACGCGATGATGATCGAAAACGGCGCGCAGAAGGTCGGCTTCGTCAGCCTCAATCTCGCCGAATATCAGGCGCGCAAGGGCCGCGACGGTTTCCGCTGGGAAGGCGAGGCGTGGTACGGCGGCGACATCAACCGTCTGACGCTGAAGAGCGAGGGTGAGACCGCGTTCGGCGAGGGCATCGAAAGCGGCGAGGCGCAGGCGCTCTACAGCCGCGCGATCGGACCCTATTTCAACGCGCAGGCGGGTGTTCGGCAGGATTTCGGTCACGGCCCCGACCGCACTTATGCCACCGTCGGCTTCGAGGGACTTGCGCCATACTGGTTCGAGGTCGAGGGGGCGCTCTTCCTGTCGAACAAGGGCGATCTGCTCGCCCGGCTCGAAGGCAGCTACGACCAGCGCATCACGCAGAAGCTGATCCTGCAGCCGATGGTCGAGGTCAATTTCGCGGCGCAGGACGTGCCCGAAAGCGGGATCGGGTCGGGGCTATCCGACCTCGAACTCGGCCTCCGGCTCCGTTACGAGATCGTCCGGGAGTTCGCGCCTTACGTGGGCGTCGAATGGGGACGCAAGGTCGGCGACACCGCGCGCTTCGCGCGCGCGAGTGACGAGGATGCCGACAGCGTCAGTCTGGTGGCCGGTTTAAAGCTGTGGTTCTGACCCCGGCATCGGCAACGGAGCCTCGCGGTCCGGTGTGAGCTGGCGGCTGTAGAGCCAGCCGATCCCGATCAGGCTGAAGCCGAGCGCGACGAACGAGCCGATCCGTGCGAGGCCTTCGAGGCCCGAGGCGTCGAAGAGGAAGACCTTGCCCGCGGCGCCGATCATCAGCACGAGCGAGGCGGTGCGCCAGTCGTGGCGCTTCGTGCGGATGCCCCAGAGCAGGAAGCCGAGCGCCAGCGCGAGGAGCAGGATCGAGCGCAGGATATTTTCCGCGTCGGTGACGCCCGGCGCGGTGAGCAGCGTACCGTGGAACAGTTGGCGGAGCGTCGCCCAAGCGAAT
Organism: Sphingopyxis sp.; assembly: GCF_016463645.1. Classification (GTDB taxonomy): domain Bacteria; phylum Pseudomonadota; class Alphaproteobacteria; order Sphingomonadales; family Sphingomonadaceae; genus Sphingopyxis. Next base: position 75,485 of record NZ_JAEMQX010000003.1, on the reverse strand, counting down.
CCCGCGACGAGCAGCATCGCCGCGATCTGGATCGCGCGGCCCAGCCATGCGCGAGTGGGAGCGAAGAGCGACGGAAGCCGTCGCATCCCCGCCCACGGCAGCAGGAAAAGCGGGATCAGGAGGTTGAAGGCGGGCCAGCCGCCCACCGCTTGCATCGCCCATAGCGGGTTGTGGAGCAGCAAGCCGTAGAAGAGCGCGTGTGCAGTGCCTGCGACGATCAACGCGCGGGCGAGGGGGGCGAGTCCGCGCGCCAAGGCGGCCCATCCGGCACCGATCAGGAGTGCCTCCCAGAACAGCCGTTGGACGATGCCCGTTGCGATGAAGTCCGTACCCGCGCTCGCCGCGAAGCCGAGGCGGTAGAGCGAATGGGTCGCGATAATCGCAGTCACGCCCGCGAGGCCGAAAGCGGCGATGGACAGCCAACGAGGCAAGATGCCGCGAACCCGCCAGGTTGCAATCGCAAAAAGGATCGCCGGTACGAGCAGACGGAGCAGCAGCGGCTGGATGCTCAGCAGTCTGGAATCGAGCTCCATCGGGACAGCGGCGAGCGAAAGCAGCGCTTTGCTCGACCAGAGGGCTACGGGGAGCGCGGCCCATGCGAGGCTGAGCGCGGCAAGGCTCGCGGCGGCGGCGGCGATGCGGTTCAGGCCGGTGCGCCGGGCGGAGAAGAGCGCGGCTGCGCCGCCGAGTGCCGGGACGAGCATCAGCCCGGATGCGGGCAGGATTTGAGCGAAGGCGCCATAGGTGAGCACGGCCGTACCGACCTGACCCAGTCGGCGAATGATCGCACCGCCGCTGCGGATCGCGAACAGCGCGGCAATGGCGGCGAGGCCCGCCCAGCGGACGAGGGCGATGCCGTCGCCACCGCTCGCGCCTTCGGCCAGCCGGGGCAATTCGTCGAATGCGCGGGGTGTCGCCACGAGAGCGACGAGCGCGGTACCAAGGAAAGCGGCCGAAACCCGCTCGATGCGCGGATCGAGCGCCGCCTTGCCGAAAAGGAGCAGCGCTGCGGCAATGGCGGCGATGGCGAGCGGCGCCAGCCATGCGGGCAGCAGGAGAAGCAGCGCGATCGCAAGCAACGCGCCGGCGGTCGCTGCGAGGGAGGCGAGGCGTCTGTCGTCAGTCCGCCCCTCGATATTCCAGCCCCGGAGGATCGCGGTTGCTGGAAGCAGGGTACAGCCTAGCGCGAGGAGCGCGAGCGACGGATCGGCCATGTCCCAGAAATGCCATTTGGCGAGCGGTACGGGGACCAGTGCGACCGTGCAAAGCTCCAGCGTCGGGCGCAGCCTTGCCGGGGCAGTCCAGAGACGCGCGAGAAGCGGGACGGCGTGGATCGCCGCGAGCGCCAACCCGATCAGGCCGAGCCAGAACAGGGTCGGGTCGGGCCAGGCGGCGAGCAGCGCGAGCGTCAGCAGCAGGCTGATCGTCGGAACGATCGCGAAGTCGCGCTCGCGCCACGCAAGCCATTGCCCCGCAGCAGCGATCAGCGCGAACAGACCCCAATGAAGCGGGGCAAAGCCGCCATGGCCGACGAGCAGCGCGAGCTGGAGCGCGCCGACAGCGGCCGACGCGGTTCGCAGGGCGGTCGAGCGCGGCCCCTCGAACGCCATCATCGGCAGCGCGATCGCGAGGAGCAGCACGAAGCCGCCGACCGAGAGAGACGCGAGGACGTCGAGTGCGCTGTTTGCCAGTACCATCCACAACCCCCAGCCGATCCCGCCGATCAGCGCCGCGAGTGCGAGCCATGGCCAGCGCCGGGCGCGGGCGACCCCGGCGAGGCCGGCGATTGTCAGCCCCAGATAGACGGCGAGCAGCGGCACATTGGGCTCGACCGCGCCGACCATAGCGGGCGCGGCCAGACCGCCTGCAAGGCCGAGCAGGGCGCTGGGCGGCCCGAAGCGGAGCGAGAGGCCGAGCGCCGCGGCGGTGACCAGCGCGAGCGCGAGGAAGGCGAGCAACGGCCCGATGAGCTGATAGACATTCGCTGCGACCATGATCGCCGCGTAAAGCGTAGCGATGCCTGCGCCCGAAAGCGCCTGCGGCACGCGGACGTCGCGTAATTTGTCTTCGTTGCGCCAGGCATATTCAGCGCCGCCGATCAGCAGGAGCCCGAAGAGGAGGCCGGTGACGATCTGCACGCCGGGGGTGAAGATGCGCGCGAAGAAGCCGGCGTCGTTCGCATAGCGGACGATCAGTACGCCCGCGATCGCGAGCGTCAGCCCGCCGGCCCAGATCGGCAGCGTCTTGCCGAACAGATTTTCGAAGCGCGACGCCAGGCTGGCGGAAGGTCCGGAAGGGATCGCTCGTTTCGCGGGTTCCGGCGCGGGCTGTGCTGCCGGGACCAGCGGGGGTTCGGGCCGTACGACTTCAGCCATCTGCTCCGGTTCGGGCGACAATATGGTCGCTGGCGGCGGGACGGCCGTGGCGGCGCGAATGACGCGTTCGGGCATGTCCGGCTCGGCAACAGGGACACTTTCCGGCGCTTCGCTGCGCGGCGCTCCGGTCTGCCGTTGCAGCGCCCCGATCCGCTTCGCCGCCTCGGCCAGCGTCGCCTCGGCGCGCTTGAGACGTCCCCTTGTGTCCAGCACCAGGACGAACAGGATGATCATCGCCAGAAATGCGAGCAAGTCGAACATGTTGATCCCTTCGGATCGCCTTCCTAGCAGGCGAAGCGTGCAAGATCGATGCCCGGTTGTGACCGTTCACCTTCGGCTTGCGCGCTGCCCAACGGGTCGTCCTGTATCCGGCACATGCCCGCGCTGCCCGCTTGTATTCGCGGGCGTTCGGGACATGTTGCATCGCAACATTATAAGATCGCGCGAACCCTAGGGAGTCTCCCATCCCATGACCAAGATCGACCTTGCGCTGCATGGCGCGCCCATTCGAACGCCGCTGGCGAAGGCGGCGCGGCGCAATGCCAAGATATGGCTCTGCCTGTCGCTGATCGCGCTCGACGCCGTCGCGCTCGCGTTCGGTTTCGCGGTGGCCCTGATCATCGAGGCGCCGCAGCATATTTCGGACGGGTTACTGACTGCGATGGTCGGCGCGCTGCTCGTCCACGCCGCGATCGCTTTCCAGAATCAGGCGTACAACCCGCGGTGCCTGACCAAGCCGGTCAAAAGCTGCCGTCAGACGCTGATCTCTTTCGCGACGACGTTGCTCGTCTTCCTGCTCGTCGCTTTCTCGCTTCGGGTCACGGGCAAGGTTCCGCGCTTTGCGGTCGGCATGGGCATGGTGACCGCTGTGATGCTGCTCGTCGCGCAGCGGCTTCTGATCTGCTATCTGGTGCGCCGGGCTTTCGGCCAGATGACGGCCGAGCTCGTGATCGTCGACGGCGCAAACCTGCCCGCCGCCTATCTCGGCCGCGACATTGTCGATGCGCGCGCGTCGGGCCTCCGTACCGATCTCGACGACCCATATATGCTCGATCGCCTCGGCACCGTGCTGCAGGATTACGACCGGGTGACGATCGTCTGTGCCCCCGCGCACAAGGCCGAGTGGGCGCGTGCGTTGAAGGGTGTGAATATCCTCGGTGAGATCGTGATGCCCGAAATCGCCGAACTGGGTCCGCTCACGACACGCCAGTGGGGCGGGGTGACGACGCTGGTCGTGTCGTGGGGACCGCTCAACCGCGCGAACCGCGTCAAGAAGCGCGCGCTCGATCTTGCCGTGACGATTCCGGCGCTGTTTCTGCTCGCGCCGCTGATGGTGCTGGTGGCCGTCGCGATCAAGCTCGATTCACCGGGGCCGGTCTTTTTCCGTCAGGAGCGAATGGGCCGCGGCAACCGCATCTTCCGTATCCTCAAGTTCCGTAGCATGCGCGTCGAGACGACCGACGCTACCGGGGCGCGCTCGGCGAGCCGCGACGACGACCGGATCACGCGCGTCGGCAGGTTCATCCGGGCCACGAGCATCGACGAGCTGCCGCAGCTGATAAACGTATTTTCGGGCGAAATGAGCCTCGTGGGGCCGCGGCCGCACGCACTCGGGTCGACCGCAGGAAACGAGCTGTTCTGGCGCGTCGACCGGCAATATTGGCACCGTCATGCGCTCAAGCCCGGGATCACCGGTCTTGCCCAGATCCGCGGCTTTCGTGGCGCCACCAACACCAAACGCGACATTGTGAACCGCCTCGAGGCCGACCTCGAATATCAGCAAGGCTGGTCGCTGCTGCGCGACGTTTCGATCCTGGCGCGTACCGCGCAGGTGCTGGTGCACCGCAACGCCTATTGACGGGACAGTGGCGCCGCGGGTGTCGGCCCTTCAGCCGTCGACGATCTGCGGCGCGCGGCAGGAGAGCGCGGTATCGAAGGCCTCGGCGCGGGTCGTCGCGCGCATCAGCCCCGCATAATCGCCCGTCCATTGGTCGGCGAAGCCTGCAACCTTGCCATAATTATTGTCGAGCAACACATGCGGGATATCGAGCAATAGCGAGAGGATGTGCGCGTGAAGGCGGTCGGTCACGACGATTTCGCCGGCCGAAAGCATCGCAAGGCCACGCTGGAATCGCCATTCGGCGAGGCGATGCTGCCGCGCGGCGCGCTGTATCATCGGGTCGCGGGTGAAGAGGCGACCGAGCTTCAGCGACAGGCGCAGCCGCCGTTTCTGCGCCGCATCCTCTTCGAGCCAATCGTCGGCGACAACGCCGGCAGGCAGGGCCGCCTCGCCCGCCGCGCGCTCATGATCGGTGCGCAGCAGCGCAAAGACAGGAATGGTCGCCGGGCTGCGCTGCTGGCGGCCGAGCATGAGCGCGGCGTCGGGGCAGAGCCGGACAGGGCAATCGAAATGCTGTTCGGCAAAGGCGAGCGAGCGGGTGTCGCGGACGAGCAGGGTGAACTGACCATGATCGCGGATCGCCTCGGCCATCTCGGCCGCTGCGGCAGGGTCGGCATAGTGGATCGACTGCGGCATCTGGACGATCGGCCGGCCACGATGCGTACGCAGGAGGTGGAGGCGGAAGGCTTCGTGCTTCGGCCAGAGCGTGCCCATATTGCCGCCGCCGTGGATCAGGATAGCCCCCCCGCCGACCGCCGCGCGGCAGGCTTCATCGTCGAAATCGGCAATCGCGGAATAATAGGCGGGCAGGCGGCCGCTCTTGCGTAGATAGGCCATCTCGCCGAGCCAGATCGCCGAATCGCCTACATTGGAGTGGTCGGGAAAATCGACCAGGGCGAGCTTCCCGGCGGGCAGCACGGCGTCGAGCACCCGGGCGAAATGCCGGGCGAGTTCGCCGACGAGCTGATCCGCGGTCTTCTTGGTCATATCGGACTCTTTCTGAAATATTTGGGGAGGGAGAGGAGGCGGCCGCGCCACGATCCCGAGATGGCGACCAGCGCGATGCCGTAGAAGAGCGCGCCGATCGCGGTGAGCAGCAGCAGCGATTGCCAGCCGGCGAGATGGCCCTCGAGCAGCCGCATCGCGATGGCGAGCGCGAGGCCCATCAGCGTGGAGGCGACGAGCGGGGCGCCGACCGCGCGCAGGCTGTCGATCGGACGAATCCCCGAGGCGCGGCGTAGTAGCCAGATCTGCATCGGCAAGGTGAGATAGGCGCGCCCGACATAAGAGACGGCGACCGCGAACAGACCGAAGGGGAGCGCCGCAAGAGTCAGGATCACGCCAAGCACGAGCTGCGTGGTCGAGAGCGAGATCAGACTACGCGATGCGCCGAGCACGCTGAGCGACGGCGAGGCGAAGAAATTGAGGGTGAAGGGGACGGCCATGAAGGCGAAGATCTGGGCGAGCTGGCCCGCTTCGGCCCACTTCTCGCCAAATACGGTCGGGATGGCGATCGGCGCTAGCGCGCCGAAGCCGACGAGCGCCGGAAAGGAGAGCGCCGAGGCGCGAGAAATCATCCAGCGATAGGCGTGGCGGAGCTCGGCGGGGTCGTGCTTGACGCGCGCGAGAGTCTGCACCGCGACCTGCGTGAAAGGCTGGATCGCGCCGCGGCCGATCAGTTCGACGGTGCGCCAGGCGGTGCGGTAGACGCCGACGGCGGCAAGCCCGATTCCCGCGCCGATCGCCATCTCCTGCACGCGCACCGTGGCAAGGAAGGCGAGCTGGACATAGATGAGGCTCGCATTGAGCATCAGATTGCCGCGCAATATGGCCCAGTCGAACTGCCAGCCGGGTTTCCAGTCGTAGGAAGCGCGCGAAAGTAAGACGCCGACGATCTCGGTGACGAGGCGCTGAATGACGAGGCTCCAGAGGCCCAGCCCGCCGAAAGCGGCGGCGACGGCGGCGGTCCCGCCGATCAGCCCGCCGACCACCGAACGTAGCGCGGTAGTGCGATGCCCGAATTCGCGGAGACGCAGCGCCATGTGGGTCGCGCCGAAGGAGGAGATCGGCAGCGTCAGGCTCATTACCGCGAGCGGCAGCGCGATAGCGGGCGCATCCATCCAATGGGCGATCGGCCGGGCGAGCGCCATGATCAGGAACGCGGAGACGAAGGAAAAGGCCTGCTGCGAACGATAAATGGTGTCGAGGAAGGCTGGCGTGATTTCATTCTTGCGCGCGATCGTCTGCACGAGCCCGGCTGTCGCGATGATGCGGAAGGCCTCCGCCGTCACCGCCATCACGGCAAAGGCGCCGATGTCCGCGCGCGACAGCAGGCGCGCGAGGATCACGAAGACGACGAACGAAAATATCTGGTCCGACAGGAAGCGCGTAACCGTCCAGCCGATCGAACTGCGACTGCGTGCACGTAACCCCGCGTCGAAGCGGGTGGGGAGGTCAGCGCTCAAGCAGACGCCTCGCTTTCAGCATGCGCATGCGCGCGCGCTCGACCTGACGCCATGCCTTCTGCCGGACCGAATGATAGAGCGGATCATTCCTGGGCCCGAAGCGCGAGCTGCCGATGTCCGAAACGATCGCCGCCTCGAGGATCGGCGCCGGGTAGAGTGCGAGATTGGGGAGGCCATGTGCCCACGACCGGTCCATCTCGTCGTCGATCGGACGGCGGACGGTGCGGCAATGCGCCGCCAGCCGGCGCGCGCCCTCGAGCGTGATCGCATAGCCCTGTGTGCCGTAGGCGAGGCCGACCAGCTCGACGATCGCGCGCGAATGCTGGAGGAAGTCGCGGCGCACGACGCGCTGCCACGTCGGCCGCTTGGCATAGAGGCGGAGGTAATCGATCCCCTCGGCATGGAGGTCGGTACGCGCGAGCGGTTCGAGATAGGCCCAGTCGACGACGGTATCGTCCTCGAGGACGATCGCCTGCCGCATGCCGCGCGCGACCATGTCCTGCCAGATCGAGAAATGGCTGGCGTAGCAGCCGATCTCGCCCTTGCTCATCGCACGGCCCTTGTTGCCGCGTATTGCCGGCTCGTCGATCGTCATGCCCGGCGCGAGGCCGGTGCAGGCGTCGAAGAATCGCCAGGCAAGCGAGGTTCCCGCAGCGCGCGCGGCAAAGGCGTTGCGCCGGGCCTCGGCGGATTCGAGTGACACCACCAATATTTCGGTGGCGTCGCCCGATTCGGGCAGGAACTCACCCACGGATATGCGTCTCCTATTTGCCGCCAAAGCCGGCTCTGCGCGGTGCAGAACATGTGAACGGCCCGATACGATCCTTGGTAGCGGGCAATTATTCGAGAGCGAAGGCGCGCGCGCTCCGGTCGTCCGGTCAACAGGGCGGCTCGTCTTCGCAGGTGCAGCATATGGTTGACCGGCGCAGGGCAGGAGGCCGATTGGACGTGGGCGGGGGCACTTAAACAGGCATGTTCATGTTCGAAGTTGCAGTCGTCATACCCGTTTGGAACGGCGAGGCCGTGCTCGCCCGCTGCCTTGATGCGCTTATGCAGCAAACGCTGCCGCGCAGCGCCTATCAGATCATCGTTGTCGATAATGGGTCGAGCGATGCGACGCGCGAGATTGCGCGCAGCTATAAGGACGTCGAGTTGCTCGAAGAGCCGCTGCCCGGTTCCTATGTCGCGCGAAATCTCGGGATCGGACGCGTCCGGGCGCCGATCACCGCCTTTACCGACGCCGATTGCGAGCCGGCACCTGACTGGCTGGAAGAGATATTGCACGCGGCGGCGGCGAGGCCGGGATTCGGCGTGCTCGCAGGCAAGATCGAGCTGTTCGACGAGATCGAGCAGGAACGCGAGGTGTTCGGCGATTACGAGCGCCTGTTCAGTTTTCCTCAGGCGCATGCGGCGCGCGGCAATTGCGCGACCGCCAACTGGGCGAGCGAGACCGCGGTGTTGAAGGCCCTTGGCGGCTTTGACGCGGCCCTGAAGTCGGGCGGCGACCGGCAGATGGCGCTGCGTATCCGCGATGCGGGCTATCCGCTCGTCCATATTCCGTCGATGATCGTGCGCCACCCGGTCCGCGCCAGCCGCGCCGAACTGGTGCGCAAGCGTCAACGGCTCAGCGGGGGGCGCTGGGATCGCACGAAGCAGCGTCCGCGGCTTGCCCATGTGCTGGGTGTCACCGCGGTCGACACGATCCGCCGGCTGCGCCGCGCCGCGATCACGCGCGAACTGTCGGTCCGCCGCCGCGCCGCGGTGATGTGGCTTACGCTCGAACTCGCCGGGGTGGCGGTGGGCGAATATTTCAATCTGGCGGGGGGACGAAAGGCAGCACGCGACTGATGGCTTCTCCCTATTCTTCTCCGCGCTTTTCGGTCGTGATTCCGCTATATAACAAGGCTGCGCATGTGAGTGCGGCGATCGAGAGCGTGCTGGCGCAGACGATGCCGGCGCACGAGATATTGGTGATCGACAACTGCTCGACCGACGGCGGGCGCGAACGCGTCGCGGCGATCGGGCAAGATCGCGTCAAGCTGCTCGACCTGTCGACCCGGGGGCCGGGTGGTTATGCCGGCCGCAATCTCGGCATTCGCGCCGCGAGCGGCGACTGGATCGCCTTTCTCGATGCCGACGACCTCTGGCGGCCCGACCATCTTGCGGTGCTGGCCGAAGGGATCGCCGCCGACCCCGCGGTGTGCGCGGCAGCGACCCGTTTCGATCATGAATTCTCCGACAGGACGCAATTGCAGCGGATCGCGCCGGCACTGGAGCAGGCGACAACCCTCGATCTCGCAGATTTTCTCTCGGCATGGCTCGCCGTGCGCGAATGCCCGATGTGGACGGGCGCGATCGCGATCCGGCACGAGACATTGTTCGAGGCGGGTCTGTTTCCCGAAGGGCGTGCCGTGCGCGGCGGTGACAAGGATCTGTGGTTGCGCGTGCTCGCCAAGGGCAAGCTCCGTTATGATCCGCGCATCACCGCCGTCTTTCATCGCGACAGCGAAAACAAGGTCAGCAAGTCGACGACGACGCTCGATCTGCCGTGCCTCGTGGAGACCGCGCGCGCGCTGATCGCCGATGCGACCGCGGAGGAGGCCGGATTGCTGCGGCGTCTCGTGAACCAGGAGATCGCGCATTATGCGCGCTATGCGATGAAATATCCGGGACGGACCGAAATCCGGCTGGGCGACGTCTATCTGCCGGAAGGCGCAGGCACCGCCGCGCTGCTTCTTGCCGCGAAGTTCATTCCGGCCTCGGTCCGGCAATCGGGCCATGCCCTGCGCAACCGGCTGCTGGCACGCGCGTGAAGTTTGTCCGCGCTTTCGGCGTGCTGCTGACGGGCGGTGCGTGTCTCTGCGCATGGCTTTCGCTTGGCGGGCGCTTCGTGCCTGCGCTCGATGCGTTGGCGTCGTTTCTGCCGCTATTCGGGATCGTCGCCCTTCTGGGGCTTCTGCTCGCGCGAAGACGGGGCGGCTGGACGATCGGCGCGGCGTCGCTCGCGTTGCTGCCGGTCGCGATCGTCGTGGCGCCCGAACTTGCACGCGAAATCCCCGCCGCACGGCCGGGTACCCCGCAGGTCCGCGTGCTGACGCACAATCTGTGGGTCGATAACGCCGACCCCGCCGATAGCGCGCAGGCGATCATCGACGCGAAGCCCGATATCGTGATGCTGCAGGAGGTCGACGGCAGTTTTGCGCCGATGCTCGCGGCGCTGGGCCAGCACTTCGCCTATGCGACCAAATGCCCGCCGGGCTGCGCGCTCGCCATTTTCTCGCGCTGGCCAATCGTCGACAGCGATTATTTCCTGAAGGACGCGAAAGGACGCAAATTCGGGCCGCCGCTGCTCTGGGCGCGGGTTATGGGGCCGGGCAGGCCCCCTTTTACCGCGGTAACGCTTCATTATCCCTGGCCCACATCGCGCGATCAGGCGGTGCGTAGACGCGATGTGGCGCGCGCGCTGTCACGGATCGATCGCGGCTCCCTGATCGTTGCAGGCGACATGAACCTGACCCCCTGGGCCGCGGCGATGCGCGAGCAGGACCGCGCCCTCGCACCGCTGACGCGCATGACGCGCGCGCTGCCGAGCTGGCCGCGCGTCTTTCCCGTGCTGCCGATCGACCAGCTTTACGCCGGACCCGACTGGGGGCTCGTATCAGGGCGGGCGCTTGCCGCAACCGGATCCGATCATCGTCCACTGCTCGTGACGCTGGCAAGCCGATGAAGCGCGCGATCCTCCTTTCGCTGCTCGGCAGCTGCGGCGTCGCCGCGCCTGCGCTTGCACAGCAGTCGGACGCCACCGACGGGCTGGGGTCGGTGTCGAGTGAGAACAGCTTCGGGCGCGACCGTAATGTCAGCGTGCTCGAACGCCGCCGCCCTGACTATACGCCCGAACCGATCCATGTCGGCACGCTTGAGCTGTTGCCGCGGATGGCGATCGGGGTCGGTTATGACGACAATCTCTATGCCCAGCCCGATGACGAGATCGGCGACGCCTATGTGCGTATCCGCCCGCGGCTGTCGCTGGTGCGGCCGTCGCCGGACCTCAAATTGTCGCTCGACGGCGAACTCGACCTGCTGCGCTATGCCGACCGGTCGAGAGAGAATGCCACGCAATATTCGGTGAATGCCGGCGCGCTCTATACGATCAGCAGGTCGGATACGCTCAATCTGACGTTGCGCAACGGGCGCTACAGCCAGGAGCGCGTCTCGCCCGATTCGCCGACACAGGCGTCGCGGCCGATCCGTTTCACGCTGAGCGGAGGCACCGCGACCTACACGCACGTCTTCAACCGCCTGCGCGTGCGCGGCGTTGTCGATGTCGAGAACCGCAATTATGGCGATAGCCTTACCCCCGGCGGCGAGGAGATCGATCAGGATTTCCGCGACCATACGATCTACACCGGCACCGCGATCGGCGAATATGCGCTGAGCCCCAGCATCGCGCTGTTTGTTGCGGGTTCGGTCAACAAGCGCGATTATCGCGAACGGACGGGCCCCGTCGCGGCGCGCGATTCGAACGGCTTCGACTTCGCCGCGGGCGCGAGTTTCGAGCTTGGCCGCAAGGCGCGGGGATCGCTGCGGTTCGGCTATCTGCATCAGGATTATCGTCCGGCAGAGTTCGAGGATGTCTCGGGCTTCCTCGTGCGCGGCGAACTCGCCTACTTTCTGACGCCGCTGGTGACGATCACCGGAACGGTCGATCGCGGTATCCGCGAGACCGGGGTCAATGGCGCGACGGGCTATCTGGCGACGAACATGACACTCCGCGCCGATTACGAACTGCTGCGCAACCTGATCATCAGCGCGGGTGGCGAGCTTGAAAAGCGCGATTTCAACAATATCGACCGGAAGGACGACCGTTGGACCTGGCGCGGCAGCGCGTCGTACCTTGTGAGCAAGCGGCTGGCGCTGCGGTTCGACGTGCAGCGGCGCACCCAGTCGAGCCAAGGCCTGACGGCGGGCCGCGAGTTTGCCGACAATCGGGCGTCGGTGGGGGTGACCTTCTCGGGCCTGTAACGGCGCCTCAGACCGGCTTCGTCCGCGACCCGTGCAGCGCTCCTTCGCATGCCGCGAGCAACTCGGGCGGCGCGAGGCGATTGATATAGCCGTCCGATCCCTGATCCGAGAGCAGCTTCGCGGGGATGCCGCCGACGACGCCGCGTTCGGGCACGTCCTTAGTCACCACCGCATTGGCGCCGATCGCGGCCTCCGCCCCGACATGAATGCCGCCGATCACCTTGGCGCCCGACCCCAAGAAGGTGCGGTCGCCGATCACTGGCGCGCCGCGCCGTCCACCGCGGTTCATATAGCCGAGGACGACGCCGTGGGTGATGTTGACATTGCTGCCCAGCACCGTGTCGCCGTGGAAATAGAAGCCGCCGAAGCGGTTGAGGAAGAGGCCGGGCCCGATCTCCATATATTCCGGGATCGCGAAGCCATATTTGTAGCGTGCGCGCAGTAGCAGCCACTTGAAGAGAATGTAGAAGCCGAAACCTTTGGCGGGCTTCAGTTTAAGCCAACCGGTGGTGCGCATCAGCACCGTATATTTATATCCCGGCGTAAAGGCATAATGCTTCGCGAAGGCGCCGAAGCCGACGCGCCCGGCATAGCGATAGAGGTCGGCAGCGAGCAGCGCCTTAAGCTTCGCGAAGCTGACCGGGCAACCGCGCAAATGTGGTTTGCCGGCTTCGTCGGGCACCGGTTCTTCGAATGCTGGCGCGGGTGCGAGCGATGCGGTGGCCATATCCATCAGAAATAGCGCTCGCCGAAGCGGATCGTGTCGCCGGGGAGGACCGCAAAATCGGCGGTGAGCGGATAGGCGGTTTCGCCGGCTTCGCCTGCGCGCTTCAGGAACACGCGCTTCTCGTTGGCGCGATAGGTGAAACCGTCGGCCTTGGCGACGGCGCCGCGAATGGTGAGCCCCTGCGTATAGGGATATTCCCCAGGCTTGTTCACCTCGCCGAGCACATAGACGGGGCGGAAGCTCGCGACCTGCACCGAGACTTTCGGTTCGAGCAGATAGCCCTCGCCGAGCCTGGCTTCGAGCGCCTTCGACAGCTCGCCGGTTTGCAGGCCTGCGGCTTTGACCTCGCCGATCAGCGGAAAGGCGATGGTGCCGGCAGGCGATACCTCGAAATCGCCGGTGAGCGTTTCCTCGCCATAGGTCGCGATCTTGATCTTGTCGCCGGGCGACAGGACGAACGCCGCGGCGGGCGGCGGCGCGTCGCCGCTGCCGGCAAGCGGGGTCTGCCCCGCGCAACCGCCGAGTATCGCAAGCGCCCCCGCCAGCGCGATCTGCCTGTAGAATTTCATGAACTTGCTCCCGGATGGAATGTTGCGATATTTGCGGTTTCGGCGGATGAGGCGAGCGCTGCCTCGATCCTTCCCCAGTAATTGGCGGCCGCCTGCTCGACGCCATAGGCTTGCGAGCGATCGCGTGCGCGGGCGCCGCAGATGCTGCGGCGCGGCTCAGCGAGCACACGGCCGAGCGCGGCGGCAAAGGCCGGCGCATCGTCGGTGGGCACCAGTGCCCCCGCATCGACGTCGATCGGGCCGGTAATGGCGCTGCGCGGCTGGCCGGCGAGAATCTCGGACGGCCCCGACGCGCAATTCGTCGCGATGACGGGCACGCCGCACGCCATCGCCTCGACCAGCCCGTTCGGGAAACCCTCGGCATTGGAAGGCATTGCGTAGGCCCGTGCGCGTGCCACGATGGCAAAGGGATTGGCGGCAAAGCCGGGCATGTCGACGCGGTCGGCAATGCCGAGCGACGCGGCGAGCGCCTCAAGCGCGCCACGCTCGGGTCCTTCGCCCAGAATGACGAGGCGCTCGGGCGGCGCGGCATTCGCATAGGCGCGGAGCAGGAGGGGGAAGTTCTTGTTGGGGGTGAGCCGTCCGGCGGCGGCGATGTAAGGGCAGGCGGGGACAAAAGCGGGCGGTTCGGCGGCGAGTTCCGCGATGCGGCGGTGATCGACCGGATTGGCAATCGCCGACATGCGACCCCGCGCAACGCCGAAATTGGCGGCAAGATCCTCGACGACGCCGTCCGAGACGGCGATCACATGCGCGGCGCGCGGATAGACCATGCGCACCATCGCCCTGGCCGCGCGTGCGTGACCCAGATGCGCGCTGGTGTTGACGCGTTCGCTGATCAGCCAAGGACGGCCGCGGCCCGCCATCGCCCAGGCATTGGCGATATTGGCGCGGGTCAGGAAGCTGAGCGTCGCGTGCGGCGCGAGCCGCGCCGCGAGTGCGCGAAGCCGGGTCAGGCTGGGCAGCAATTTGTAGCGCGCGTCGAGTTGGTGGACCGTGACCCAGTCGGGCGGCTCATAGGCGCGCGGCTCGTCGTCGAGCAGTGCGAGATGAATGTCGTAGCGATCGCGCCAGGGCCCGGATGCGCCGAGCAGGGTGACGAGCACGCGCTCGGCACCGCCGCCCGCAAGCGAGTTGATCGCGAATAATATCCGCTTTCGGTGCAGCATGTTTCCTCGCTGGAATGGGGTGCGGAATTCGCCTCGGGACAACGCTTACCACGGCCATTTGTTGCAGTGCACACGGCGTGGCCCGCTTCATCGTCCGCGGGGGGCAGCTGGCCGATTTCAGGGGGTTTTGCGCCCCGATACGTCTATCAGGGCGAGCATCGACGAACATTCGCGGAGGTATTATATGGACATTCGGCGAGTCGAGTGTCTGGACGGCCTGCGCGGCGTCGCGGCGCTCTGGGTGCTGGTCGGGCATATGATGATCCTGACCGGTTTCCGCCTGCCGCTGGTGAGCAAACCCGACCTCGGCGTCGATTTGTTCATCCTGCTTTCGGGCTTCCTGATGATGTTCCAGTATCGGCTGCGTTCGGGCAGCGAGGACTGGAACGCGCCCGGCACCTGGGCAGCTTTCTGGACGCGGCGCTTTTTCCGGCTCGCGCCGCTTTTCTATGTCACGTTGGCGGCGGCGCTGATCGCCGGGCCGGCGATCTATGCCGACCGGGTCGCGATCGATACGTTTCTCGGTCAGGGGCTGCAGCCGGCGGAACGCTACACCGACGCGAGCCTTGCCAATATCGTGCTGCATTTGAGCTTCCTGTTCGGATTGCTGCCGGAGCATGCCTTTCGCACGCCGTTGCCCGACTGGAGCCTCGGGCTCGAGATGCAATTCTATCTCGTCTTTCCCTTTCTCATCCTGCTCGGGCGGCGGATCGGCTGGACCCGGTCCGCGTTTATCGCGGCCGGAGCGGGCGTTGCGATTGCCTTGATCGCCGGCGCGGCGGGGCTCGATTATCCGATGCCATCCTTCCTGCCGCTGAAGCTTCAGCTTTTTCTCGCCGGCATGCTGATCGCCGCAGGCTCCGGGGAGAGCCGTGCGCAGCTGTGGGGGAAGCTCGCCGCGGCGATGTTGCTTGCCGCTATCCCTATCGGAGGCGATCAGGACCTGCTGCATTTCGCGGTGCGCGAACTGCTCGTCTTCGGTTTCTTCGCGCTGGTCCATCTGCGCGCTGTCGCGCCGATCGGATGGGTCTCGCGCCTGTTCGGCAGCCGGCCCTTCTATTGGCTGGGCGAGCTTTCCTATGGCACCTATCTGATCCACCTCTTGATCCTGCAGCCTGTCGCGGCGGCGGTGATCGGCGAATTCGGCCTCGGGCTCGGTGCGATCGGGCGATTTGCGCTGACCGGAACGATCGTGGTGCCGGCTACATATGCGCTTGCCTTTGTGACCTACAGGCTCGTCGAATTGCCCGGGCAGCGACTGGGCAAGGCGGCAATCAAACGCGCGATCGGCCGTAACGCGGTGCGCGCGGAGCAGACCATTCCCGAGAAACTCGCCGCGCCGTGACGCAGGCCGCTTTGCGGTTATCTGGACAAGGAGATCATTCGATGGACCGAAGAACGCTTCTCACGTCGATCGCCGGCGCCGCGACTGTCGGCGCATGCACGGCCGAAGAGGGCGACGGCGGCGGGCAATCCGGCCGGCCGACGCTGGCGATCGATTCCGAAGGGCCGGGACGCTGGCGCATCCGCAGCTGGAAATGGCAAGGCGGCGCGTGGCGTCCGCAGATTGCGCGGGCGAAGCGGGCGGCCGGCGGTATCGAATGGAGCGGGCCGATCAACGCCGCGGATCGCGCGGCGGTGCTGGCCCGGCTTTCCGGCTAGGCTTCGACGACGCCCGGACTGGGGGAAGGCCGGCGGGTCGCCGGGCGCTCGGCGAGCGCGGCGCGGTAGACGTCGAGAGTATCTTCGGCCGCCTTGTCCCAGCTGAAGCGCGCGCGCACGCCGGCGTGGTCGATCTCGAAATCGGCGCAATCGGCATTCAGCCGCCCGGTCAGCGCCTCGACATCGCCGACCGGGAAATAGTTCGCCCGATCGAGCCCGATATCGAGATTGGCCGGGATGTCGCTCAACAACATGCGCGCGCCGCAGCTTGCGGCTTCCAAGGCCGCGATCGGGAGGCCTTCATGATAGGAAGGCATCACGAACAGCGCGCAATGTTCATAGAGGCATTTTAGTGTCGCGCGCGACTGGACGCCGGCGAAGATCACGCGGTCGCTGGCGCGCGCGAGCAGTTCGCGGGCATACTCGCTTTCATGGTCGGCCGAGCCTGCGATCACGAGCTTCGCGTTACAGCTTGAGCGTTCATAAGCGTCGATCAGGTCGTGCAGTCCTTTTTCGGGGACCAGCCGCGCCACGGCGAGGAGGAAGTTGCCCTCCTCGATGCCCAGCCTTTCGAGGATCAGCGCCGGGTCGGCATCGCCGGGCAGCTCCGACGTGCCGTTCGGGATGTACGAGATCGTTTCCGCCCGTTTCGGGAAGCTCTGTCGCAGCTGCGCGGCGAGCGAGGGCGAGACGGCGATGACCCGGTCGGCGAAATTCAGCGCGAGCCACTCGCCGGCGCGTAGCGCGCTCCGCGCGAGCAGGCCCCATTTGGCGCGGTGATAGTCGGTCCCGTGGTGCGTCACGACGACCTTCAGGCCGAGCAGCCGCGCGACCGGCGCCAGCAGGCCCGGGCCGATCGCGTGGATATGGATCAGTCCGGCGCCGCGCTTGCGGGCGGACAGGACCGAGAGGAAGGTCGAGACGACCGCCTCGAAATGCTGGGAGCGCGGGCAGGGGATGCCGATAATCTCGACCCCGCGATGCTCGCCCTCGCGCTCGGGCAGATAGGGCGCGCGGCCGAGCACGACCGAGCGATGGTCGGGCCACAGCGTCTTGATTCGCGGCAGCAACTCCTCGCAATGGCTTTCGATCCCGCCCATCACGTGCGGAAAGCCGCGGAGGCCGGTCACGCAGATGACGGGCGATCGCGCGGGATCGCCGGAAGGCACACTCGTCCGTTGCAGCATAATAAACTCCAAAAGCGTCCGGCCGGACTTCCCGGCTCAGGCCACCGCTGCCATCGGCCCTCTTCCACCAGTTTCTATTTCGCTGAGATACCAGTCGACGAACCGCTCGATGCCGCGTGCGAGCGGCACTTTCGGGCTGTATCCGGTGAGCGCCTGGATTGCCGAGATGTCGGCATAGGTTGACGTCACGTCGCCCGGCTGCATCGGCCGCATCAGCTTGACCGCGGGCCGACCGAGCGCGCGTTCGAGCAGCGAGATCATGTCCATCAGCCCGACCGGATTGCAGTCGCCGATGTTGAGCAGCCGGTTTTCGCCGCCGGCAGAGGGGCGATCGAGCACGCCGACGACGCCGTCGACGATGTCGTCGATATAGGTGAAGTCGCGCGCCATCCGGCCTTCGCCAAACACCTCGATCGGCTGGCCGAGCAGGATCTTCTGCGCAAAGCCGTAATAGGCCATGTCGGGCCGGCCCCACGGACCATAGACGGTGAAGAAGCGCAGCCCGCTGAGCGGCAGGCGATAGAGCTTGGCATAGCTCTCGCTCATCAATTCACAGCTGCGCTTCGTGGCCGCATAGAGCGACACCGGCGCGGTACAGGGCTCATCCTCGCGGAAGCCGGTGCCGCCGAGCGGGCGGTCGCCATAGACCGAACTCGACGAAGCATAGACGAGATGCTCGATATCGCCGGCATGCCGCGCCGCCTCAAGTACCGCGAGATGCCCTTTGAGGTTGCTATGCTCATAAGCGAACGGATTTTCGAGACTGTAGCGCACGCCGGCTTGTGCGGCGAGATGGACGATCCGGCGGATGCCATTGGCCTTCACCAACTCGCTGACGAGTCCCGGACTGGCGACATCGCCGTCGATAAGCCGGAAGTTGAAATTGTCGACCAGCCGCGTAGTGCGCGCCTTTTTTAACGCAACGTCGTAATAGTCGGTGAAATTGTCGAGCCCGAGCACGCGTTCGCCGCGCGCGAGCAGCCGTTCGGATACCGCATGGCCGATGAAGCCCGCCGCGCCCGTCACCAATATGGGGCTGTCGGTCATCATGCGGCCTGCCTTTCGTTGCGGACTTCAGGCTCGCCTGGCCGGCCGATGCCGACATAGGTCAGTCCTGCTTCCTCGACGTGCGAGGGCGGGTAGATGTTACGGAGATCGACGAGCACCGGCTCGGCCATGGCCGCTTTGAGGCGGGAAAGGTCGAGCGCGCGGAAGGCGTCCCATTCGGTGACGATCACCGTGGCTGCAGCGCCCTCTGCAGCCTCATATGGCGACGAGGCATATTCGACGTCGCGGAGCATGAGGTCGGCGGCCGACATCCCCTCGGGATCGAAGGCGCGGATCCGGGCGCCGGCATCCTGCAGCGCCTGGATGATCGCGATCGAGGGCGCGTCGCGCATATCGTCGGTATTGGGCTTGAAGGTCAGGCCGAGTATCGCGACGGTGCGGCCGCGCACCTGCCCCTCCATTGCGGCGATCACCTTGCGGCCCATCGCGCGCTTGCGTTGTTCGTTGACCGCGACCGTCGCCTCGATGAGGCGCAGCGGCGCGTCGTGATCCTGCGCCGTTTTCATCAGGGCGAGCGTATCCTTGGGAAAACAGGAGCCGCCATAGCCCGGCCCGGCGTTCAGGAACTTGGCGCCAATGCGATTGTCGAGCCCGATGCCGCGTGCGACTTCCTGAACGTCGGCGCCGACGTGCTCGCACAGGTCCGCCATCTCGTTGATGTAGGTGATCTTCATCGCGAGGAAGGCGTTTGCCGCATATTTGATCAGTTCGCTGGTGCGGCGGGAGGTGAAGACGATCGGCGCCTTGTTCAGCGAGAGTGGGCGATAGACCTCTTCCATCGACGGACGGGCGCGGGGGTCCTCGATGCCGATGACGACGCGGTCGGGGCGTTTGAAATCCTCGATCGCGGCGCCTTCGCGCAGGAATTCGGGATTGGACGCGACCGCGAAATCGGCCGCGGGGTTGCATTCGCGAAGGATACGCTCGACCTCGTCGCCGGTGCCGACGGGCACGGTCGATTTGGTGACGACGACGGTGAAGCCGTCGAGTGCGGCTGCAATCTCGCGCGCGGCGCCATGGACATAGGAAAGGTCGGCGTGGCCGTCGCCGCGGCGGCTGGGGGTGCCGACCGCGATGAACACGACGTCAGCGGCGCCGACGGCGTCGGAAAGATCCGTGGTGAAGTCGAGATTCCCCGCCGCTACGTTGCGCGCGACCAGATCGTCGAGGCCGGGCTCATAGATCGGGATGCCGCCGGCACGAAGCCGCGCGATCTTGTTTGCGTCCTTGTCAACACAGGTCACATGATGGCCGAAATCGGCAAAACACGCGCCCGAAACGAGCCCGACATAGCCGGACCCGATCATTACGATACGCATTACGCGTTGCTCCCTTTTTATCTGAAGGCGACTTTTTGCTGCGCCTGCGAACAATCGCGTTGCGATGGTTAAGGGTCAACTTGCCAGCTTTGAGAAGAGGCAATTGGAAGGCGAAACGAATGTCGTCGCAAATGCAATTCAAAACGGGACAATTCCAAAAATTGCAATCGTTTATAGGCAGATAGCTCGCGACTTTGCGCAAACGATCCGCAGGGCAATTCGCTCCCTTGCGACGAAACGTTTCGACTTGAACTTGCCACGCGTCGTCGTCCGATTAGAAGCGGAACAGGATAAGTTGTGGGATGGGAAGGATGCTGGAGGCGCAACGCGCGGCCTTTTTCGCCGACCTGCCGGTTTCGCTGGGGCTTCGCCGCGACCGGTTGCGGCGATTGGCGCTGATGATCGGGGAAAATGCCGGCGCGCTGTGCGACGCGCTCGCTTGCGATCAGCCGAATCAGGATTCGGAGTCGGCGGAGCTTACCGAAGTCGCTCCGGCGCTGGCTGCACTCCGTGCGGCGGTCGACGGCGTCAGCGGCTGGATGCGCGCCGAAAAGGGGCAGGGCCTGCTCGCGCGGCTTGGCCGGGGCGGAAGCTATACGGAATATCTGCCGATCGGTGTGGTCGGCGTCGCTGCTCCCGCTCCGATGGCGTTACTTCGCACGGCGAGCGTTCTTGCGAGCGCGCTCGCTGCGGGCAACCGCATCGTGCTGGCATTCGACGCGGCATCGCCGGCTCTTGCGCGGCTGGTGGACGAACTGGCGCCGCGCTATTTCGATGCCCTTGAACTCGTGATCGTGCCCGGCGGCGCTTTGGCGGATTCAGGTTGCGACTTGATAGTGATGAGCGAGCCAGAGGCCGGCGGCGACGTGACGATCGCGCGTTCGGGCAAATCACCGGCGATTGTCGGGCGATCGGCCGATTTTGCCAAGGCGGCAGACAATATCGTTGCGCGGAAGCGGCTGAGGGGCGGTCGGGCTCCGCTCGCGCCCGACTATCTTCTCGTCCCCGACGAGCGGGAAGAAGCCGTTGCCTCCTGGCTTTGGCGCGCGGCGATGCAGTCGGGAGCGAGCGATGCGATGCCGGCCGGTGCCGATCGGGAACGGTTGACGGGCCTCCTCGATGACGCGCGCGCGCGGGGCGGCGAAGTGATGACCGCCGAGCCCCGCGGGGCGGACACACCGCTTTATATCGTCCGCCACGCCAGCGATGACATGCTGGTGATGCGGGAAGAAATCGGCGGGCCGATTTTGCCGCTGCGCAATTATGCGCGGGTCGAGGACGCCATTGCGGTCATCCATCGGCGGTCGCCGCCGATCGCCATCTATTATTACGGCCGCGACACCGCCGAGCGCCGGCACGTGCTCGAACGCACGCTGTCTTCGGCGATCACGATCGACGGGCGGATATTATCGGCCGCAAAAATCGACCGCGACATGACGCTGAACGTCGCGGACGGCGAGGCCGGGTACCGCCGGTTCAGCCAGGCGCGGCAGGTCTGCAGTCCGCGGCTGTTCGGCTTGCCGCGTGTACCTGCGGGATCAGGCGGCGATGACTTGGGGGACGCTGCGCCCGCGCTGCGCTGATCCCGGGCGCGCCACGCTGCGCCGCAACCTCCTGTCCCGGGTTCCGGCTGCAGGTTAACGAGGCGACATGGCCGACATATCCTCCAGCTTCACGGCGAAGCCCGTGGAGATCGCGGCAGCGGGCGAGCCGGTCTATGTCGTGCGATCGGGCGCCATCTATCGCGGCGTACGCGCGAGAGACGTAGGCAATGGGCTGTTCCTGATCCGCGAACCGGTCCGCAATTTGCAGATTGCCGATGTCCAGGTAACTGGCGGCTACCGGGTTATCGAGAACAGCGCTGCACCGGAACTGGTTGACGCGGGAGTCGCCGGGCTTCGCGTGCGCGGGGTACGGGCGACGGGCCTTGAGCGCAGCTTCGCCCGCATTCGATATGATAGTCATGACGGTCTGATCGAAGATGTCAGCGCGAGCGGCATACGGACCACCGGTTCGACCGACCTGCCGGTCGGTATCGCCTTCGACGGTACCGCGCACGATTTTCGGATCGAGCGTTGTGTCATGCGCGGGTTCCGTTGGCAGCGCAAGGCAAGGCAATATTGGAACGGCGACGGCTTCTCGACCGAACGCGGCAACGCCCGCTTCCAGTTTCATCAATGCGCCGCTTGGGACAACAGCGACGGCGGATTCGATCTGAAATCGACCGAGACGTTGCTCGATGACTGCATCAGCGGTCGCAACGCGCGGAATTTCCGCCTCTGGTCGAGCATCCGCGCGACTCGTCTCACCAGTGTCGATCCGATCAAGATTGGCGGCATCGGCGATACCAATCATCTTTCGATCATGGGGGCGGAGGGCGCGAGCGAACCGCCCGTCATCCACATCGAGCATCTGGTGGTGAAGAGTGAGCGCGGCTGGCCGATCTTCGACGTCCACAACGGGCCCGCCAAGATCATCATCGGCTCCCACGATATCCGGGTTCCGCCGAGCACGCCGCTCGTGCGTTCGCGCAACGGTGGATCGGTACCCGGCGGAGTGTCCTTTGCCGGGACACCGCCAAAGCTCTGAATGGCCTGACGCAGTTTGGACACGCTTCGACGCCGGGCTCTTGCTGCGATGCAACGAAAGGGCGCACGTCGCTCCCGTCAGCACGTGGCGATCGTGTCTGCAAATCCGAATGCTGGTTATTTGGGGGGGAACCCAGCGACCAGAAAAGGGTGAAAAGATGCGAAAGATACGCAAGGCCGTGTTCCCCATCGGCGGCCTTGGAACCCGGTTCCTTCCGGCGACCAAGTCGATGCCGAAAGAGATGCTGCCGGTCGTCGACCGGCCGCTGATCCAATATGCCGTCGACGAAGCGCGCGAGGCGGGGATCGAGCAGTTCATCTTCGTAACCAGCCGCGGCAAGAGCCTGATCGAGGATCATTTCGATCATGCCTTCGAGCTCGAGGAGGCGATGGCGCGGCGCGGCAAGTCGCTCGCCGCGCTCGACGGCACGCGCCCGTCGCCCGGAGATATCGCCATCGTTCGTCAGCAGGAGCCGCTGGGGCTGGGCCATGCCGTGTGGTGTGCGCGTCGTCTGATCGGCGATGAACCCTTTGCAGTGCTGCTTCCTGACGATCTGATGGTCGGCGAGCCCGGCTGCCTCAAGCAGATGGTCGACGCCTATGAAGAACTCGGCGGCAATCTGATCTGCACCGAAGAGGTGGCGGCGAGCGATACGCATAAATATGGCATCGTCACGCCCGGCGCGCAGGCCGGCGCGATCACCGAGGTAAAAGGGCTGGTCGAGAAGCCGGCGCCCGACGTAGCGCCATCGCGGCTCGCAGTCATTGGCCGCTACATCCTTCAGCCCGAGGTGATGAACGTGCTCGGCAGCCAGGAAGAGGGCGCCGGCGGCGAGATCCAGCTGACCGACGCGCTCGCGCGGATGATTGGCCAGCAGCCGTTCCACGGCGTCACCTTCGCTGGAAAGCGTTACGATTGCGGCGATAAGGGCGGTTTCGTGACCGCGACGTTGGCGCTCGCACTGGATCGGCCGGACATCGCGCCCGCGGTGCGCGCCTTCCTGGCTGCGGCGTGACATGGACGCAGTTGCAAGGCGCGTGCCGCTTCGCCGCGAAGCGGATCCGCAGGTCGATCGCGATGCACTGATCGACCTGCGCCATATCGGTGCGGTACTGCGCCGGCGATGGATGGTGCTGTTGGCGGCGATGCTCGCGGCGATCGTGATCGCCGCTGCCGCTTGGCTCGTTGCCGAACCACGTTATCTGGCGACCGCGCAGGTCGCGCTCGAACGAACCGCCGAGCGCGTGATCAATGTCGATTCGGTGGTGCCGACGACCGATCCCGATTCGGCGGCGGTCGATACCGAGGTGCAAGCTCTGCGCTCGCCCGAACTGATCGGGCGGGTGGTCGACCGGCTGAAGCTCGCCGCCAATCCGGCGTTCAACGAGGCAGCGGGGCAGCGCGCGCCGTCCGCGCAGCCCGACCTGATCGGGCGACAGCGCGCGATCGGCACGCTGATGAGCGGGCTCACGGTGAAGCGCGACGGCCTGTCCTATGCGATCAGCGTCTCTTATGAGGGCGGCACGCCGGTGCAGGCGGCGCAAATCGCCAATGCGCTGGTCGACGATTATGTGTCGGGACAGGCAGGGGCGAAGGTCTATGCGACGCAGCGGGCGCGTGGCTTCCTCGAACAGCGGCTGCAGGAATTGCGCGCGCAGGTGCTTGGCGCCGAACGCGCAGTGGCCGACTATCGTGCGGCGCATAATCTGTTTGCGGTTTCCGAGGCCAGCACCGTGACGCAGCAGGAATTGTCGGGGCTCACAACCCAACTCGCGCAGGCCAAGGCGGAAAATGCCGCGGCGCAGGCGCGGCTTTCGGCGGCGCGCGCGCAGCTTAACGGCGGGCGCAACGGCGAAGAACTCGGGGACTCGCTCGACTCGCCCGTAGTCAGCCAGCTTCGCGCGCAGCGCGCCGAGGCGGCTCGCGAAGTCGCGGCGCTCGAAAAACGCTACGGTCCGCGCCATCCGGCGCTGTTGCAGGCGCAGAGTCAGCTGCGTACCGCCGACGAGGCGATCGCCGGAGAGGTGCAGCGCATCGTCTCCAATGTTTCGATTCAGGCGAGCATTGCCAGCCAACGCGCGGGCTCGCTTGCGGGGTCGGTCGCGCAGTCGCAAGGCAAGCTAGCGAGCGACAATGCCGCGTCGGTCCGTTTGGGCGAACTCGAACGCAACGCCGAATCGGCGCGGACGCTCTATCAGGCGTTTCTCGACCGTTATCGCCAGACGGTCGCGCAGTCGGGGCTGGAACGCAGCGACGCTTATATCGTGAGCCGCGCGCGCGTTCCCGGGGCACCGAGCTCGCCGAACATGCTGATCTATGCCGCTATGGCGGTTGTCGGCGGACTGGGCGTCGGGGTTCTGCTCGTCGTGCTGCTGCAACTGCTCGAACGCGGGCTCGAAACGAGCGATGCGATCGAGGAGACGCTCGGGCTTTCCACGCTCGCGGCGATCCCCGATGCCAGCACGCTGCCTGGTTACCGCAAGGCGGGCGTGCCGGCGCCGCCGGCGGAGCTGATGCTCAAGCGACCGCAATCGACCTATGCCGAGGCGTTCCGCACCTTGCGAACGTCGATCCAGTTCGCCGAGACCGCACGGCCGATCCGCGTCGTCGCGATTACGTCGGCGGTGCCGGGTGAGGGCAAGACCACCACCGCCATGGGTCTCGCGCGGGCGATGGCCGCAGCGGGGAGCAAGGTGCTGCTGATCGACGCCGACGCGCGCCGGCGCGCGTCGAGCCGACAATTTGTGGACAGCGTTACCGTCGGGTTGGACGAGGTGCTCGCGGGTCAGGCGACGCTCGAACAGGCGATCGTCAAGGACAGCGTGTCGGACGCTTGCCTGTTGCCACAGCGGCTCGATTCAAAGGGCATCGGCATCACCGAGAGCCCGCGGCTCGCCGAGCTGATAGAACAGGTGCGCGAACGCTATGATTTCGTGATCCTCGACACGCCGCCGGTGCTGCCGGTCGACGAGGCGCGGGTGATCGCCAGCTTGGCGGACGGAGTCGTGTTTCTCGTGCGCTGGCGCAAGACGCCGTCGAAGGCGGCGTCGGTCGCGCTGCGGCGGCTCTATGACGTGCATGCCGAGATGGTCGGCGCGGTGCTGACGCTGGTCGACGTTCGCGAGCAGGAGCGGGCCGGCTATGAGGATGGCGGCACCTTCCTGCGGGCGTATCGTCCCTATTATGCCGACTGAGCGGGCGGCGCGATGACCGCGCAGACGCTACCTTATGGCCCGGCGTTCGGGCTCGGACTGTTGCTGCCGGTGACCTTGCTGCTGCTCGTTCCGCTCGTCGTCGCGGCGCGGCGGGCGGGCAGCATGGCGGGGGCGTTCGTCGTGGTGGCGCTGTGGCTGCGCTATACAGCCGGCGCCTATCATCTCTATATGTTCCAGCCGCTCGCGGGCGGGCTGTCGGGCAACGCGCTGCTCTCGATCGCGGTCACCGGCTTCGGGCTTCTCTTCGTGGTGCGGCCCGCCAATCTCGCGCTCAAATGGCTGTTGCCGCTCTATACGCTGGTCGTGCTGGCATTGGTCAGCGCGAGCCTCAATGGCGATGTCGCAGGGGGCATCAACGTTGCGGTCAAATATGCCTATATGGTGGTGATCATCATCGCCGTGTTCCAGGCGCTGCGCCGCGACCCCGAGGCGCGCTTCCTGAGCTGGGCGATGGTTTCCTTCCTGCCGATGCTCGTCTTTCAGGCGCTGTCGCTGGCGCTGAATCTGCCCAAGGGGGCGGAGGATGGTGACGGGCTGGTGTGGATCGGCGGCTATAATCACGAGGCCGCTTTCTCGGTTGCGTTGCTCACCGGGTTTCTGGTCGGCGGCTTCGCGCGTTCGGCGCCGCGCGCGGTGCGGATGACCTTCCTCGCCGCGATCCTGATCGGAATCCTGCTTGCAGGCTATCGCACCACGATCCTCGCGCTCGCGCCGCTCGCGCTTGCGGTTTTCCTGAGCGGCCTGACGATGAGCGTACAGCGCGACCAGCGCGGGCCGATGGCAGCGATGGCGGCAGTCGGGGGTGTGTTGCTCGTCGCCGTCGCGGCGCTGTTCTACAGCGAGAAGTTTGCCGATCTCACGGCCTTTCTTTCGGACCCCGCCGGCCTGATCAAGCCGCCGCGCGACTTCGACCTGCTTGAGCGGCAGGTGATGTCGGGCCGGCCGCTGATCTGGAGCAGTTACATCTATGCCTGGGCCGAGGGCACTCCGCTTCAGCATCTGTTCGGGCTCGGGCCGGAAAGCTGGGAAGGCGTGTTCAAGGTCTATCCGCACAACACGCTGGTTGCGACGCTGTACGAGCTCGGCTGGTTCGGGGTGGCAGCGATGATCCTGCTATGGATCACGATGATTTCGGCTGCCGCCTCGGCGCACGCCGAACGCTTCAAGCTTCTTGCTGCGCATTTCTCCTTCTTCCTGCTCAACATGGCGACGATGCCGTTCTGGCAGGTCGAGGGACTGGCGCTTTACGGGTTGCTTTGCGGTTGCTCCATCCATGCGGCACGCGCGGCGGCGGCGGCGCCGCAGTCGGCTCCTCTTCGCCTTATGGCGCCGCGGCGCGGGAGGGGAAACATCCGTCCTGGCCCGGCCGACGCGCGTGCGCGAGAGCATCGCACATAGGGGCAACTCGCCTTCCGAAAGATTTTCTTCGTCGCAAAAAGCCGGTTGCGTCATTGACGAAAGCAATATCTATCTTTTAAGTTGAGTTTGTCATCCGGAACTGGTCGAGACGGATGGCGGGCTCTCCCCCTCGACCCGCGGCTTTTGACCGGGAAGCAGCTTGCTCCGCGTAACCAACGGCTAAAGCGCGTGATGCTCGGGCGACAGCGCCAGGCATTGCGTTCCCCCCATCAGGGGTATTGCGATGCGTATGTGTAGCACCATCAGCTAGATCACCGCCGCAAGCATGGGCATGGGGTAGCGGACCTACCGCGCCCTGCCGTGTCCTGCGGCTCTCCACATCTCCAGCCGCGCCTCCTCTCGCGAGACGTTTGCGGCCTGACGTCCGGCATCCGAGCGCCGGCGCGGGGAAAAATCATGCCTTTGCTGACCCGAGCCGACCTGTCGGATCTGGCTCGCTATCCTGCGTCCCTGCGCAGCGCCGCCCGTGCGCTGTGGGGGGCGGAACTGGCGGCTGCCCGATCCGGTGCGGCGCATCGCGCCACCATCCATCACATCAAAAAGGGGGCGGGATCGCCGCCCGGGGACCCACTATAATGAACCGTTTCTCTCCCGATCATCGCTTGAAGTTCCTGCTCGGCGCGGCCCTGTCGCTGCCCGCCGCACCGGCCATTGCCGCGGAAACCATCGAGGCGGGGGCGTCCTCC
This sequence comes from Sphingopyxis sp., assembly GCF_016463645.1. Classification (GTDB taxonomy): domain Bacteria; phylum Pseudomonadota; class Alphaproteobacteria; order Sphingomonadales; family Sphingomonadaceae; genus Sphingopyxis. The sequence goes on along the minus strand of NZ_JAEMQX010000003.1, from coordinate 48,113 downwards.
GACAGCGCCGGCGAACGCGCCGTGGGCGCTGCGACCGCGGCCGCTTCCGCCGCATCCTATGACGGCGCCGAGATCATCGTGTCGGCACGCCGCCGCGATGAAAGCGCGCAGGATGTGCCGATCGCGTTGTCGGTCGTCGGCTCCGAAACGCTCGAGGCGACCGGCAACTACACGCTGACGCAGATCCAGCAGATCGTGCCCAGCTTGCAGGTCTTCAGCTTCAACCCGCGCAACACCAACATCAATATCCGCGGGCTCGGAAGCAACGTCGCGCTTACCAACGACGGGCTCGACGGCGTCGGATTCTACGTCGACAATGTCTATTTCGGGCGCGTCGGCCAGTCGCAATTCGACTTGGTCGACCTGCGGCAGATCGAGGTGCTGCGCGGGCCGCAAGGGACATTGTTCGGCAAGAACACGACGTCGGGCGCGATCAACATCACCTCGAAAAAGCCGAGTTTCGACCCAGAATTTTCGGGCGAGGCGAGCGTCGGCGACTATGGCTATTACCAGCTACGGGGCTCGGTGTCGGGGCCCCTGATCGATGATCTGCTCGCGGTGCGCGTCAGCGGGGCGGTGACCGAGCGGCGGGGCTTTCTATACAACAGGACCCAGAGCGAACGCGCGCAAGACTATTCGAACTGGAGCGTGCGCGGGCAGCTGCTCTTTACACCGACGCCCGATATTGAGGCGCGGATCATCGGCGACTTCTCGCGTCAGAAGCAGAATCACGTCCTCAACATCTTCGCCGATTATTTCGGAACATATGAGAATGGCGCCGCGATCCCGAACAACTTCGCCGAGCGCGCGGCGCGTTTCCCGGGATATGCTTTCCCTGCGATCGATCCCTTTGCCCGGTACGGCGAGGCCGACAGCCATTATCAGTCGAACATGGATGGCTATGGCGTGTCGGGGCAGGTCGACTGGGATATCGGCGGCGCCCGGCTGACCTCGATCAACGCCTATCGCTGGTGGGACTGGAATCCGGCGAACGACGGCGATTCCACCTCGCTGCCGATCACGACCAAGGCGCAGCAGGCGAACCGCCAGCGCCAGTTCAGCCAGGAAATCCGACTGGCGTCGGACAGCGACGGACCGATTGATTACGTCGTCGGCGCATATTATTTCTGGCAGGTGATCCGCGGCAGGGGGGGCAGCGCCTATGGCCCGGCCGCCGGACTGTGGAACCGGCCCGCGACCTCGCCGATCCCGCTCGCCGCATGGGATGCTGCGCTCGATGGCTTCGAGGCGAATTCGACATCGGACCCGCGGACCAAAAGCTATGCGCTGTTCGGCCAGCTCGACTGGAAATTCATCGACCGGCTGACGCTGACCGCGGGGCTCCGCTATACGCACGAGAAGATGAGCGGCTCGTTTGTGCAGGTACATGTCGCGGGAATCGATCTGTCGACCTTGCCTGCAGGGCTTGCGGCGCAGGCGACTGCGGTCCGGTCGCAGTTCAACCCGGTCACCAGATATTCGACGAGTTTCAAGGACAACAGCGTGTCGGGGCTCGCGACATTGTCGTGGCAGTTTTCGGACGATGCGCTCGCCTATGCGACTTATTCGCGGGGCAACAAGTCGGGCGGGCTCAACCTCACCAACCTGCCGGCGGGGCTGCGTCCCGAAGATGTGGCCGCCGTGGAGCCCGAAAAGGTCGACAGCTATGAACTCGGCATCAAGTCGGAGTGGTTCGACAAAAGGGTGACGATGAACGTCGCCGGATATTGGACCGAGATCCGCGACTATCAGACCGCGATCACCGAGCAGGTGCAGAACTCGGTCAATGTCCGCCAGTATATCGCCAACATTCCCGGGGTGCGCTCGCGCGGAGTCGAGGGCGACCTGGCGTTCGCGCCATCGGAGCGCGCGAGCTTCTATGCCTCGGTCGCCTATGCCGACACGACGTACAGCGACTATCCGAACGCGCCGCAGGCGCCCGAGCGGCTGAATATCAGCGGCATTCAGGATCTGACGGGCAAGCAGCTGCCCGGCGTTCCAAAGTTCACCTACACGCTGGGTGGCGACGTGTCGGCGCCGCTCGGCAATCTCGGCGGGCGTGATCTGTCGCTCTATGGCCACGCCGATTATTCGCACCGTTCGGCCTTCAATACATCGTCCAGCGACAGCCGCTACGCTGATATTTCCGCTTATGGCATCGCCAATGCGCGGATCGGTATCCGCACGGACGATGGGCTGTTTGACCTGTCCCTGTGGGCGCGAAATCTGTTCGATGAGGACTATTTCCAGACCTTGTCGGCGCAGAACAGCGGTATCGTCACCGCGCTGATCGGCGAACCGCGCACGATCGGTGCGACGCTGAGGACGCGGCTGTGAGTGTCGCGTCAGCCAAGCCGGGTCAGCTGATCCGCTTTTCGGCGGTCGCCGTCCCGCTCGCCGCCGCCGGATTGCCGCTCGGCGTCTATCTCCCAGCCATCTACGCGCGCGACTATGGCCTGTCCTTGACCGTAATAGGCGTCATCTTCCTGCTCGGCCGGCTGTGGGATGCGATCGCCGATCCGCTGATGGGATCGCTCAGCGACGCAACGCGCAGCCGCTATGGCCGCCGCAAGCCATGGATCGCGGTTGGCGGCGTGATCTTCGCAATCTCGGCGATCTTCCTCTTTTTCCCGCCTTTCGGGGTTACGCCGCTGTCGCTCGGAATCGTGCTGTTCTTCCTATATCTCGGGTGGACCGCAGTGCAGATACCGTTCCAAGCTTGGTCGGGCGAGGTGTCGGGCGACTATCACGAGCGCACGCGGATCGCGACCTACCAGCAGGTGGTGGCGGCCAGCGCGCTGTTGCTCACGTTGATCCTGCCGACGATCGCGGATCAGCTGCGTCCCGGGGACGGACGGCTGCAGCTGACCCTGATGGGCGGGCTCGTCTTGCTGACGGTCTTTCCCGCGCTGCTGTTCACGTTGACCGCGCTCAACGAGCCGCCACTGCCGGCGCTTCCGGCGAGCAAGCCGAACGTCCGCGAAGTGTTCCGCGCGATCACCGGCGAACCTCTGCTGCTCCGTGTCCTCGCTTCCGATTTCGCGGTGACGCTGGCGCAGAATATTCGCGCCGCGCTGATCGTCTTCTTCGTGACCTTCTACATGGGTCGGCCCGAGTGGGCCGGGGGCTTGTTCCTGTTCCAGTTCGTCTTCGGCATTTTCGCGGGGCCGATCTGGCTGAAGATCGGGCGCCGTTTCGGCAAGCATCGCACCGCCGTCGCGGGTGAGATGGTGCAGGTTGCGATCAACTTGTCACTGTTGCTTGTCACACCGCAGACCTTCACGCTTCTGCTCGCACTGACGCTGGCGCAGGGGCTGGCGCAGGGATCGGGCAATCTGATGCTGCGCGCGATCGTCGCCGATGTCGCGGACAAGCATCGCCTCGACAGCGGCGAGGACCGCACCGGTCTTTACTATTCGGTATTCAGCCTTGCCGGGAAGACCGCCACCGCGGTCGCGGTCGGCATCGCGCTGCCACTCGTAAGCTGGCTCGGGTTCGATCCCAAGGGCATAAACAGCCCCGAGGCGCTTAATGGCCTGCTTCTCGTCTTCGGCCTTGGCCCTGCCATCGCCCACGCCTTGTCCGCCGCCCTCATCGCACGCTTCCCGCTCGACGAGGCGGCGCACGCCGAAATTCGCCGAAAGCTCGATCCCGCACCACCGGATTACGCCTTCGCCGAATGAACCCCGCCGCCAACCGATACCACCAAAGGAGACTGATATGACCGACCTTCACACCAGCTATGCCAATGCCCGAGACAGGAATATCCCGCTCGACATAACCCCCGTGACCGGCACGATCGGAGCCGTCGTGAACGGCGTCCAGCTGTCGGGCGACCTGTCCGCAGCAACGGTGCAGGCGATCCAGGCCGCGCTCGTGCGGCACAAGGTGCTCTTCTTCCGCGACCAGCAACATCTGACCGACCAGGAGCATGAGGATTTCGCCGCGCTGCTCGGCGATCCGGTGGCGCATCCGACGGTGCCGGTCGCCGAAGGCTCGCGCTATCTGCTCGAACTGGACAGCAAGGAGGGCTATGCCGCGTCGAGCTGGCACACCGACGTGACTTTCGTCGATGCCTATCCCAAGGCGTCGATCCTGCGCGCGCTCACCATCCCCGAAGCGGGCGGCGACACGCAATGGGCCAACGGCGAAACTGCCTATGAAGGGCTACCCGAGGTGTTGCGCCAGCTCGTGAACAACCTCTGGGCGACGCACACCAATCTCTATGATTATGCGTCGATCCTGCAGTCGGCGCCCGACGCCGAAAGCGCGGCGAAGCGGATCAGGGAGCATCGTAACGTCTTCGCCTCGACCGTCTACGAAACCGAGCACCCGGTGGTCCGCGTCCATCCGGTGAGCGGGCAGCGCAGCTTGCTCCTCGGCCATTTTGTCAAGCAGTTCGTCGGCCTGAACCAGACCGACAGCGCGCGCCTGTTCCAGACGCTGCAGGATCATATCACCAAGCCCGAGAATGTGGTGCGCTGGCGCTGGCAGGCGGGCGACGTCGCCATATGGGACAATCAGGCGACCCAGCACCGCGCGACCGCCGACTTCGGGCTCCAGCGCCGCACTCTCCGCCGCGCGACGATCCACGGCGAGGCGCCGGTCGCGATCGACGGGCGCCGCAGCCGCATCGTGCGGCGGGAAAAGGCTGTCGAGTACGAACCTGCCTGATCGAAATCGGCCGGCGCCCTGTTCCTCTCCCATCCTGTGACCGCGCCGGTCACACTGCGGCGCACCGCGGGTTCCATTCGCCCGGGGTGCGCCGCCCTTTCATGAGCAACTTCTCGATCATCGCGCATATCGGACCTGTTTCGTCGCAATGCCTATTGACTGCCGACGAGAATAATACAAAGTGTATACAATAACAGGACACGGCATTCGCAGCAGGGGTTTTCATGCAGGAAGGTTTTGGGCAGCGCGCGCGGACGGGAGGCGCGCGGCGGTCTTGCGCGTCGCTGGCGGGGCCGGCGGCCCCTGCGGGGTGCGGCCGATGAGCGGAGCGCCGCGGAGCGACGACAATCTGGCCCCCGCGCTCGCGGCATCGGCGATCGACATCCTCGCGCGGCTGGTCGCGTTCGACACCACGTCGAGCGCGTCGAACCTCGCGCTGATCGACCATGTCGAGGCGTATCTGGCGGGGCATGGCGTCGCGTCGCGGCGGATCGCCAACGCCGACGGCAGCAAGGCCAATCTGCTCGCGACGATCGGACCCGCCGACGCGCGCGGACTGGTCCTGTCGGGGCATACCGACGTCGTGCCGGTCGAAGGCCAGCCGTGGAGCCGCGATCCCTTCACGCTCGCCGAGGACGGCGGGCGCCTCTATGGCCGCGGCACCGCCGACATGAAGAGCTTTATCGCGCTCGCGCTCGCGGCGGTGCCTTACCTGACGCCGCGCACGATGACGCGTCCGGTCCATCTCGCCTTTTCCTATGACGAGGAGATCGGCTGCCTCGGTGCGCCCGACCTGATCGACGCGCTGGTCGCCGAGGGGCATCGCCCGGTCGCGGCGATCGTCGGCGAGCCGACCGAAATGGCGATCATCAACAGCCACAAGGGCATCCACCTTTACGAGGTGGTCGTCACCGGCCGCGAGGCGCATTCGAGCCTGGTGCACGAGGGCGTATCGGCGAACATGATCGCGATCGGGATATTGGGCGTACTTGGCAGGATCGCTGAAGACGAGCGCGCCGATCACCGCGATGCGCGCTTCGACCCGCCCTGGTCGACGCTGACGGTGGGGACGATCCACGGCGGTACCGCGGCGAATATCCTCGCGCGCGAATGCCGTTTCACCTTCGACCTGCGCACGGTGCCCGACCGCGACGCCGATGCGGTGCTCGCCCCCTTCTGGGCGGCGGTCGAGGAGGCGCGAACGCGGCTGAAGGGCGAGGGCGAAGAAACCGGCATCGCGGTGCGGGCGATCGCCGAGGTGCCGCCGCTGCGCCGCGAGGAGGAAGGCGCCGCCGAGCGGCTGGCGGCGATGCTGAGCGAGGTCGTGACGCCGGCGGGCGCGGTATCCTATGGCGCCGAGGCGGGACAGTTCCAGACCGCGGGCATGTCGACGGTGATCTGCGGCCCGGGATCGATCGTCCAGGCGCACCGCCCCGACGAATATATCGAGATCGCGCAGATCGAGGCGGGCGCGCGGTTCATGTCGAGGTTGATTGCGATGACCCATGCGGAGTAGAGATCGGCGATGCGCGCAGCCCGAACCAGATCCGACAAGCCCGCCGAGCCGGCGGAGGTCCTAGACATAAGCGAAGAGGTCGCCCGCCAGTCCTCGGGACAGAAGGTCTATGCCTTGCTGCGCGAGCAGATCCTGAATCTCGACCTGCCGCCGAACACCGAGCTGGACGAGGTCCAGTTCAGCCGCGAGCTGGGCTTTTCGCGCACCCCGATCCGCGAGGCGCTGATCCGGCTCGCGTCGGACAGCCTTGTCGTGCTGGCGCCGAACCGCGGTGCGCGCGTCGCGCCGCTCGACCTCGACCAGGTTCCGCAGGTGCTCGAGGCCCTCGAACTCTATGAGCGCGCGACGACGCGCTGGGCGGCGCTGCGCCGGCAGCCGCATCACCTCGACCTGCTCGAACAGCGCAACCGCGAGTTCGCGGTCGCGAGCGAAACGCGCGATCCCCGCCTGATCGTCGAGGCGAACTGGGCCTTTCACGACGCGATCAATCAGGCGTGCGGAAACAGGTTCCTCGCCGCCGACTGCTCGAAAATGCTGCGCGGCGTGATGCGCCTGTCGCTGCTCGCCTTTCGCCAGAACGGCGCGGCGCTGCTGAGCTATTCGGACGTCATCGAGCAGCATGATCAGATGATCGACGCGATCCGCCGCGGCGACGCCGCCGAGGCCGAACGGCTGGTCTACGAGCATTCGGACGAGTTCCGCGAGCGGATGAAGACCTTTGTCGCCGGTGCGAGCACCGCCGATTTCTCGCTGAACGGTCGCGGCTGAGCCGCGCCCGCCAGCTTCAGTCCTCCAGATCGTCCGCCACCCTGCCGCTCGCGCGGTAGAAGAAAAATGCGGTCGGCAAGGTCAGCGCCATCACGATGATCAGCGCGTAGCGCAGCCCCTGGGGGCCGTGGATCGCGCTGAAATGGTCGCTGAGCGCGCCGGTGATCACCGGACCGAGACCGAAGCCCAGGAGATTGCCGAAGAAGAGGACGATCGCGATCGCGGTCGCCCGCCGCGCGCTGCCGCACACCGCGTGGATCGCGGCGAAGGCGGCGGGCAGGGCAGCGTAGAGCAGGATGCCGCCGATCGTGCTGACGACCAGAAAGGCCGGCAGGTCGTCGATCAGGAACATCGCGCAATTGGGCAGCGCCGCGAGACCGAAGGCGATGGCGGGGAAGCGGACGATCCAGCGCGGATCGCGCCGCGACAGCGCGTCCTGGATCGCGCCGCCGGCGAGGCTGCCGATCAGCACCCCCAGCGCCGACGTCGCGCCATAATAGAGCCCCGCCTGTTCGATCGGACTTTCGATCACGCGGACGAGGTAGGAGGGTACGAAGACGAGCGAGCCATAGGCGGCGAAATGATAGAGGGTGAACCCCGTCAGCATCAGCACGAAGGAGCGCTTGTCGACGAGGCGGCGCACCGAAGTCCGGAAATCTTCCGTGCTGGCGCGGGAAACCGCGGCATCGACCCGCTGACGCGGTTCGTCGAGCACCCACCAGACGAGCGCGGCGATCAGGAGGCCCGGCAGGCCGAAGGCGACGAGCGTCGCGCGCCAGCCGTAGGCGGCGACGAGCTGCGACCCCGCCGACAGCCCGATCAGATAGCCGACGGTCCCCGACGTCGCGAAAATGCCGATCGCGCGGGCGCGCTGCGCGGTCGGGAAATAGTCGACGATCAGCGACTGGGCGGGCGGGGTCGCGCCGGCTTCGCCGACGCCGACGCCGATGCGCGCGAGCAGGAGCTGCCAGAAACTGGCCGCCGCGGCGCACAGCACGGTCATCAGGCTCCACACCGAGATCGCGGCCGCGATGAGCTTCTTGCGATTGCCGCGATCGGCGAAGCGCGCGATCGGCAGGCCGAACGCCGAATAGAGCAATGCGAAAGAGAGGCCGCTGAGCAGCCCGAGCTGGGTGTCGGAGACCCGGAATTCCTGCTTGATGGGTTCGAGCAGCACCGAAATGACGACGCGGTCGATCGAGCTCGACGCGCCGACGAGGAACAGGATCGCAAGGAAGGTCCAGCGGCGCGCCGGAGAATAGAGATGCGCCGCGCCGCCGCCCTGTGCGGCGGGGGTGGGGGCGATGCTCAATTGCGATCCCGCCACTGCGCGAACCAGCGCAGCACGCGCGTTCCCTGATCGACCTGTGCCTCGAAGCGTGCGGCGGCGTGCCCCTCCTCCGGGTAGAGTATCAGTTCGGTCGGCACGTCCGCGAGAACGAGCGCATGGTGGAATTGCACCGCCTGCGCGGGCGGGGTGGTCTTGTCCATCTCGCCCGCGATCAGCAGCGTCGGCGTCGTCACCTTGTTCGCGTGCGCGAGCGGGCTCCGCCGGTCGAAGGTGCCGCCGACGTCATAGGGATCGCCTTCCGAATAGAGCGACAGGAATTCGGGATGGTGTGCGGTGAAATACTGGCTGCGCATGTCGGTCAGCGGCGCGATCGCGCACGCCGCCTGAAAGCGCCCCGTCTGGCCGACGAGCCAGGTGGTCATGAAGCCGCCGTAGCTGCCGCCGGTGACGAACAGCCGGCTGCCGTCGACCGGGTGGTTGGCGACGACATGGTCGATCCCCGCCAATATGTCGTGCACATCCTCGCCTGCCATGTCGCCGATCACGCGCGACGCGAAATCGAGCCCGCGCCCCGAACTGCCGCGCGGATTGGGGAAGAGCACCGCATAGCCCGAACTGACGAGCAGCGCCGCGAGCGGGTTGTCGAAGCTCCAGCTATCGCGGAACAGATGCGAGGGGCCGCCATGGATGAAGGCGACGAGCGGCGGGTGTTCGACCCCTTCGGGCATCGCGAGATAGCCGAGGATGTCGAGCCCGTCGCGGCCGTGCCAGCGCACGACCTCGGCGGGTTTCATCCGCGCCTGGACGGGCGCGAGGTCGGGCGGGGTGAGGTCGAGCAGCATCTGCTCGCCCGCCGCGTCCGAGCGCGCGAGATAGGGATAGCGGTCGAAAGCGTGGCCGGGGACGAGGACGGCGTCCTCGCCTTCGGGGACCGCATAGGGCACCTTGCGTCCCGCCGTGCCCGACACGCGCCATTCGATTGCGGTGGTACCGTTCGCGATATCGAGCGTTCCCGCGACCGATCCCGGTGCGGCGAAGCCCGCGAAGAAGAGGCGGTTCGCATCGCGCCAGACGAGCGCCGACACCTGTGCGCCGATATCGGGCTCGCGCGCCGCGCCGGTCGCGCGGTCGTAGAGGATGAGCGAGCCGAGCTGGACGGTGCGGTGGAACCGTCCCTCGATTACCGCGATCGTCTGGCCATCGGACGAGGCGGTGATGCCGGCGAGTTCGACCTCGGGCGCGGCGAAGCGTTCGAAGGCGCCGCCGGCCGCGGGGGCGATCGCGATTTCGGTCTGGTACCAGCCGCCCTCGGTCGGGCTGGCCGAGGTTATCGCGACGACCGCGTCGGGGCCGCACCAGTCGGCTTCCCAGACATTCTGGCCGTCGGTGCCGACGCGCGCGAGCGCGCCGCTTTCGATGTCGAGAATATGCGCACGGCGCCACAGGCCGTCGTGGCCGCCGGTTTCGACGGTCGGCATCCACGAGGGGCGTTCGCCGCCGTCGCCTCCGCCGATGCGCGCGGTCGCCGCCGACCCGGCGGCATCGGCGCCGGCGTCGGCGCTCTGAAGCAGAACTCTGCCGCTGTCGGCCGCCCAGACGAAGCTTTCGACCGCCTCGCCGGCAATCGGTGCGGGCGCGGTGGCGCGATCGAGAGCATCGGCCGATGCGATCATCAACTGGAAATTGCCCGCGCCATGGTCGCGGTCGGACAGGAAGGCAAGCCGGCGGCCGTCGGGCGACCATTTCGGCTGGCTGTCGTTCGCCTCGTCGCTGCCGAGCAGGGTCACCGTGCCGTCGGGGGCGAGAAGGCCGATGCGCGTGACCGGGAAGCCGCCGCCGGCGCGCATCATCGGGCCCGAAAAGGCGATCATGCCACTGGTGGGGTTGGGCGCGACATGGACGATGCCATGGAATTGCCCGGCGCCGGGGCGATAGAGGCGCTCGAAATAATCGCGGACCTGCGCTTCGATGGCGTTGGCGGAGGAGGGGAGATCGCTATCGGGGGAGGACACGGGCAAACCTTTTTTGAAAACGGGGGCCGGATCGCTCCGGCCCCCGGAGAGGCTCAATAACGGAATTCGAACTGCAGGCCCACGGTGCGCGGGCGCATGCGATATTCCTGGCTGATGTCCGTCGGCGGCTGGGTGATGCCGTTCCAGTTGCCGATATTCTCGACGTAGAGCGAGGCGGTCCAGTTGTCGGGCGATTCGAGCCCGATGCTGCCGCGCGCGAGCAGCGGTTCGTCGCTGAGAAAGTAGCGCGCGGCGCCCGACGCGAGCAGGCGCGCGGGGATTTTCGAGCGATAGGTCAGCGAGCCCGAGACTATGCCCTTGAGCCCCGCCTTGCCGACGGGGAAACGATAATCGAGGAAGCCGCTCGCCGTATATTCGGGCGAGAAGGCGAGGCGGTCGCCCTTGTTGTAGAGGGTGACGGGTCCGGCCGCGGTTTGCGTCACGATCGGGCCGGCAAGGTCGAGGCCGTTCCAGCTGAAGGTGCCGCCGATGTCGAGCCCCTCCACCGGGTGCGCGGTGAGCGCGAGGTCTGCGCCGAAGCCGCTCGCCTTCGGCCCGTTGACCGACGCGGCGAAGACGACGCCGTCGATGTCGACGTTGAGGTTCTGCTGAATGTCCTTCCAGTCGATATAATAGAGCGCGGCATCGAAGGTGAGTGCGCCGCCGAGCAGGCTGCCCTTCGCGCCGACTTCGTAGTTCGACAGGCGGTCGGCCTTGACCGGCGGGATGCCGGGGGCGGTGCGGATGATCGTCGGGCTCTGGTTGAAGCCGCTGCGGAAGCCCTGCGAGTAGGACGCATAGGCGGTGAAGCGGCGGCTCGGCAGCCAGGTGATCACCGCGCGCGGGGTCACCGCATCGAAGGTGTCGGTGCGCCGCGCGAGCGGCTGCGCCGGGTCGCCGGTGGTCGGGGTGAGCTCGATCTGGGTCACGCGGTCCTTGAAATAGCGCAGCCCGCCGGTGACTTCGAACGTGCCGTCCATGAAGCTGCGCGTGACTTCGCCGAACGCCGCGAACGAGCGCGACTTGTCCTTGAAGTTGATCGGTGCCGGGAGGACGAAGAGGGTCTGGTTCAGAAGGTCGGACGCGTCGCGGTAGAAGCCGCCGACCGACCAGCGCCAGTCGCCGCCGCCGGTCGAATTGATCAGCAGTTCCTCGGTGAAGATCTTCGAGCCGATTTCGGTGTGGAGCGTCTGGTCCGGCGCGAGATTGGTATAGTCGCGCTCGCTGAGGTTGGTGAATTTGAGGTAGCTCGTCGCGCTCGATACCTCGAAGGCGCCGAAGTCGTAGCCGAGCCTGGCGCTGAACGCGTCATAGTTCAGCTTCTGCGGCAACGGCACGGTGGTCAGCTGGTTGCCGGCGTCGTTGGCATAGGCGGGCGCGTCCTGGTCGATGCGCGATATCCATGCCGACAGGCCAAAGCTGAAATCGTCGGTCGGCTGACCGTTGAGCTTGATACGCACGTTGCGCGAGCGGCTGTCGTTGGCATTCTTGACGCCGCGGGCGGGCTGATCGATCCAGCCTCCGGCGCTTTCGAAGCCGCCGACGATGCGGAGACCGAGCTTGTCCTCGACGAGCGGGATGTTGACCGCCATGTCGCCGCGATAGCTCTGGTCGCCGCCCTCGGTCGCGGCGACGCCGGCGCGCGCCTTGAATTCGAAGCGGTCGAGGTTGGCGTCGTTGGTGAGGACGCGCACGACGCCGTTCAGCGCGTTGGCGCCGTAGAGCGTGCCCTGCGGCCCGCGCAGCACCTCGATGCGCGACATGTCATAGGCGTTGGTGTCGGGCAGGATCGCCGACTTGACGAGGCCGAAGGGGACCGAATCGATATAGAAGGCCGAGGTGCTCGACCCCGCGAGCGTCGCGCCGTTCGCGGCGACGCCGCGGATCGTGAGCTGCGTCCCGCCGCCCTGTGGCGAGTTGGTGATCGAGATGCCGGCGACCGAACGCAGGGCTTCGCTGACGCCGCCGCTGGCCTGCGCGTCGAGATCCTTGCCGCCGAGCGAGGTGATCGAGATCGGCACGTCCTGCAGCCGTTCCTCGCGCTTCTGCGCGGTCACCACGATTTCGTTCGCATCCCCGGCACCGGCTTCGTCGGCCGTCTGCGCGGCGGCGGGAGCCGTCCACAGCAGCGCGGCGACGACGCCAAGGCCCGATCCAGTCTTCAGCTTGCTACGCATATTGTCCCCTTTTGCACGTTTTATGGATTGTGACGAGAGTGCGAATACCCAATGAACACATTGTGTATAATCTGTGTAGACAAGTCAAGCATGGGCGATTAGTCCGGTGCCGTCGGCAACGGAAAGGCGCATCATGGACCCCGAAATCACCCCGGAATCAGTGACAAGCGCGCCGGTCGAAACCTTTCGCGGAGTCGTCTTTCCCTGGCATTGCGACGCGATGGGTCACATGTCGGTGCAGCATCAGATGCCGCTCCTCGACAATGCGGTCTATCATCTGCTCGGCTTCTTCGGCCCGACGGCGGGCGAGATCGACGGCCGCAACGCGGGCTGGGCCGATGTCTCGCACGAGATCCGCTATCTTCACGAACTGATCGCGGGCGACCTGCTGATCCTCGCCAGCGGCATATTGTCGGTCGGGCGCACGTCGATCCGGCACCGGACGATCCTGTCGCGGCGTCCCGACGCCAAACCCTGCACGATATTGGAGGGCGTCACCGTTCGCTTCGATCTGGGCGCGCGCAAGGCGACGCCCCTGTCCGACCGCGAGCGCGCCATCGCCGGGCGGCTGATGCTGCCGGCCGAAACGAACTGAACCGAAGGGAGGCTTTGATGGAACGAGTGCTGGTTACCGGGGCGGGCGACAGCGTCGGACGCGCGATCGCCGAGCGTTTCCTGCAAAAGGGCGCGAAGGTGCATATCTGCGATGTGCGCGGCGATGCGGTCGCCGCGACGCTGGCGGCGAATCCGGGAATGAGCGGCAGCGTCACCGATGTCGGCGTTCGCAGCGAGGTGGATGCCCTGTTCGCCGATGTGCGCGCGCAGGTCGGCGACCTGACGGTCCTGGTCAATGTCGTCGGCATGGCGGGCCCGCGCGCCGCGATCGAGGATATCGACGAGGACGAGTGGGACAAGACGATCGCGGTCAACCTGTCGGGCATGTTCTATACGATGAAGCGCGCCGTCCCGATGCTGAAGGCGAACGGCGGCGGCTCGATCGTCAATTTCTCGACCTGCTCGACGCGCACCGGCATCCCGTTCCGCGCGCCCTATATCGCGTCGAAGGCGGGGGTCGAGGGGCTGACGAGGAACAGCGCGCGCGAGCTTGGCCCGTCGGGCATCCGCGTCAACGCGATCCTGCCCGGGATCATCAACAACGACCGTTTCCGCTTCATCGTCCAGCGCAACGTCGACGCGACGGGGCGGAGCTTCGAGGACATCGAGAACGACTATCTCAAATATGTGTCGCTGCGCTGCAAGGTCGAGCTCAGCGAGTTCGCCGACATGGTCGAATTCCTCACCTCGGACGCCGGCAAGAAGATCACCGGAGAGATCATCGCCGTGAGCGGCAACATGGAATGGGAAGAATGACGATGAACAAGAAGACGATCCTGACCTGCGCGGTCACCGGCGGCGCGCCGTATAACAGGAAGCATCCGTCGATGCCGGTGACGCCGAAGCAGATCGCCGACGCCTGTATCGAAGCCGCGTCGGCGGGCGCGAGCATCGTCCATATCCACGTCCGCGATCCCGAGACGGGCGAGGGCAACCGCGACCGCGCGCATTTCCGCGAAGTCGTCGATCGCGTCCGCCAGACCGGCACCGACATCGTGCTCAACCTGACGTGCGGCATGGGCGCCTATTTCCTGCCCGATCCCGAGAAGGAAGGGCATATGCTGCCCGGCAGCGATGTCGTCGGCGTCGACGAGCGCGTCGCGCATGTCGAGGAATTGCTGCCCGAGATCGCGACGCTCGACATCGTCACCAACAACCAGGTCGAGGGTCCGACCGAATATATCTATTTCAGCCCGCCGCACACGCTGCGCGCGATGGCGAAACGGTTCCGGGCGGCGGGGGTGAAGCCCGAACTCGAGGTGTTCGGCCCCGGCGACATATTGTTCGGCAACAGGCTGGTCGAAGAGGGGCTGATCGACGGCCCGCCGATGATGCAGATGGTGCTGGGCGTGCAATGGGCGGCGCCGCACGGCGTCGAGACGATCCTGTACCAGAAGAGCCTGATGGCGCCCGGAACGATATGGGGCGCGTTCGGAATCGGGCGCGAACAGATGCCGATGCTCGCGCACACCTTGCTGCTCGGGGGCAACATCCGCGTCGGGCTGGAGGACAATCTCTATATGTCGCGCGGCGTCTGGGCGACCAACGGCCAACTCGTCGAGCGCGCCTATACGATCGTCAACGCGGTCGGCGGCTATGAGGTCGCGACGCCCGCCGAGACGCGCGAGATGCTGAAGCTCAGAACCCCGGGCGCATGACCGGGGCGGCCGCCACGATCCCTTGGTACGATGCGGCAGCGGTCGCGCGGGCAACGCCGATGCCCGCGCTGATCGCGGCGTTGCAGCACGCTTTCGCCCGGGACGAATATCGCGCACCACCGCGGCTCGCCGCGGATATGGGCGGCGCCTCGTTGCTTGTCATGCCTGCGTGGAAGGGAAACGGGCGGATCGGCACGAAAATCGTCACGGTCGATCCGTGTTCGCGTCCCTCGATCCGATCGACCTACGTCCTGGACGATCGCGCATCGGGGCCGCCGATCGCGCTGATCGACGGCGCCGCGCTCACCCGCCGCCGGACCGCCGCCGCGTCGGTTCTTGCCGCGTCGCGGCTTGCGCGGCCAGCGTCGGCCACCTTGCTCGTCATCGGCACCGGCGCTCTCAACGCGCCGATCATCGAGGCCTATGCCGCCGCTTTCGAGTTGAAACGGGTTCTGGTCTGGGGCCGCGATGCGGGCAAGGCCGAGGCGGCGGCGCGCGCGGCGCGCGCGCAGGGATATCCGGCGGAAGCAGTCGCGACGGTCGACGCGGGATTGGCGGCGGCCGATATCGTCTCGGCCGCGACGCTCGCGACCGAACCGCTGATCGCAGGGGCGGCGCTGCGTCCCGGCATGCACATCGACCTGATCGGCGCGTTCCGGCCCGACATGTGCGAGGCCGATGCCGAAACCTTTGCCCGCGCGCGCGTTTTCGTCGACACCCGCGAGGGCGTGCTGGACGAGGCCGGCGATCTGCTTCGGGCGATCGACGCCGGCGCGATCGGCGCGGAGGCGATCGAGGCCGACCTCGCCGCGCTGTGTTCGGGCGCGCATCCGGGACGCGGCGATGACGGCGAGGCGATCACGCTGTTCAAGTCGGTGGGCACCGCGATCGAGGATCTGGCGGCCGCGGAACTCGTCGCGGGATACGGCGCGTCGTGAAGCTCGAACCGATCGATCGCGCGCTGCTGGCCGGAGAGCATGGCGCCGCCGCCGGGCGCGCGATGGCGTTGCTCGTCCGGTACGGCGAGGCCTGCGGCGCGGAGCGATTCATTCCGATCGAATCCGCGCATATCGACGGATGCCTCTATCACGGCCCGTCGAGCATCGATTTCGTGGAACGCTTCGTCGATCTGGGCGGAAAGGTGCGCGTGCCGACCACGCTGAATGTCGCGGCGGTCGACGTCACGCATCCCGGCTGGCATTGCGGCCCGCCGGACATCATCGCGCAGCAGAAGGAACTGACCCGGCTGCACGAGCTGCTCGGATGCCTGCCGACGCTGACCTGCGCGCCCTATCAGCGGATGGCGCGCCCGCGGCGCGGCGAGCATGTCGCCTGGGCCGAATCCAATGCCATCGTCTTCATCAACTCGGTACTCGGCGCGCGCACCGACCGTTATGGCGATTTCACCGACCTTTGCGCCGCGCTGACGGGGCGCGTGCCGCTCGCGGGTCTGCACCGCGACGAGGCGCGCCGGCCGGCGGTCGTTTTCGAGCTTCCGTCGATCGATGCCGCACGGCTGCCGCGCGACCTCTATTTCGCCGCGATCGGCTATGTCGTCGGGCGCCGCGCGCCGGGCATCATTCCCTATCTGCGCGGATTGCCGCCCGATGCGAACGAGGACGAACTGAAGGCGCTCGGCGCCACGGGCGCGTCGTCGGGCGCGCTCGCGCTGTTCCACGCCGAGGGGGTGACGCCCGAGGCGGCCGACATGCCGACGGTCGGGCTGCCGGTCGAAACGGTGTCGCCGGCCGAGGTGGCGGGGGCGATCGCATCGCTGTGCCGCGCGGTGGAGGGCGAGGCCGTCGCGGCGGTCTGCCTTGGCACGCCGCATTATTCGATGCATGAATTCGACTTGCTCAACAAGGCCGTGGACGGACGCCGCCGCGCGGCGGCGACCGAAGTCTATGTATCGACCTCGCGCGAGATCGCCGCCGGGATTGCGGACGACGACGCCTTCGGTCCCTTGCGCGCCTTTGGCGTCAACATCGTCGTCGATACCTGCACCTATCTGGCGCCGGTCGTCCGCGAGACGTCGGGGCTGATCCTGACGACATCGGGCAAATACGCGCATTACGGCCCCGGCAATCTGGGGCGGCGGGTCGCGTTGATGACGCTGGAGCGCTGCATCCGGTCGGCCGAGACGGGAAGGGTGGTGGCGCCATGATGATCCGCGGAAACGCCCTCATCGAGGGGATGGCGAGCGGGGCCCTGCTGAAGCTCACCGATCCGCTGAGCCTGTGGGGCGGGGTCGACCTGCAGACCGGCCGCATCGTCGACGCCTCGCACCCGCAGCGAGGCGCGATACTCGCCGATCGGCTGCTGGCGATGCCCGGAAGCCGGGGGTCGTCCTCCTCGTCGAGCGCGCTGGTCGAACTCGCCCGCACGAAGCGCGCGCCCGCCGGCGTGATCACCACGCGCGCCGACCCGATCCTCACGATCGGCGCCCTGGTTGCCGATGATCTTTACGGCGTCGCCATCCCGATCCTGATCATATCCGAGGACGATTTCGCGAGGCTGTCGTGCGGGGCGACCGGACATCTCTGGTGCGAGACCGGTCGGTCCGTGCTGACGATTCCGGGTCGCGAACCGGTCCGGTTTTCAGGACCGACGGTCTAGATCGCCCCCGCCGTTTGCGATCCATATTCTTCGACGAGGGCCGTCAGCTTTCCGAGGCTGGCGGCGCGTCCCGTGCGAAAGGATCTTCGCGCAGCGACCGCCCGGCCGTTTCGGGCATGAAACGCAACGCCGCCAGGCCGGTCAGACATGCCAGCATCATATAATAGGCGGGCATGAGCGGATCGCCGGTCAGGGTGATGAGACCGCTGCCGATCATCGGCGCGGTGCCGCCGAAGATCGAGGTCGAAATATTATAGGCGATCGCGAAGCCCGCGAAGCGCACCGCGGTCGGGAACATTGCCGGAAAGGTCGCCGAGATCGTCGCAAGTTGCGGCACATAGAGGAGGCCGAGCGCCATGAAGCCGATCAGCGCGCCGGTGAACCCCGTCCCGATCAGCATATAGAGCGGGACGACGCCGAGCAGCAGCCCGATCAGCGACCATCGCCACATCGCGCGGCGGCCGACGCGGTCGGACAGCGCGCCCGCGAAGGGCAGGAAGATCATCATGAAGACCATGCCGATAATGGGCACGAGCAGCGCTTCTTCGTTCGACAGGCCGATCCGCCGCTGGAGATAGGTGGGCATATAGCTGAGCAGCGAATAGTTGACGACGTTGAGCGCGACGACGAGCCCGCCGACGACGAGAAGCGGGCGCCAGTGGTCGCGCAGCATCGCCGCGATGCCGGGCGGCTTGCGCCGTTCGGCCGACGCCATCTCCTCGCGAAAGATCGGCGTGTCTTCCATCTTCGATCGCACATACATGCCGATGAGGCCGATCGGACCGGCGATCAGGAAGGGAATGCGCCAGCCCCATTCGTGCATCGCCCGATCGCCGAGGTGCAGCGAATAGCCGAGCATCAGCGCGGCGCCGAAGGAAAAGCCCGCGAGCGTCCCGAATTCGAGGAAGCTGCCGTAGAAGCCGCGGCGGTCGTCGGGGGCATATTCGGCCATGAAGGTCGCCGCGCCGCCATATTCGCCGCCGGTCGAAAAGCCCTGCAACATGCGGAGGACGATGAGCAGCGTCGGCGCCCAGAAGCCGATGCTGTCATAGGAGGGAATGAGCCCGACCGCGAAGGTCGCGCCCGCCATCAGCAGGATCGTCATCGCGAGCACCGACTTGCGCCCGATGCGGTCGCCGAGCGGTCCCCAGAACAGGCCGCCGAGCGGCCGGACGAGGAAGGAGATGGCGAAGGTCGCGAGCGCGAACAGCACCGCCTCCTCGGTATCGCCGGGGAAAAGCGCGGCGGAGATATAGGTCACGCCATAGGCGTAGATGCCATAGTCGAACCATTCGACCGCATTGCCGAGCGCCGAGGCGCCGACCGCGCGGTGCAGCGGCGACGGTTCGCGAAAGGGGGGCGGGTGCCCCGGGGCGTGGATCGTTACGGGCTTTTCCATGTGTCACCTGTTTGCCGATGGGGTTTGGCCGAAGGGGCGGGCGGTTCGGGGCCGGCGGGATCGAGCAGCGCGGCGACCGGGGTCGTGCGCGGCAGGATCTGGAAATCCTGCTGCGCCGCGCCGGGCACCGGATCGCTGGTCGCGAGGCGCCACAGCCCGAAGGCGAGCATCGCGGCCGCACCGAGCGCGATGAAGAGGAAAAGCCCGCCCGCGCCCGCCAGCGTCATCGCCGCCGCGGCGCCGAGCGGGCCGAGCGCGGCGCCGACCGAATAGAGAAGAACGAGCTGGCCGCTTGCGGTGACGCGCTCCGACGGCAGCAGGCGGTCGTTGGCGAAGGCGACGCAGAGCGGATAGAGCGCGAAGCTCAATCCGCCGAACAGCGCGCCGAGGCCGAGCAGCAGGGCGCCGGTCGGCGCCATGGCGAGCGCGAGGCTGACCCCGAGCGTCGCGGCGAAGCAGGCGATGATGACGCGCCGCCGGTCGTAGCGGTCCGACAGGCGGCCGAGCGGCCATTGCAGCGCGACGCCGCCAAGGATCACGGTCATCATGAAGGTCGCGGTGTCGGCGAGGCCGAGGCCGATCCGGCGCGCGTAGATCGCCGCCAGGCCATAGAAGGCGCCGAGCAACAGCCCGGTGATTCCCGCGCCCGCGACGCCGAGCGGCGAGGCTTCGAACAGGCGCCGCAGCGGCAGCGAGGCGGCATCCTCGAGCGATGGCGCCGCGGCGCGGGTCAGGCAGACGGGGATGATCGCGAGCGTGATCAGGATCGAGGCGAGCTCGAACGGAATTTGCGGCGCGCTGTTTCCCGACCGCAGGATGAGCTGGCCGAGCGCCTGCCCCGAATAGAGCGCGACCATATACCAGGCGAGCACGGTGCCGCGCGTGTTCGCTTCGGCACGGTCGCCCAGCCAGCTTTCGACGCAGATGAAGACCCCTGCGACGCACAGCCCGTCGACGAGGCGCAGCGCCGCCCACAGCGCGGGATGCCGGAACAGCGCATAGGTGAGCGTGCTCGCCGACAGCAGCGCGACGAAGGCGGCGAAGGCGCGGATATGGCCGACGCGGCGCACGACCTCGCCCCCGCGCAGCGCGCCGACGACGAGCCCGGCGAAATAGGCGGTCGCGACGAGGCCGATGACCATCGTCCCGCTGCCGGCGCGTTCGAGCCGCAGGCCGATCAGCGTCGAGAGGAAACCGCTGCCCGCCATCATCACGAAAATCGCGACCAGCAGGCTCCGCACGGGCAGGATCGTTGCGAACATCGGCCGGGCCCGGCCGCCGCGTCATGCGGCGCGCCGACCCTCCGCGCTCGCGTCCATGTCCTCGACCAGCGATTTGTGCAGCGCGCGCACCGCCGCTTCGAAATCGCGGCTTTCGACGATGAACTGGACGTCGACGTTGCGGATCTGGTGCTGCATCGCGATCATGCCGATGCCTGCCGCTTCCAGCGCGCGCAACGCATCGGGGACGAGCCCGGGGCGCGAGATGTCGCTGCCGATCGCCGCGACCATCGCCACCGGCTGCGCCGAGATGGCGGCCTCGGGATAATCCTTCTGCAGGTCGGCGATCACGCCTTTCACGGCGTCGGCGCTCGCCGACAGATAATGGGTGATCGTGTTGGCGTTCGACGATTTGCTGACGATCCACAGGCGGTGGCGCGTCAGCGCGTCGAGGATCGCGGCGTCGTAACCCTTCACCCCGACCATATCCTGTTCGAAGAAGGTCAGCGCCTGTATCTGGCGGATGCCGGTGACGATCTCGACCCGCGGCACGTCGGAGACATAGTCGCCGGTGACCAGCGTGCCGCCGTCCTCGCGGTCGAAGGTGTTGCGCACGCGCAGCGGAATGCCGGTCTGGCGGAGGCCGCGCCCGGCGCCGGGGTGGATCGCCTCCATGCCGAGGTTCGCGAGCTGGTCGGCGACGTCGTAGTTGGTGCGGCCGATCTTGCGCGCCCTGTCCTCGCCGACCAGCCGGGGGTCGGCGCTCGACAGGTGGAATTCCTTGTGGATGATCGCCTCGCGCGCGCCGGTGACGACGGCGAGCCGCGAGAAGGTCATTTCGGTATAGCCGCGCGCATAACGCCGCACCATGCCGCCCTCGCATCCCGCATAGCCGGTGACGATCGGCAGCGTCGCCCGAAGGTCGATCGCGGCGAAGCTGTCGCCGAGCCGCGCGTCGAGGCTGCGCAGGTCGTTCTGGTCCCACAGCGTCAGATCGACGAAGCGCGCGTTCACGTCGCGGTCGCGCAGCAGCAGCGCGGTGCTGTGCGCGCTGTGCGCCTCGCCGATGCCCGCGAGCAGTTCGCGCACCGTCATCAGCTGCTCCTTGACGCAGAAGCGGCCGTGCGCGCGCAGCCGCGCGAGGTCTTCGAGGCATGCGGCGACGGTGGCGATGCGCGTATCGACGAAGGCGTCGGCCTCGTCGCGGCTTTCGGGCCGCGCGAACATTCCGGCGTTGCGCTCCTGCATCGCGCGGCGGACATCCTCCATCGCCTCGCGCCAGCCGCCCGCATCCTCGTCGGCGACGAAGCGGCCGTAGACGCCGGGCGCGCCGCTCTTGCTGTTCTCGAGCAGCAGGTCGGTCATTCCGGCATAGGCCGAGACGACGAAGATGCGGTTGTAGAGATCGGCGCCCGAGCGCCCCGCGATCAGCACATTGTCGAACAATGTCGCGGTCGCGGCCATCGATGTGCCGCCGATCTTCTCGACGCTGTGCCCGGTCATGCCGCCACCGTCCCGGCGAGCGCGCCGCGCTCGACCGCCAGCGGTTCGGGGTCGCCGCGATGCGCGAGGAACCAGGGACGCGGCTTGTCCACGCCGAACGGCTTTCCGAGCCGATTGCTGACCGCATTATAGACGAGGAAGGCGTTGGCGCGCGGGAAGGGGGTGATATTGCCGTTCGACCCGTGCATCAGGTTGCAGTCGAACAGGATCACGGTGCCGGGCTTGCCGGTCGGCGCGACGATGCCGTGCCGATGCGCGAGTTCGGCGAGGCTCACCTCGTCGGGGACGCCATATTCCTGCTTCTTGAGCGAGCTCAGATAATGGTCGTCGGGGGTTTCGCCGACGCAGGTGAGATAGGTGCGGTGCGACCCCGGGATCACCATCAGCGGCCCGTTGTGGGGAGTGTTTTCGGCGAGCAGCACCGACATCGAGAGCGCGCGCATGCGCGGCATGCCGTCCTCGACATGCCAGGTCTCGAAGTCGCTGTGCCAGTAGAATTCCTTGCCCCTGAAACCGGGTTTGTAGTTGAGGCGCGACTGGTGGATATAGACCTCGTCGCCGAGCAGGAAGCGCGCGACGTCGGCGAGCCGCGCGTCGGCGGCGAGCCGCGCCATCACGGGGCTCTGCGCGTGGATTTCGAAGATCGAGCGGATTTCGCTGCCTTGCGCTTCGGTGACGATCGTTTCGGCGTCGAGCGCGGCGGGGTCGGCGAGCAGCGCTCCCGCGGCCTGTTGCAGGAACGCGACTTCGTCGGCCGCGAAGATATCCTCGAGGACGATATAGCCGTCGCGGTCGAACTGCGCGGCCTGGGCCGGACTGATCGGCGCGTCGTTGCTCCATTGGCTATGGACGACGGGGTCGTGCCGCGGCCGCATTTCGGCGGTCGCCGCGTGGCGTGAGGGGTAGAGGTCTTGCATCGGACGTCTCCCTTTCCGTTTGCAGGTTGTCAGTCGGCGGCGACGAGATCGGCGTCGGCCGGATAGGCGCCCGTTTCGTCGTGCACTTCCTTGCCCGTCACCGGCGGATTGAAGGTGCAGGCCGTCAGAATGTCGGTTTCGGGTCGCACGATGTGCCGGTCATGGTCGTTGAGCGCGTACATGACGCCGGGTTCCAGACGATGGATCTCGCCCGTTCCCAGATCCTCGATCGTGCCGGTGCCCTTGAGCACGAAGACGGCTTCGAGATGGTTCTGATAGTGCATCCTGAGCTCGGTGCCCGCGAACATGGTGGTGATGTGGAAGGAAAAGCCCATGCCATCGTCCTTGAGCAGCATGCGGGCGCTCGCCCAGCCGTCCGAGCGGACGTTGCGGTCGGTCTTGCGGATGTCATTGAGGTTGCGAACGATCATGTGGATGTCTCCTTGCAATTATTCTGCGGCGACGGCGTAGTCGGCGGCCATCGCTTCGCGGATCCTGGTTTCGAGGATGTCGAGGCCGGCGCCGAACACCGCATCGTCGATGACGAGCGGGGCGAGCACCTTGATCACCTCGTCGTGCGCGCCGCTGGTTTCGATGATGAGGCCGGCGTCGAAGCAGGCGGCGGTCACGGTCGCGGCAAGCTCGCCCGACCCGACATTGACGCCGCGCATCATGCCCCGGCCGCGCGTTTCGAAACCATGCTCGGCGGCGATGCGGGCGAGCCGCGCTTCGAGCAGCGTCCCGCGCCGTTCGACGTCGCGCCGGAAATCTCCGCCGCTCCAGAAATGCCTGAGCGCGGCGGTCGCGGTGACGAAGGCGTGGTTGTTGCCGCGGAAGGTGCCATTATGCTCGCCCGGCGACCATCGGTCGAACTCGGGGCGCAGCAGGGTCAGCGCGAAGGGCAGGCCCATGCCCGACAGCGATTTCGCGAGCGTCACGATGTCGGGAGTGAAACCCATGTCCTCGAAACTGAAAAAGCCGCCGGTGCGGCCGCAACCGGCCTGGATGTCGTCGACGATGAGCAGCGCGCCATGCGCCTTCGCTATGCCGGCAATCCGGCGCAGCCATTCGGGCGAGGCGGCGTTGAGCCCGCCTTCGCCCTGCACCGTCTCGACGAGGATCGCGGCGGGCGCGTCGAGCCCGCTCGACGGATCGGCGAGGCGCTGTTCGAGCAGGTCGGCCGTGTCGACGTCGGGGCCGTAATAACCGTCATAGGGCTCGTGCGAGACATGGGTGAGGGGGACGCCCGCGCCGCCGCGCTTCGCGGCATTGCCGGTGCAGGCGAGCGCGCCGAGCGTCATGCCGTGGAAGCCGTTGGTGAAGGCGATCACCATTTCGCGGCCGGTGACCTTGCGCGCAAGCTTGATCGCCGCCTCGACCGCGTTCGTGCCCGTCGGCCCCGTGAACATCAGGCGATGGTCGAGCCCGCGCGGTTTCAGGATCAGCTCCTCGAAGGCGGCGAGGAATTCCCGCTTGGCACCGGTGTGCAGGTCGAGACCGTGCGCGATGCCGTCGGCGCCGATATAATCGAGCAACGCCCGCTTCAATACGGGGTGGTTGTGGCCATAGTTGAGCGTCGAGCAACCCGACAGGAAGTCGAGGTAGCGCCCGCCCTGATCGTCGTGCATCCACACGCCTTCGGCGCGGCCGAACTGGCGCGGCATCGACCGGGCATAGCTGCGGACTTCGGATTCGCGGCGCTCATAGAGGGTCCGGTCCGGAAGCGATCCGGACGGCTGCGGTGTCATGATCATCATCTTATCCCCGTTTTGCGTGGATCTTGTCGTGGTCGATCGGCCCGATGCGGGCCAGATATTCGGTGGCGTGGGCGCCCGCGAAATGGGCTTCGCGTTCGAACAGCGCGCTGCGCTCGAGTTCGGCGTCCCAGTTGCGGGCAAGGCTGCGAAACAACCCCCACGACGCCTGATTGTCGGCAGTGATCGTGGTGATCATGTGCGTCACGCCATCCTGCGCCGGCCTGGCGAGCAGGTCGGCGATCATGCGGCTCGCAAGCTGCTTTCCGCGTCCCTCGCCGGAGACGGCGACCTGCCACACGAAAAAGGCGTGCGGGTCCGAAGGCGGACGATAGCCCGATACCCAGCCGACGATCCGCCCCGCTCTTTCGGCGATGACGCAATGGTCGGCGAAATGTTCGCATTGAAGCAGGTTGCAATAACGCGAGTTGCGATCGAGCGGCGGGCAGGCCGCGATCAGCGCGGTGATGGCGGGGCCGTCCGCCGCGACCGGCGTTCGAAACTCCATATCGGCCTTCCTGACCGGAATCGCGTCCAAATCTGTCCCTGGAGGCAATGACTCTTCGTCTTTTTGCCGATCTAATATCTTTCATCTCCTGAAATAATATCCGATGGAATCATTCCTCAGTCGAGGTGATTCGACGCAAATATAGGTGCAATCGGAGCGTGGGCAACCCCGAGCGGCGAATATATATTTTGATTTATGAAATAAATGGCGTTTGCAAGCGCAACGAAATCGATTTGCGCCGGCGTTTCCAGCGGCTACCAGTCCCCGATGGAGTCAGAGATTGCCAATGCGACGTTGAAAGCCCTGCGGCGCGTGCTTCGCGCGACCGAAGGCGGAACGCGCCGGCTGGCCGTGGCCACGGGGCTCACGCCATCGCAGCTATTGGTTCTGCGCGAGATCGACGCGGGCGACGAAGTTACTCCCGGTCTGGTTGCCCAGCGATTGCAATTCGGCCACGCCACGATCACGGCGATCGTCGATCGTCTCGTCGCGCTCGATCTCGTGAGCCGGACACGCAGCGAGCACGACAAGCGAAGGATGCTTCTGAAGGCGACGGAAGCGGGGCGCCGCCGCCTCGTCGAGGCTCCCGACATGCTGCAGCTCAAATTCGAGGCCGCGTTCGCCGTGCTGCCCGGCTGGGAACAGGCGATGATTTTGGCCGGCACGGAACGATTGGCCGACCTTCTTGGTGCCGGAGACGCGGACGCGGCGCCGCTGCTCGATGCCGGGGCGATCGACCGGGATTGAGCCGGCGACGGGAGGCGGGGGCGATGCGGGAATCGGGGAAGCGATCCGAACCGGGGTCTCAGTAGCTGCGAGGCATATCGAGAACATGTTCGGCAAGGAAGGAGAGGATGAGATTGGTGGAGATGGGCGCGACCTGGTAAAGGCGCGTCTCGCGGAATTTACGCTCGACGTCATATTCCTCGGCGAAGCCGAAGCCGCCGTGCGTCTGGATGCAGGCATTGCCCGCCTCGACCGACGCGTCGG
This sequence comes from Sphingopyxis sp., assembly GCF_016463645.1. GTDB lineage: Bacteria > Pseudomonadota > Alphaproteobacteria > Sphingomonadales > Sphingomonadaceae > Sphingopyxis. Next base: position 22,495 of record NZ_JAEMQX010000003.1, on the reverse strand, counting down.
CGGCAAGCATCTTTGCCATGTTCGCCTCGGCGCCGTTCGGCCGCCCCGCCTCATAGAGGCGGGCGGCTTCGTGCACCATCAACTCCGCAGCGCGCATATTGGCGTATGCGCGGGCGATCGGGAAGGAAACGCCCTGATTCTGGCCGATAGCGCGACCGAAAACCTTGCGATCGCTGGCATAGGCCGCGGACTTGCGCGTGAACCATTTGGCATCGCCGACACATTCGGCGGCGATCAGGACGCGTTCGGCGTTCATCCCAGAAAGGATATAGCGGAAACCCTTTCCTTCCTCGCCGACGAGACTGGCGGCAGGAATGCGCATATTGTCGAAGAATATCTCGGTGGTTGCATGGTTCATCATCGTGCGGATCGGCCGGATTGCAAGCGACCCGTCGGCGAGCGCCCGCTTCATGTCGACGATGAAGGTCGAAAGACCTTCGGTCTTTTTCGCCGACCGGTCGCGGGGTGTGGTGCGGGCGAGCAGCAGCATGAGGTCGCTGTGCCCGGCGCGGCTGGTCCAGATCTTCTGACCGTTGACGACATAGCAATCGCCATCGCGGACGGCCGTCGTGCGGAGGGCGGTTGTATCGGTGCCACTCGTCGGTTCCGTGACCGCGAAGGCCTGGAGCCGTAATTCGCCCGCGGCGATCTTCGGCAGATAATGCTGCTTCTGGTCGTCCGACCCGTGGCGCAGGATCGTGCCCATGACATACATTTGCGCATGACAGGCGCCGCCATTGCAGCCCTCGGCCTGGATCGTCTCGAGAATGGCGGCGGCCGCCCGGAGGCCGAGCCCCGACCCGCCATATGCTTCGGGTATCAACACCGACAGATAGCCCGCTTCGGTCAGCGCGCGTACGAAATCGGTAGGATATTCGCGTCCGGCGTCGAGATCGCGCCAATATTCTCCCGGAAATCCGGCGCACAGGCGGCGAACGCCTTCACGGATTTCGGGAAAGTCCTCGTTGTCATAGGGGCTCAGAAACATGGAATCTCGCTCGGAAAACGGGATGGATCACGCGGTCGTGCTACAGTTCGTAATGCGCTTCGGTCGCCGCCCGCACCTGCTCCGCGCTCACGCCGGGGGCGCATTCGACAAGGCGAAAGCGGGATTTGCGGTCCGGGCGTTCGAAAACGGCGAGGTCGGTGATGATCATGTCGACGAAGCCCGCGCCGGTGAGCGGCAGCGCGCACCGCCGGCGAAATTTGGGCGCGCCGCCCCGTGCCACATGATCCATCAGGACGATGATCTTCCGGACCCCGGCGACGAGGTCCATCGCACCCCCCATGCCCTTGACCATCTTCCCAGGGATCATCCAGTTGGCGATGTCGCCATTCTCGGCCACTTCCATCGCGCCGAGTACCGACAGGTCGATATGCCCGCCGCGGACCATCGCAAAACTGTCGGCTGACGAGACGTAGCTGGTTCCGGGAAGCTCGGTGATCGTTTCCTTGCCGGCGTTGATCACATCGGCATCGACCTCGTCGGCGGCGGGATAGGGGCCGAGGCCGAGCATGCCGTTTTCGGACTGGAGCGTGACGTCGATGCCCGGCGGGATATTGTCGGCGACCAGCGTCGGAATACCGATGCCGAGATTGACGTAATAGCCGTCGCGGAGTTCCTGCGCGGCGCGGGCGGCCATTTCGGTTCGGGTTCGCGGCATGTCAGCCAGCTCCTGCCAGGACGCGCTTCTCGATGCGCTTCTCGTTGCTTTCGGCGCGGATGAGGCGCTGGACGAAGATTCCCGGGCTGTGGACATGATCGGGGTCGATCGTCCCGACCGGCACCAGCTCCTCGACCTCGGCGACGGTCGTCGCGGCGCAGGTGGCGACCATCGGATTGAAGTTGCGCGCCGTCTTCCGATAGACGAGATTGCCCTTCGCGTCGCCGCGCCACGCCTTCACGATCGCGAGATCGGCGGTCAGGCCGGTCTCGAGAATATGGCGCTCGCCGCCGAACATCTTCTCTTCTTTGCCCTCGGCCACCAGCGTTCCGACACCGGTGCGCGTGTAGAAACCGCCGATGCCGGCGCCACCGGCGCGAATCCGCTCGGCGAGCGTGCCCTGGGGATTGAATTCGAGCTCGAGCTCGCCCGCCAGATATTGCCGTTCGAACTCCTTGTTCTCGCCGACGTAGGAGGAGATCATCTTCCTGACCTGCCGGCTCCGCAGCAGGATGCCGAGGCCGAAATCGTCGATGCCGGCGTTGTTCGAGACGATCGTGAGATCGCGCACCCCGCTGTCGCGGATGGCGGCGATCAGCGTTTCGGGAATGCCGCAGAGGCCGAAGCCGCCCGCGGCGATCGTCATGCCGTCGCGAAGCAGCCCCGCGAGTGCGTCCGCGGCGGAAGAGTGGAGCTTGACGGCCATGTCAGTCGCCCTCGAACGACGGTTCTTCCTGATCGCGGAAGGCGAAGGCCGCGCGGCGATGGTCGGCGGACAGGTGGGTCATGGTCTCAAGGCCCAGATGTGCGTCGAGATAGGCCTGCGCCTGCTGGCGGATATTCGCGTTGATCGACCGCTTGGTGAGCGAAATCGCCTGCGTCGCGCCGCGCGCCAGCCTTTCGGTCCAGATGTCGACCCGCGTATCGAGATCGGCGGCGGGCACGGCTTCGGTGATCAGCCCGATCGCCGCGGCCTCGGCGCCGGTGAGCAGGTCGCCCGTGAGCAGATAGCGCCGCGCCAGCACCGGCCCGACGAGAAAGGGCCAGAGCAGCGCGCCGCCGTCGCCCGCCGACAGCCCGACCTTGACGTGGGTGTCGCCGATCTTCGCCTTCTCCACCATCACCGTGATGTCGCAGGCAAGCACGATCGAGGCGCCGAGGCCGACCGCATGGCCGTTGATCCGCGCGATCGTCGGCTTGTCGCATTCCAATATGCTGGCGATGATCTCGCGCGCCTCGGGCATCGCGCCGTTCCAGGCGCCATGGTCGTCGATCTTCGCGGCCATGCGGTTGATATCGCCGCCGGCGCTGAAGGCGCGGTCGCCCGCGCCCGTGATGACGACGGCGCGGATCGAGCGGTCGCGGTTCGCGACCCGGAATATATAGGCGAGCTCGCCGTGGATCGCGGGTGTCATCCCGTTCATCGGCGGGTTGGACAGGGTGATCCGCAAGACCTGGTCGCGGACGACCGTCTGCAATTCCCTGAACTCGGCATATGGGGAGGCCGTCATGCCCTTCTCCTACGGGATTTCGATGTCGAGGATCGGCGCGAACTGCTGCGCGCCGTCGAAGTCGGATTCGTCGAACCCGCCCGCAAAGGCGGCTCGCGGAATGGTGATCTTCAGCGCCAGCGCGGGCGCGAAGGGGAAAACGCGGACGTCCGCTTCGGGAACGGCGTAGATCTCGCCGATCCGGCGCGGACTGATCGCGCCGCTGGCCAGCGCCCTTTCGTAGGACGCGCGATCGGAAAAGGGGATGTCGAAGGTCAGCCACGCGGCACCGGCGTTGCGGCCCTTGATGCCGGGAGCGAGGTCGGCGAGACGCGTCATGCCTGAAGGTCCATGATTTCGATACGGAAGGGATCGCTTTCGTCGGCGCAGTCGAGAAGGTGCCATACGCTCCATTCGAAGGCCGGGCCGATCGGGATCTGGTTGGGCGAGAAGGGCGCCGCGAAATTGCCGCCGGCGGGAATGCCGCGCACCGGCGCCAGCTTTGCGCCGGTCGAACTCGCGCGGGCGAGCAGCGCCATCGCGTCGGCCTCGTCGCTGGCCAGAATGTCGACGAGCAGCCCGATCTCGTGCGGCGGTGAATCGCGGAGCGGTTCGCGCAGTCCCATCACCGCGTCGCGGCCATAGGCGAGAAAACGGAAGCGATAGCTGTCCTCGGCGATACCGAGGCTGCGCGCCGTCCGCCGGATCATCGTCCCGAAGCGATCGAGATAATCGTCGAGTTCGGCGATCAGTCGCGGGTCGCGAATGCCGACCAGCATGGCGGCGCGGTGCCCGACCGGACGCGCGCCCTCCAGCTTCACGCTGGGCCGTCCGGCGGCGAAGAATTCGCTGCCCGAAACCCGGACGCTGCGTTCGTCGAGCTGTTCGAAGCGGCAATGTTCGGCCGAAATCCGGCCCGAGGGCTGGAGGATCGACCATGGATCGGGATTTTCGTACATCGTCAGCGCGGCGATGCTCTTCACCGTGCAGCGCGCCCCGTCCTTCGTCGGCTCGATGGTGAAGCCCGTGTCGTCGAGCGTCGCCATCACCGGCGATCCCTCTTCGACATTTTCGGTCGCGAGCATGCCCTTGTCGATGCTGCGCGCCGCGTGCCAGGCGATCGCGGGCGACGCGCCCATCCTCATCGCCAGCCCGGCGTAGATCGCGGGGTCGGTGCAGCGTCCCGCGAGGATGACGTCGGCGCCGGCGTCGAGCGCGCGGATGAAGGGCGCGGCGCCCGCCATCGCGACGATATGCGTACTCGCGTCGATCGCGGCATCGGTCAGGGGCGGGACGGGGCCGAGCGGGCGGACCCGGCCCGCGGCCGACGCGGCCTTGAGCAGTGCCGGGTCCTGGTCCGAATGGATGAGCGCGAGGCGGCAGGGCCGGCCCGAATCGGCGACCAGCCGCTCGACGATCCGGCGATAGCCCTCGAGATGCGGCGCGGCCCCGGCGACGCCGCACGACCCGATGATCAGCGGTATGCCGAGGCGCCGCGCGCCCTCGAACATGATTTCAAGATCGCGCTCGACCGAGGCGGGCGGCTTGATGTCGCGGCCCGATCCGAGGGGGCCGGGGCCATAGTCGGACGTTCCCGCGTCGCAGCCGATCATGTGCGGTCGCCGGTCGAGACCGGCCTGAAAGCCGCGGTAGGAGAATCCGTTGCCGACGAGGCCGTTGGCGAGGAGGCGGATATCGTTCATCGGCGGGTCTCCCCGCCGGCCGTCAATTCTCGGCGAGCCGGTTCAGGTTGGACAGCATCCGCAGCAGGATGGCGTTGGCATGATCGACGTCGGCCTCGCCGACCCCTTCGAGCATCCCGTGCCGGATATCGAGCAGCGCATCGCGGATCGGCTCGGCAAGCAGCTTGCCCTTCTCGGTCAGTCCCGCCGATTTCGAGCGCTTGTCCTCCGGATTCGGCGTGAATTCGATCAGCCCGTCGCTCTCCATCCGGATAAGCAGCGAACTGATCGCCGCCTTGTGCTGTTCGAGCTTTTGCGCAAGGTCGTTGATCGACTGCGGCCCGACCTGCGACAGGAACGAGATGATCGATGCCCGCCGGTCGTTGACGTCGTGATCGGTCAGGCGCTGGCGGGCGCGGCGGCGAAATTCCTTGCCGACCAGGTCGGCGTTCAGAATGAGCTGCATCCCCGCCGGCAGCCCGCTCCACGGCAGGCGCGCAAGGTCGAGCGTATTCGACGTCTCTGGCTGATCGGACATGGTGTTGCTCATGGTTTCCGGTCCATAGGCGATCTGACGCGGCGGGCAAATATATCATGCTGCGATCCCCGCGGCCGCTTTCGCCCATTGATAGTCGGGCTTGCCGTTCGGGCCGCGCTGCACGCCCGGCACTTCGATGAAATATTTGGGCACCTTGTAGCCCGACAGGACCGAGCGGACGAAATCGGCGAGCTCGTCGCTCTCGATCCGGACGCCCGGCTTCGGCGCCACCAGCGCCGCGACCGCCGAGCCGAACCGGTCGTCGGGAACGCCGATAACCAGACAGTCGAGCACGGCGTCGTGACGCTTCACGACCGATTCGACCTCTTCGGCGAAGACCTTCTCGCCGCCGGTGTTGATACAGCTCGATCCGCGCCCGAGGACGGTCATCTCGCCGTCGGCGGCGATGAAGCCATAATCGCCCGGCACCGAATAGCGGACGCCGCCGAAGGTCCGGAAGGCCGCGTTGGTCCGCTCCTCCGACTTGTAATAGCCGAACGGAATATTTTCCCTGGCGGCGAAGCGTCCCGGTCGCCCCGAACCCCACGGGATTTCGTTGCCGTCGTCGTCGAGCAGCTTGACGCTCGGCCGCGCGCGGAATTTGGCGGTGGTGGGCGGCTCGGTCCGGCTCGACCGCGACATGCCCATTCCGCCCTCGGTCGCGCCGAAGAAGTCGATCAGCGTCATGTCGCCGCGGTCGAGGAAGGCCTGCTTGACCTCCTTGCTCCACATGACCCCGGCCGAAGCGATCAGGCGGAGCGACGACAGGTCGCACGGCTCGCCCGCGCGTTCGCGCGCCTCGATCTCGAGGAGCAGCGGCTTCGCGATCGCATCGCCGACGATCACGAGCTGGGTGACCCGTTCGCGCAGGATGGTCGACAGCACTTCGGCGGGGTCGAAGCTCTTGCCGGTCAGGGTGACGACGGTGCCGCCCATCAGCGTCGTCATCGTGTGCCCGACGCCGCTGCCGGTATTATGGATGTAGGGGACGCAGACGAGGCAGACGGGAGCCGTGCCGGCCTTTGCCAGCCCGGTAGCGGCCGCAACCAGATCCGCGGTCGTCTGCGGCGTCGGCAGGCCATAGAATTCATAGCCGAAGCAATAGAGCCGGACGCTCGCCTCCTGGTCGATCATCACGCCCTTCGGCAGTCCGGTGGTGCCCCCCGTATAGTTGATGACGGTGTCGCGCGGCGACCGGTCGATGCGCGGCGCGGGGCCATGGGTCGCGATCAGCGTCTCGAAATCATGGAGGCCGGAAAGCCCCTTGCCGACGCCGCCGTCCGACGCGTCGCCGACGCGGATGAAGGCACGAACGCCGGGCAAGTCCGCCGCGATCTCGGCCAGCACATCGTGAAACTCGTCCTGAAAGACCACGATCACGGAATCCGAATCGCTCAGCAGGTAGAGCAGTTCCTCGCCCTTGTAGCGGAAGTTGACGTTGATGCTGATGCCGCGATTCTTGAAGATCGCGAACTGCGCCTCCTTGTATTCGGGGCAATTGCGCATCAGCAGCGCGACCTTGGTTTCGTGCCCGACTCCCATCCCGGCCAGCGCCGTGGCAAGGCGCGCGGCGCGGTCTTCGAACGCGCGGTAGGTCCGCCGGTTCGTCCCGTGAATGCTGGCAATCCGGTCGGGAACGGCATCCGCCAGACTCTCGAAAACGCTCGCGAGATGCCACGGGGTCTGGGTCACGCTCATTATCTCCCTGCCGCGATCCGTCTAATCAATATATTGACTATCGCTTCCTTGACAGTAAACACATTGACTTTATTCGCTCCGTGTCAAGGGCAAAGTTAGCGCCGGACGCCGACAGCCCGCAAAGTGGGAAGAGGAGGATTGCATGCGTAGATCATTGGGGATGGCGGTCAGTCTATATGCGATGCTGGCCGGCGGTGCGGCCCTGGCCCAGGAGGCGGATCCCGCCGAAGGGGCGGCGGACCGGCCCGCCGCGGGCGACATCGTCGTCACCGCGCAGAAACGCGAGCAATCGCTTCAGGACGTGCCGCTGTCGGTGCAGGTGCTCGGCGGTGCCGAGCTGTCCGCCTCGCAATTTCGCGGCGTCGACAATCTCGAACTCGTGTCGCCGTCGATCACCTTCGCACGCCATTATCATCCCGGTGCCAACAATGTGACGATCCGCGGGATCGGCACCCAGGTGTCGGCCGACGGGGGCTATATCCAGCAGAGCGTGGTCGTCAGCGTCGACGGGATCCCGGCATCGCGCGCCGCGGGCTTCTGGGGCGACCTGCCCGACGTCGAGCGCATCGAGATTCTGCGCGGCCCGCAGGGTACGCTGTTCGGGAAGAATGCGACGGCGGGCGTTCTGAACATCACGACGCTGTCGCCCTCGCACGAATTCGGGGGCTTCGTGTCGGCATCGGTCGCCGACGACACGGGCAAATCCTTTGCCGCGAGCGTTACCGGGCCGCTCGGCGAAGGCGTCGCCGCGCGGGTGACGGCGTGGCGTAACACGCACGAGGGGTGGGGAAAGAATTACGGGCCGGCTCCGCACGACATCGGCTATCTCCGATCGTTCGGCGTCCGGGGGAAGCTCGACTTCGAAATCTCGCCCGACGTCACGCTCCGGCTCGCCGCCGGCTATGCCAAGACCAATACCAACAATCAGTGGTTCCTCGAAACCGCCAATGATTCGGGCCTGCCGGGTCAGCGGCAGGATGAGGCCCTTTATCCGGTCGTCGCCGGGCCGAAGAATGACGAGGTCAATATCGACGTCGATCCCTTTGCGCGGACGCGGGTCTTCAATAGCAGCGCCCAGCTCGACTGGTCGCTCGGCGGCGACGTCGATCTGACCGCGCTCGTCGGCTACACCGATTACAGGATCGCGTTCGTGACCGACGTCGACCAGACGTCGCTCGCCTTCACGCCCGAGAATCTGGATATCCACGGTATCCTGATGCAGCCCGGTGGCAGTTACCGCCAGAACGGCGACGAACTGACCGCCGAACTGCGCCTTCACGGCGTTTCGGGCGCGCTCGACTGGACAATCGGCGGTTTCTATTCGCGCTTCGAGGAGGCGATGGACGTCGACCTCGTCCAGATGACCCGGTCGACCGGACTGCCGACCAATCGGTTCCGCAACGTGACCTATGCGAATGAAAGCCTGTCGGCCTTCGTCGACGGCGAGCTCGGCCTGACGGACCGGCTGACGCTGATCGCGGGCGCGCGCATCACGCGCGAGAATTTCGACTATAGCTATTTCCGCGACAATTCGACGCCCGCCGCCACCGTGCAGATCGGTCCGTGGGACGGCAAGGCGCACGATACCGGCTTCACGGCGCGTGCCGGCGCGCGCTTCGAGATCACCGACGACGTCAATGTCTATGGCATGTGGTCGCGCGGCTACAAGGGGCCGGCGATCGACCTCAGCGATCAGGCGCGCGATCCCGCCAACGCGCTGATCAGCGCCGAGACCGCCAACTCGTGGGAACTCGGCATCAAGTCGTTGCTGTTCGACCGGCGGCTGCGGCTGAACGCCGCGCTGTTCCGGACCGAGATATCGAACTTCCAGGCGTTCAAGATCATCCCGCCGACGGGCACCCAGCTCGTCACCGCGGGCGACGTGCTGTCGCAAGGCGTCGAACTCGACGCGAATTTCCAGGCGAACGACCGGCTGAGCTTCAATCTGGGCGTCGTCTATGACGACGGCAAATATCAGGGGACGATCTTCGATTGCTATCCGGGGCAGACGGCGGCGCTCGGCTGCACCGTCGACGTCGACGGCAACGGAACGGTGGAGAGCCAGGACCTCGACGGCAAGCCGCTGGCCCTGCTGCCCAAGGTCAAGGTCAATCTGTCGGCGCGCTTCGAGCAGCCGGTGAGCGATTCGGGGCTGACCTTCTACGCCGTTCCCGCCTTCACCTGGCAGGACGATGTGCAGTTCAGCATCAACCAGGATCCGCGCACGATCCGGAAGAGCGCGGGCATCGTCGACCTGGCCATCGGCCTGAAGAACGAGGACCAGGGCTGGGATGTCTCGCTGTTCGCAAAGAATCTCACCGACAAATTCTATGTCGCGCGCAAGCAGTTCGTGCAGTCGATCGGCGGCGCCTATCATTCGCTGTCGCGGGAATATCAACGCTATGTCGGACTGAAGCTCGACGTCACCTTCGGAGGCGGCCGCTAGATGACCGGCGCCGCCTCCCGCGAGCCGGCGGAACCGCGCGGCGCGGCGTATGATGGTGCCCCACCGGGCACCATCGCCACGCTGCCCGACGATCGCGGGGTCTATAAATGGTGGGTCCTGACGCTGCTGACGCTTGCCTATGTCATCAGCATGATCGACCGGCAGCTGCCGTTCATCCTTGCCGAGGCGATCAAGAGTGATCTCGGCCTGTCGGACGCCCAGATCGGTCTTCTGGGCGGTCTGCTCTTTGCCGCTTTCTATTCGATATGCGGCATTCCCATCGCGCGGCTGGCGGATATTCATTCGCGCCGCACCGTGCTGGCGAGCGCGGTCGGATTCTGGTGCGTAATGACGGCGATCGGCGGGTTTGCCGCGAACTTCGTCCAGCTCGCGCTGTCGCGCGTCGGGGTGGCGATCGGCGAGGCGGGTTGCACGCCGGTCGCGCATTCGCTGATCGCCGATTATTTTCGCGCCAACCGCCGCGCGACCGCGATCGCGATCTTTTCGATCGGCGGGCCGATCGGCTCGATGCTCGGGCTGCTGCTCGGCGGCTGGATCAGCGACGTTTCGAGCTGGCGGGCCGCGCTGCTGTGGATCGGGCTGCCCGGCCTCGTCCTGTCCGCGCTCATCATGCTGACGTTGCGCGAGCCCGAACGCGGGCGCCTCGACGAGAAACCCCGGCACGAAGCGCCGTCCGCCGCGCGGCTGGTCGACGTGTTCCGCCTCCTCTGGTCCAGGAAATCCTTCCGGCACATGGCGATGGGTTGCGGCCTCTATGCCTTCGGGGCTTCGGCGAAAGTCGCCTTCTCGCCGATGTTCCTGATGCGCGTTCACGAGCTTTCGCCGTCGGAAACGGGCATGATGCTCGGCGCCGTCGTGGGGGTCTCGGGCATCGTCGGAACACTCGCGGGCGGCACGCTCGGCGACCTGCTCGGCAAGCGCGACCGGCGCTGGTATATGTGGCTGCCCGGCATTTCGTTGCTGGTTGCGGCGCCCTGTCTTGCGGTCGCCTTTCTCGCTTCGGACGTGACGGTCGCGCTGGTCGCGCTCGTGCCGTCCTACGGGCTCGGCATATTGTTCATCGCGCCGACCTTCGCGATGGCGCAGGCGCTCGTCCCGGCACAGATGCGCGCCACCGCCTCGGCCGTGCTGATGGCGCTGATGTTCCTCATCGGCAACAGCTTCGGCCCGACGATCGTCGGCGGGCTCAGCGATCTCATGGCGCCGCGCGCGGGCGAATTGTCGCTGAGCTATGCGCTGGCGCTGACCGCGATCACCAACGTCTGGGGCTTCGTCCATTATCTGCTGGCGGCGGTCCATCTGCGCGCCGATCTGGAGAGCGTTAAATAGTCAACATATTGACTATATCGGGGAGCGAGCCTATCATTCGCATGAACCGGGCCGGGGTGCCGAGGTCCAGAATTTTGAAAAGGAACAGGAAATTGCTTTCTTCGATCGTAACAGCCGAGCATGTCCGAACCTATAGGGAGGATGGCGCCGTCTTCATCCCGCAGGCGATATCGCAGACCTGGCTCGACCTCATCCAGATCGGGCTCGAGCGCAACATGCGGCATCCGGGCCCGTTCGGCGTCGATATCCGCAACAAGGGCAGCGGCAAATTCTTCACCGATCACTCGAATTTCCTGGTGAACCCCGAATTCCAGCGGCTGTTGTACGATTCACCGATCGCGGACATTCTGGCCGACCTGATGGAGACCGACGAGGTCTATCTTTTTTACGACCAGATATTCTTCAAGGGCGGCGGGTCGGCGGACCGGACGGCCTTTCATCAGGACATGCCCTTCTATCAGATGGACGACAGCCTGCAGATCGCGGGCGCGTGGATCACGCTCGACCCGCTCGATGCGGCGCATGCCCTCGAATATGTCGTCGGCAGCCACCTCGGCCCCGAATACAACACGTTCGACCCGAACCAGCCGAGCAAGGTCGGAGCGGACAATGGCAGGCCGCAGCTTCCCAACATCCAGAAGGAACGCGAGAAATGGGAGATCCGCTCGCATGCGTCGCAGCCGGGCGACCTCTTGGTCATCCATCCCAAGGTGCTGCACGGCGGCGCGCCGACGAGCGAGGATATGCAGCGCCGTACGATGACGGTGAACGTGTTCGGGCCCGACGTGACCTTCCAGCCCAAGCCGACGCGCATCAACATGCGTTTTCCGGGGCTTGCCGAGGCCTTGCAGCCCGGCGATCCGCTGCGCCATCCCTATTTCCCGAAACTGCGCCCCGTTCCCGATCATCAAAAGGCCGGCGGGGTGGCATGAGGCCGGTTCTCGAGCCCGGAGCCGATGAGGAAGGGATCGCCGACGCGCTCCGCGCGCTGTGCCGGACCAGTCTCGGCGACCGCGTCGACGCGTCCGACGATTTTCCGTTTTCCTTCTGGCAGGATCTTGCGGGTTTCGGTTTCTTCGCGCTTGCCGCGGAAGACGGCTTCGGCGGCGCGGTCGACCTCTATGCCGCGGCGCAGGTGCTGGGCGCGTTCGGGGCGCCGGGACCGCTCGCCGATGCGATCTTCGCGGCCCAGCTTGCGCTCCCCGAACGCGATGCGCTGCTCGCCGGCTCCGAAATCGCGGTGCTTTGCCGTCCGCCCCATATTCCGTGGGGCAGGGCGGCGACGATCCTGCTCGTGGACGAGGGGGTGGCCGTGCGGCGGGTCCGGCTGACCGGCGACGCGGCCGAGCGGCGGACGCTCGCCGGGGACATCTGGCTGCAGGGCAGGCTCGAGACGGCCGGCATGGTGCCGGGCCGCGATCGCGCCGCCCATCTGCGGGACATTTTCCTTTCCGGCTATCTCAGGGGCGCGCTGGGCCGGCTGGTCGAGGAAGCTTCGGCCTATGTCGCTTCGCGCCGGCAGTTCGGCAAGGCGCTTTCGCAGTTCCAGGGGGTCAGCTTTCCGCTGGCCGAGGCGGGAGTCCTGCTGCGCGCGATGACCGCGCTCGGGCGCCAGGCCGCCTTCTCCGCCGATCATGGCCCGGCGCCCCACGCGCGCGTCGTCGCGGCGCGCTTGTCGGCGGCGAAGGCCGTGAGCCGGATCGTGCCCGCCGTCCATCAGGTCTATGGCGCCATCGGGGTCACGCGCGACGGCCCGGTATTCCATCTGTCGCGACGCCTGCGCCAGCTGGTCAATCTTTACGACGCCGGCGCGCCCGGCGTGCCGTCCAACGCGGATCAGGAAGCCGGGGGCGCATGAACATCTGGTTCGAACCCGACGAGATCGCCTTTCGCGACGAGGTGGCCGAGGTGCTGCGGCCCCATCGCGAGGCGAAGGCACTGTTCGCCGATGCCGATCCCGAGCGGGTCGCGGCGCTCCACCATGCGCTCGTCGAACGCAATTGGCTTGCCATATGCTGGCCGAAGCAATTCGGGGGCGAGGGCAGGCCCGCCGCCTATGAATATATATTGTGGAACGAGATGGCCTATATCCGCGGCGGTCGCCCGCCGCTCGGCACCGGGATCATCGCGAAGTCGATCCAGCGCTTCGGAACAGGGGCACAGCAGCACGAATGGCTGCCGCCGATCCGGCGCAACGAGATCCGTTTCTGCCTCGGCTATTCGGAGCCCGAGGCGGGATCGGACCTCGCCGGCCTGACGACGACCGCGGTACGGAACGGCGATCATTATCTGGTCAACGGCGGCAAGATCTGGACCTCCTACGCCGAATTCTCCGACTTCATCTGGCTGCTCTGCCGCACCGGCGCGCCCGATTCGCGCGGGAAGGGGCTCAGCCTCCTGATCGTCGACCGGCGCGCGCCCGGTATCACCCTGCGCAACGATCGCCACATGGACGGCCACCGCTTCAGCCAGATCTTCCTCGAAGATGTCGCCGTCCCGGTGGCGAACCGGGTGGGCCCGGAAAACGGAGCCTGGCAAATGATGGCAAGGGCGCTGGCGGACGAACGCCATGTCCAGTTCGCCGGCGCGCGCGTATGGCGCGACTTCGACGATGCCGTCGCCTGGCTCGACCGCATGGGATTGTCCGGCGACGCCTTTGTGCAGCATCGCCTGGCGGAACTCGAACTCGGCGTCATGGAGGCGGAGGCGCTTTCGCTCGCGGTCCTCGCCGACATGGCGGCGGGTCGCGACACCGCGGCATCGGCGGCCGCCAACAAGATCGCCCATACGGATGCGATCCAGTCGATCGCCCGTTTCGTGATGGACGTGGGCGGGGCTTCGGCGCTCGTCGTCGACGGGCCCGACGGACCGGAAGCGATGTGGCGTCAGACGATGATCGAAAGCATCGGCGGCGGCGCTTCCGAGATCATGAAGGGGATCATCGCGCGGCAGGATCTCGGACTCACGCTCTAGTTACCGGCTGCTTTTTCCCTTTTCGGTCCAGAAGCCGCCAGTCGGCCAACAGCACCGTGAGGCGGAGAACGGCGCGCGACTTTTTCAGCCTTGGACCCACCAAAATTCCGCGCCCGCGTCAATCATGCTCATATTGCCGGAGCGCTCTTGCACGGTCGTACGGCGTCAGTTCGTCGACGCGTTGCTGTTCGACCTTTTCCAGCCAATTCGGATCGGCAAGAAGGACGCGGCCAAGAGCAACGAGATCGAACTCGCCACGTTCGAACATCTCCACGAGCTCCTCAAGCCGGGCGAGCATCGGCGAGGAAATGCCCTCGACGAAATCCTGCATCAGGTCGCGGTCCATGCCGATCGACCCGACGGTGACCACGGGTTTGCCGGTGACTTCCTTGATCCAGCCGCCGAGGTTTTTCGGGTCGCCTTCATATTCGGGTTCCCAGAAGCGCCGCTGCGAGGCGTGGAAAATATCGACACCCGCGCGGACCATCGGATCGAGCCAGCGGTGCATCTCGTCGGGGTCGCGCGCCAGTTTCACGTCGTAATCATAGGTCTTCCATTGCGACACGCGCATGATGATCGCGAAATCCTCGCCGACGGCTTCGCGGCAGGCGGCGACGACCTCGGCCGCGAAGGCCGCGCGGTCGGCGATGTCGGGTCCGCCGTAGCGATCGCTGCGCAGGTTCGTCCGGTCCCAGAAGAACTGGTCGAAAATATAGCCGTGTGCGCCATGAAGCTCGATCGCGTCGCAGCCGATCCGTTTCGCTTCGCGTGCGGATTCGGCGAAGGCGGCGGCGGTGTCGGCGATGTCCTTCTCGGTCATCGGGCGGCCGCCCGGCACGTCGGGCCCGGCAAAACCCGACGGGCTGACCAGTTCCGCATGCGGGGAGTCGGGAAAATTGAAGTCGATGCAGCCGCCGACGTGCCACAATTGCGGGACGAACATGCCGCCCTCGGCATGGACGGCGTCGACCGCACCCTTCCACGCGGCAAGGGGAGACTCGCCGGCGAAGATCGGCACGGTGTCGGCGGCGACGGTGTGGTCGATCGCGACGCCGGTCCCCTCCGTAATGATCGTACCGATCCCCGCAGCGGCGCGGCGGCGATAATATTCGGCGCCGTCATCGGTCAGTACGCCGCCGGGCGCGAAATAACGCGACATCGGCGCCATGCAGAAGCGGTTCGGCGCCTTCAGCGACTTGCACGTGAAGGGGGCGTGCAGCGGGGCGAGCAGGGCGGCCAGATCGTCGGACGGCGCGGTGGTCATCAAGCGAGTTTCCTCACGAAGTCGAGCAATGCCTCGTTATAGGCCGAAGGCGCTTCGAGCTGGGGCGAATGGCCGGTGTCCAGGGTGAGCAGCGTACCGTTTCGCGCGCAGTTGGCGGCGAACCCCGCGATGGCGGGGTCGGCGATGCTGTCCCTGGCGCCGCCGATCGACAGCACCGGGAAGTCGAAGGATGCCAGCAGGTCGCGCTGGTCGAGCGTCGCGAGACCGGCGAGGGTGTCGCTGGCGCGCGGACCCGTGGCGATAAAGCCGCGTTCGACCCAGCCGATCATCGCCTCGCTCGCGCCTTCGCCCGACGCGCCCTCGGCAAGGGCGCGGAAGAAGCCGGGGCGGTCGGCGGTGATTGCGGCGCCAATGCCGAGGACATCGTCGGCGGTGCCGCCGTGCGGGAAGCCCTCGCCCTGGACATAGCGCGGCGACGCGCCGCAGGTCAGGACAAGCCCCGCGACGCGTTCGCCGAGCAGCCCGGCCGCCGCGACCGCAACGGCGCCGCCGAGCGACCAGCCGTTGAGCGCGACGCGGGGGGCGCCGCAGCGCTCGACGATCGCCGCGACGTCGCGCGCGATCGCATCGATCGACATGTCGGTGAAATCGCGGTCGGAGCGGCCGCAGCCGCGATGATCGACGGTGATCGCGCCATGACCGTCGGCGAGGAGAGCCTCGACCGCCGACGCCCAATAGTCGCCCGACATGCCCCAGCCGTGGATCAGCACGACCGGCAATTCGGGCGCGCGGTGGTGCGCATAATAGACGCGGCCGCCGTCTTCGGTATCGAGATAGGCCATGTCAGCTCCTATGCCGGCGGCGACAGCGTGACGCCGGGCAGCGGGTTGAAGTGATACATCTTCACCTTGCGATGCGCGATCTTCCAGACCCCGCCGCGCCGTTCGAAAATGTCGAAATAGCTGGCGGCGACCGTCTGCGCCTGTCCGTCCGACGTCGTGCCGATGCAATCGACGTCGCATACCCCCGTTGCGCGGTCTTTCCCTTCTAAGGTGATCACGAGGTTGGTGGTGTAGTGGCTTGACGCGAGCCAGGCGTCCCACAGGATATCCCTGGTGACATGCGCGATGCCGTCGCTGCCCTCGAAGGTACCGAAGGGCGGGCCGATGTCCCAGACCGCGTCAGGCCACCAGATCGCGGCGAAGCGGTCCCAGTCGCGCTTGTCGAAGCCGTGGCAATAATCGCTGACGAGGTCGTGCATCGCGAACCGGCTTTCGACGCGGTCGAGGCGGTGTTCGATGTCTTCGGTCATTCCGGACTCCTGCGGATGGGGGCTTCAGTCGAGGTAGGCGGCAAACTTCTCGCGGGCGACGGCGAGGCGCGTCGGCACATGACAGGTCGGGAAGGGGCCGTCCGACGGCGCCACGTCGCGCAAGATGTCCTTGGCGACGCCGATCTTGTGAACCTCGGTCGGTCCGTCGACGATCCCCATTTCGGGCACATATTGCCACATATCCATCAGCGGGGTTTCGTTCGACATGCCGAGCGAACCGTGGAGATGGAGCGCGCGATAGACGACGTCCTTGAGCACGCCGGGCATCGCCGCCTTGATCGCGCTGATCTCGCGCCGTACCGGGCGCGTATAGGCCTTGTCGCGGTCGAGCAGCCAGGCGGCGTAGAGGACGTGCAGCCGGAACTGCAGAATCTGCGTATAGCTGTCGGCGATCTTTTCCTGGACCATCTGCTTGTCGGCCAGCCGTTCGCCCTTCGTCGTCCGGCTCACGACGCGCTCGGTCATATAATCCATGGCCTTGTTCAGCATGCCCACGGTGCGCATCGCATGATGGATGCGGCCGCCGCCGAGCCGCGACTGGGCGACCTTGAAGCCTTCGCCGACGGGGCCGAGCCGGCTTGCCTCGGGCACGCGGCAGTCGGTGAAGCGGAGATAGCCATGGACCCCGCTGCCGATCTCGTCCTTCGGCCCGACCGCGGTGTTGCGCACGATCTCGAGCCCCGGCGTGTCGTGCGGAACGATCAGCATCGTCGAACCCTCGTGCACCGGCACATCGGGATCGGTGATGACCATGACGATCAGGAATTCGGCGATGCAGGCATGGCTCGCGAACCATTTTTCGCCGTCGATCACCCATTGATCGCCGTCGAGCCGCGCCTTGCAGGTGAATTCGCCGGGGTCGGCACCAGCCTGCGGCTCGGTCATCGAGTAACAGGAGACGATTTCGCCATCGAGCAACGGCTGGAGATATTTCGCCTTCTGCTCGGCGGTGCCGAAGCGCGCGAGGATTTCGGCGTTGCCGGTATCGGGCGCCTGCGTCCCGAACACCGTCGGTGCGAAACGGCTGCGCCCGAGAATCTCGTTCATCAAACCCAGTTTGAGCTGGCCGAGGCCCTGACCGCCGAGTTCGGGACCGAGGTGGCGGGCCCACAGGCCGCGCTTCTTCACCTCTTCCTTGAGCGGCGCCATCGCGCGCGCGGCGGGCGAGCGCGGATCGACATGCGCGGCGGGGTCGCGGAAAACGAGGTCGAGCGGTTCGATCTCTTCGGCCACGAAGCCGCGCATCCATTCGAGCTGCCGCTCGAATTCGGGGTCGGTCGAAAAATCCCAGGCCATCAGTGAAGCGTCCTTCCGCTTGGAGTCACGCTCATTGCCCCGCGTACCATGCGCCATCGACCCAGAGTTCGGCGCCTGACACATATTTCGCCTCGTCCGACGCGAGGTAGAGGCTGGCGTAGGCGATATCCATCGGATCGCCCACGATGCCCATCGGGATCGATGCCTTGATCGCGGCATCCTGTTCGGGGGTGATGTCGCCGAGGATCGGGGTCTTGATCTGGCCAGGGAAGATCGTGTTGACCCTTATGCCCTGCCTGGCGAATTCGAGCGCGCCCGCCTTGCCCATCACGCGCACTGCCGCCTTCGAGGCATGATAGGAAATGGCATTGGGGCTTCCGATGAGGCCGTAGAGCGAGCTGACATTGACGATGGCGGCATTGCCCGAGGCGAGCAGGGCAGGGGCGGCCGCTTTCATGCCGAGGAAAACCCCGGTCTGATTGATCGCGATCATGCGGTCCCAGCCTTGCCGGGTTTCTTGGGTTATGCCGCCGGGGTGGAAGATGCCGGCATTGTTGACCAGCGTCGTGAGCTTGCCGAAACGGGCGACGGCATCGGCGACCGCCGCGTCCCAATTGCCCGCATCGGAAACGTCGAGATGGATGAAGGCCGCCTTGCCGCCTTCGCTTTCGATCGCGGCGACGACGGCGTGGCCCTTTTCCGCCTGCACATCGCCGATGAGCACCGCGGCGCCTTCGCGGGCGTAGAGGATCGCCTGAGCCTCGCCCAGGCCGCTCGCGCCGCCCGAGATCAGGGCCGACTTGCCGGCTAGCCGGTCTGCCATATTCACTCTCCCATTCGGTATTTATCGTTGGCCAATCTTCTTGCACACTTACTAGATGAGAACAAGCAAGAATATTTTCATGATCCGTTTTTGGAAAAAATATACATCAATATCAGTGTTGTATTCCATATTCTTTCTGCGACCATATCGTCGAAAATAAAATTTGCTTGTCGATAACAAACAAGTGAGGCATGCTTTGATCGGAGCGTGACTCACGAGAACCGCACAAGCGGCTGCGAGCGACCAATGCGCCCGTCGATGGGAGAGAAATGATCATGATCGATCGCGTGAAATCCGTGCGCCTTCTGGCCACCGCAGCAGTCATTTTATGTCCGGCATCGATCGCCAGCGCGCAGGAAGCCGCCGGCGAAACGCGGGCGGCCTCGTCCGGGGGGCTCGAGGAAATCGTCGTCACCGCGCGCAAGCGCGAGGAGAGTATGCAGGACGTGCCTGCGTCGATCAGCGCGCTGTCGGCGGGTGAGCTCGACCGGCGTTTCGATTCCGACGTTCGCGACTTTGCCGACTCGTCACCCAACATCGTTATTGACGATACGCAGCAGGGGCCCGGCGGCGTGGCTGCGGTCTATATCCGCGGCATCGGCGTCGCCGACGTCGAAAAGTCGGTCGACCCCGCGGTCGGCGTCGTATTCGACGATGTCTATATCGGCCAGAGCTCGGGCAGCTTGCTGAAGGCGATCGACATCGACCGCGTCGAAGTGCTGCGCGGTCCGCAGGGCACATTGTTCGGACGCAACGCCACGGGCGGCGTCATCAATCTCGCGCGCTCGCGTCCGACCTATGACCTGACCGGCAAGGCGCGGCTCACCTATGGTCGTTTCGACAGCTGGAAGGTCGAAGGCGTTGCCAGCACCGGCCTGACCGACAATGTCGCGGTCAAGGTCAGCGGGGCGTACGAGAAGTCCGACGGCTATATCTTCAACCGCTTCCAGAACCAGGACGGGCAGCGGTCCGAATTTTACGCCATCTCGGGCGCGCTGCTGTTCGAGCCGACCGACAATCTCGACATCCAGCTCAGCTATGATCATCAGAAGACGAAGCAGGATCCGCCGCAGCTGCTCGCGGTCAACCGCCCGACCGACCTGTTCTGCACGGCCTATAACCAATGCTCGCCCGCGCCGGGCGTGCCGACCTCGGGCGATCGCTATGTCAGCGTATCCGACGGCCGGCTCGAGAAGAATGCGACGTTCAAGCTCGACATGGCGATCGCCAAGGCGACCTATGACCTCGGATCCGACATGCAGGTCGACTATATTTTCGGCTGGCTGAAAACCGATGAGGAAATCAATCAGGATTTCGATGCCGGACCGGAGACGCTTTATCACACCGACCGGCCGGCGCGCTGGCGCCAGACGACGAATGAACTGCGTCTGACCAAGGGCGGATCGGGGCCGCTGACCTTTGTTCTTGGCGGTTACCTCTGGGATTCGCGCTACACGATCAATCTCAAGAATTATATCGGCTTCGCCGGCCCGCCGCTGCTCACCAGCGCGCAGGACGTCAGGCAAACCAACAAGTCGTGGGCGATCTATGGCGAAGCCGATTACGAGATCGTCGACCGGCTGACGCTGACGGTCGGCGCGCGCTATACCAAGGACAGGAAGTCGAGCATCGTCAACGACCTGCCGATCTTCTTTTATGACACGACGGTCGAGGAAAATCCGACGGGAAGCGCGCCGGGTGTCATCGTCATGGCCGATCCGGTCAGGAAGAGCTGGTCGAAGTTCACGCCGCGCGTTTCGGTTCGTTATGAAATCACCGACGAAGCGATGATCTATGCCCTCTGGTCGCGCGGCTATCGTGGCGGCGGCTTCAACGGGCGGCCGTCGACGATCGGCGCGGCGACGATTCCCTATGATCCCGAAACACTCGATAACTATGAGGCCGGGTTCAAGACCGAATTCGCGAACGGACGCGTGCGCCTGAACGGCGCGGCGTTCCTGATGAAATATGACGATATGCAGCAGGATCTCGACGTGCCCGCGCCGGGGACTTCGACCGGGCGCGAAAACCGCACGATCAACGCGGCGTCGGCGGAACTCAAGGGGTTCGAACTCGACCTCACCGCGCGCGTCGCCGATGGTTTCACGCTCAACGGCAATCTCGGCTATCTCGATGCGAAATACAAGGATTTCGTCGGCGACATCTACAGCACCGGAACGCCGATCGATGCGAGCTTCCTCAAGATCCGCCGGGCCCCGAAATGGACGTGGAGCCTCGGCGGAACCTATGAGGCCGATATCGGCAGCAACGCATCGGCGTGGGTGTCCGGCGACGTCCATTATGTCGGCGGGCACGAGATCACCTTCCTCAACAACCCGAACCTGCGCAACAGCGGACAGTATCTGGTCGACGCGTCGATCAACGCCCGTTTCAACAAGACAACGGTCAGCCTGTTCGGCAAGAATCTGGCCAACGAAAAGGGCTGGACGATCGGATACGACGTGCAGGGCGTGTGGAGCTATGCCGCGCCGCGTCCCCGGCGGACGTGGGGCGTCGCCGTGACCCAGGCCTTCTGAGCGGGACGCGGCATGGTCAAGACGTCGAATCCAGAACAGCGCCGTTGGGTGGTTACGGGCGCATCGCGAGGCCTCGGCCTCGCGATCGCCCGCCTGGCCGCGAGCAAAGGGGACAAGGTCGCGCTTGTCGCGCGCGGCAAGGATATCGACGCGCAGGCGAAGGCGATCGGAGAGAATGCGATCGGTCTTGTGGCGGATGTGACCGATCCGGCGTCCGTGACGCGCGCCTGCGCGGAGGTCGCGGAGCGTTGGGGAGGCATCGATGTGCTTGTCAACAATGCCGGGCTGCATCGCGGCGGATTGATCGGCTCGCTCGCGCCGGACGATTGGCAGGCGGTGCTCGATACCAACCTGTCGGGGCCGCTCAACTTCGTGCGGGCGGCTCTGCCCTATCTGGGCGAGGGCGGGTCGGTCGTGAATATCGGTGCGATCGTGGGTTTGCGCGGCTTTTCCGGCGACGCGGCTTATGGCGCGTCAAAGGCCGGGCTCGCGGGTCTTACCCAGGTGCTGGCGGTCGAGCTGGCGCGTCGCGGTATCCGCGTCAATCTGGTCATTCCGGGCATGACATCGACCGAAATGACGGCGGGCATATCGGCGCGCGCGAAGGCCAAATTGGTGGCAGCCATTCCGCTGGGCCGCGAAGGCACGGCCGAGGAACTGGCCGACGTCGTCTGGTGGGTGGCGGGGTCGCCCTATATGACCGGCTCGATCATCTCCAACGACGGCGGCCTGCTGTGCAGATTGTGAGCGATCCGGCCGAGCGGCTCGCCCGCTGGCTGGAGGATGAGGCGGGGATTGCCGATGCGCGGATCATCCGCCCTCTGACCGGCGGCAACGCCAATGTCACGAGTCTGGTCGAAAGCGCGAGCGGCCCGATGGTGCTGCGGCATCCGCCGGCCGATACCGTGTCCAACCTCGCCAGCGCCGGCATCGCGCGTGAGTATCGGTTCATTTCGGCGATCGCGGGAAAGGCGCCGGTCGCGGAACCCATCCTGTTCTGCGACGATCCGGACGTACTCGGCGTGCCCTTTTCCCTGACGCGCTTCGTGCGCGGCGCCGCGATCACCGATACGCTGCCGGATGGCTATGCGGACGATGTCGCGACACGCGACGCCGTCGGTCGCGCGTTGATCGACGCCATCGCCAGCGTCCATGCGATCAAACCGGTTCCGGCCGGGCTGGGCGACGCCGACAAGGCGCGGAACTTCGTCGGCCGCCAGATCGAGCGATGGCGCGCGGTGCGAGCGGCGCACGCGGTTCGCGAACTCCCGTTGATCGAAACGCTTGGGGCATGGCTCGCCGATAACGCGCCGGCGCCCGAAGCGGTGCGGATCGTCCATTGCGACTATCATCTCGACAATGTGCTGATGGATATGGCCGAGCCGAAGGTGCTGGCGATCCTCGACTGGGAGATGGCAACCTTGGCCGATCCGCTCGTCGATGTCGGGCTGGTCACCGCGATGTGGAACCGCGACGAAA